>NZ_JBSGDT010000018.1:0-163763 GCF_053602515.1 Amycolatopsis sp. NPDC004368 | reverse complement strand
TCTTGGCCTTGAACAACATCCCGTTGATCACCCGACGATCATCCACCCGCGGACGGCCCTTCGCCCCCGACACCGGCAGCAACGGCTCGACCACCTGCCACTGCTCGTCAGTCAACTCATGCCTACGCACCACAACCCAAGATCAAAGCAGGTCGCACCGCCCACTTTGAGGGCAGGCCCTAGGGGGCGTCCACACGTCCAGTCTATCGGCGACCCCGACAAAACCCGCTGGTAGCAAGAGAATCGGGCCGTTCCTGTGGATAGGTGGCGTGCCTGTGGACAACTGCCGACCGGGGTTGACAGAAGACGAAAGGCCGCTTTCCCGAGTGGGGAAAGCGGCCTTTCGGTCGTGAATGGGGTCAGGCGGAGGGCTTGCCCGCTGCCTGGGTGACCGGCTTGGCTCCGTTGCCGTTGCCGTTGCCGTTGCCGTTGCCGTTGCCGTTGCCGTTGCCGTTCGCGGCAGCCGCAGAAGAAGCAGCCGACTCGGGAGCAGGCTTCACCGTGGGAGCCGGAGTGGTCGGAGAGTCGACCGAGACGACCGCCGGCTTCGGCTTCGGAGCGGGCGCAGGCTTGGCCGCCGCCACGGCAGGAGCAGGAGCAGCGCCCGGCTTGGCCGAAGCCGAAGCCGACGCAGCAGCCGAACCCGAACCCGAAGCAGCAGGATCATCCCCACCCACCAGCTTCGAAGCCGACGGGATCACCGACTCCGCCGGCAACGTCGCCAGCAGACTCTCACTGCTCTTCAGCACCTCATCCGCCATCGCCAGGTTCTTCCGCGCCTGCTCACGGATCTCCGCCAGCCGCTCGACCTTGCGGGTCGCCGCGGTGGTGCGTTGGGCGGCCTGGGTGGTGGCTTCGTCGAGGCGGCGCTTGGCTTCCGCGGTGGCCTCGTCGACGCGGCGCTTCGCCTCGGCCGTCGCTTCGGCGATGCGGCGTTCGGCCTGGTTCTTGCTGGCCGTGCGCTGGTCGGCGATCAGCTTTTCGTGCGCGGTGCGCTCGGCGGTGATCTTCGAGTCGAAGTCGCGCTCGATCTTGCGGCGTTTGCGCTCGGCTTCGTTGTCGAGGAGTTCCCGGCGTTGCGCCGCCTCGACGGTGAGCCGCTGGACCTCGGCGCGCGTCTCCTTGAGGGCCTCTTCGTGCTCGGAGTGCAGGGCCTCGGCCTGCTTGTCGAGCTCCGAGACCAGCCGCGTATAGCGCTCGCGCAGCTTCGTCGACGCCTCGGTGGACGAAGCCCAGTGCTTCTCGGCCGCCACCTGCGCGCGCTTCGTGATCTCGTCCGCACGCGCCTGGGCGAGCTGCACCGTGCGCTGCATGCGCTCGTCCAGGTCCTCGGGCCGCTCCGGCGGCTTCATCAGTTCCTCGACGCGGTTCTGCAGCTTCGTCACCTCGCCGCGCGCGGTCTCGAGTTCGCGCGAGAGCGTGGCGACCTGCGCGGCGGCCGCGTCGCGATCACTGAGGAGCCGGCGCAGCTGCGCCTCGATGTGATCGAGGTACTGGCGCACCTCGTTGCGGTCGAAGCCGTGCCAGGCTTGGGTGTACTCGCGCCGCAGGGGCAGGAGGCCGTTGTCTCGCTCGGGAACCATGGGCCCGACCGTACCCGCGCACATTGTGTCGTCGGCGTCAGGAGTGGTGATTCACCGCCACGTGTCGGGCCCTACCTGGTGATCGTCCCCTGAACGGCCTCACTCTCGAAACACACCGTGACTACCAGTGGAACCCGCGCGACAATCGGGCCAACGCCATCGCCGCCCGCGACAGGTGTTTCTCGCCACGGCCGATCTTGAGCTTCCCGGAGCCGCCGGCCGCCGTCGAGTCGGGGAAGATCCGGAAACCCTGGTACGCGATCGCGTCGGTGAGGCCCGGCGCGAGCGTGTACGTGAGCCCGATGGCCTGCCCCGCCGGCGTGCCGATGTGCTTGGGCCGCTCGATCAGCGCCTTCATCACCATGTCGGCCGCCTGCTCCGGCGACTTCGTGGGGAACGCGTCGTAGATCTTCGTCGGCCGGATCATCGGCGTGCGCACCAGCGGCATGTGGATCGTGGTGAACGTGATCCCGTCACCGTGCGTCTCGGTGGCGGCGATCCGCGAGAAGTAGTCGAGCGCGGCCTTCGACGCGGCGTACGCGGAGAACCGCGGCGCGATGCCCTGCACACCGATCGACGACACGTTGACGATGTGCCCGAACTTCCGCTCCGACATGTGCGGCAGCACCGCGAGGATCAGCCGCACGGCGCCGAAGTAGTTGATCGCCATCGCACGCTCGTAGTCGTGCATGCGGTCGTACGACAGCTTGATCGACCGGCGGATCGAGCGGCCCGCGTTGTTCACGAGCATGTCGATCCGGCCGTGCTCGGCCAGCATCGCGTCGACGGCCTTGTGCACCGAGTCCTCGTCGGTCAGGTCCGCCGGGTACACCGAAGCCGTGCCGCCGGCCGCGATGATCTCGTCGCGCACCTCTTCCAGCTCGTGCTGCCGCCGTGCCACGAGCAGCGGCACGCCACCCGCGGCCGCGACCTTCAGCGCGGTGGCGCGCCCGATGCCCGAGGACGCACCGGTGATGATCACGCGCCGCCCGTCGAGCTCACCGCGCGGGCCGTGTTTGCGGGCGCGGAACGGGTCGAGGTGCTCGCGCCAGTAGCGCCACAGCGTGGCCGCGTAGTCGTCGAGCCGCGGCACCTCCACGCCCGTGCCCGCCAGCGCCTTGCGCGTCTCGGTCGATGCGAACACCGACGGGAACGCCATCGTCTCCAGCAGCACCGGCGGGATGCCGAGCCGCTCCAGCACGGCGTCACGCGCGATCGTGAAGCCCGGGATGTGCTCGCTGAGCTTCACCAGCCCGATGAGCCCCTTCGAGACGCCATCGCCCAGCTGCACCGTGATCGTCGGCGCGCCCGCGGACCGCGCGAACGCGTTGTACACCGACACCACCGGCTGCGGCTCGGGATTCACGAGGTGGAAGGCCCGGCCGTCGAGGCCCGGCGTGGTCACCAGTTCCAGGAGCGCCTTGGCCACGTAGTCGACCGGCACCACGTTGGTGTCGCCGAGGTCCGGGCCGACGATCGGCACGTCGGGCAGCCCGGCGAGCTTGCTGATGGCGGGGAAGAGGTAGTACGGGCCGTCGATCTTGTCCATCTCGCCGGTCGTCGAGTCCCCGACCACCACGGCCGGCCGGTACACGCGCCACGGCACCTCGTGCTGCTCGCGCACCAGCTTCTCGGCCTCGAACTTCGTGCGGTGGTACGGCGTGATCAGCCGCTGCCCGACGTCGAACATGTCCTCGGTGAACAGACCCTCGTGATCACCGGCGACGGCCACCGACGACACGTGGTGCAGCGCGCCGGCACGCAGGTCCGCGGCGAGGTCGACGACGTGCTGCGTACCGTCCACATTGGCCTTGATGCTGGTCTCGTCGTCGGCGGTGAGGTCGTAGAGGGCGGCCAGGTGGACCACGTGGTCCACACCACGCAGGGCGTCGCGGTCCTCGTCGGACACGCCGAGCATCGGCTCGCCGAGGTCACCGGTCACGAGCGTCACACGCTCCGCGTGCGGCCACCCGTCGACCAGCTTCGCGAGCTTTTCCCTCGACGACGCGCGCACCACGAGGGCGACGCGGTCCGCGTCCGGCCGCATGAGCAGCAACCGGGTGAACTGGCGGCCGATCAACCCGGTCGCACCCGTCACCAAGAACGTCGCCATCGCCATCACCCTCCGCCGTTCACCGCTGGACCTGTGCGCATTCTGCTGCATGGAAGCCACGCTGACCACAGCGTGCGGGAGTGATGTTACTCGCTAGTAACTTGACGCTCGACGGGGGTCCCACAGGTCGGAGCGGCATTTTTTCGGAGGCGACGCCTTGCCCAGTGGTATGAATCTGCCGTTCGCGCGGCCGTTCACCGGTGCGAACGGTCCCCTCGTGCCACGGCAAGACTGCACGCCGATGCGCGGCGTGCGGGAGAAAGAGGCAACTCAGGCCGGATCCGCGATCACGACCCGGTTCTCCTCGTACCCGTCGGCCCCGCCGACCCACCGGCCGCCGCACGTCACGAGCACCACGCGGTGCGGCCCCGCCTGGCCGAACAGGTCGTCGGCCCGGGCGGGCAGGTCGTCCTTGTGCACGGTGACCAGCTGCGAGATCCGGTACTTCGACGTCTTCCCGGCACTGTCCACGATGGTCACTTCACCGCCGATGTGCTCGTTCCACAGCTCGGCGAACGGGCCCGTGGCGCCCTTCCAGTTCACGTGCCCGGCGAACACGCTCGCTCCGCTGACCGCGTCGAGCGCCGCGCCCCACCAGGCGGCTTGCCCGATGTTCGACGGCACCGGCAGCGTGTTGCCCGGACCGAGGTCCTGGCGCACCATCGCGGCCGTCCCGCCGTCGGGCAGCCGCAGCGTGCCCGGCTGCTGGGGCGGCGGCTGCTTGTGCTCGACCGGCGCGGCGGGCGGCGGCGCGACCGAGGACGAGGGCGGCGGCGCCGAAGAAGAAACCGGCGGAGCCGAAGAAGACGGTGCCACCGACGGCGGACGCAACCCCGCGAGGGCGGCGGCGGCCGGCTGCGCGCTGCCGGCCACCACCGCCATCGGGGGTGCACTGATCACGACGGTGGCGAGCTCCACCACGAGAACACTCGCCGCGCCGAGGACGAAACCGGTGATCAACCGGCTCTTGCGTGCCATACCCGTACCGCTCTCACTTACCTCCGGGACGCCCGCCGAGCGGCGAACCCGACCAGACCCGAACCGATGAGCACGAGCGCCGCGAGGCCGGCCAGCCCCGGCGTGGAGAAGCTCGTCTCGACGGCACCCTTCGCCAGCGCCACCGGCTGGTCGCCCGCGGGGATCGCGTGCGGCACCTCGTTCGGTGTGTTGGCGATGGAGAGCGCCAGTGTGTCGCCCGGCTTCAGCGAGCCGCACACCGAGGGCGGGTTCTTGGGGTCGAACGCGTTCTCGTACCCCGGCGGCGCCTTCACCTCGACGACGCAGATGTCCTGCGGTGCCAACAGGTTGTCGACGGTCACCGCGCCGGTGTCGCCGGCGGTGGTGACCACCACGGGCTGTCCGTCGGGGCCGTTGAGCGGCTTGCCGTCCTGCCCGGTGGCGGCGGTCTTCTTGTCCTTGCCGGTGATCCGCAGGGTCGCGCCGCCGATGCCCTTGCCCGTCTTCGCGTCCTTCTTGGTCACCTGGACCTTGGCCGGCTTCGCGACGGCGACGACGCCCTCGGCGGTCAGCGTCTTCTCACCGCCGGTCGACACCACGTTCTGGATCCCGGTGTTCACCGGGTTCTGCACGTACGGCCGGTCGGCCGGCGCGGACAGCGAGGCCGAGAGCTTCGGCTGCTCGCCGGTCGGCAAGAGCTTCACGGAGACGGTGCCGTCGGCGCCGGTCTTGAGCGTGGTCTCGGTCTGCGCGCCCTGCACGGTGGCGCTGCCGCCGGCCGAGTCGGACGCCTGAGCGGCGTCGGTGTCGTTCCCGGCGTCGCCGGTCGAGATCGTCGCGTCGGCGGCGTCGAGCTTGACCGCGACGTCCGGCACGCCGGTGCCCTTGGCGTTCTTCACGGTGACCGTCCAGGCCGCCGCGGTGCCGAGGTGCTGGTCGTCCTTGGGCGGGGTGACCGACGCGGTCCACGGGCCGCGGTTGGCCTCGGCGTCGGCGGTGAGCTTGGCGACGTCGTCGTAGGCGACCTCGCCGTTGCCCGGCAGGTCCTTCAGGCCCTGCAGGTGCATGTCGATGTCGTAGCCGATCTTGTCGGCCGGCAGCGCCTGGTTGAGGTCGTCGTGCCCGGGCCGCGGGGCCGAGGTCCACGAGTGCAGCAGGTGCGCGAGCGCGGCAGCGGTGTTGGCGTCGTCCGTGTCGGCGTAGCGCAGCAACAGGTAGGAGATGTCGGCCGCCTTGTCGGCGGGGATCTCGTCGCCCCACTTGGTGAGCAGCTTGTCGCCGGGCTTGTACTTCTCGGCCGAGTCAGGCGCCTTCAGCTGGAAGCTGACGCAGAACACCTTCTTGCCGTTGACCAGGTAGGACCCGAGCCAGTTCGGGCTGTGGTCCTTGTTGTCGAACCGTTGGCCCGGCACGAACTGCCCGACGCCGTGCTGGCTCGCGGCGTCGGCCGGTGTCGTGGCGACGACGGTGAGGGAGAGTGCGCCGAGCACGGCCGTGGCGACCAGACCGGCGGCCGCGCGCAGGCGAGCGCGCGGGCGTGAAGACCACCCCATGGTGTGTTGACTCCTTCAACAGGCTCTGCCGTGACGCCTCTGCGTCGACGCAGGTCACACGATCGAACAACTCCCCGACACGCCTTCGGTCACATTCCGAACACGCGAAGTGAAGGTTCGCGGTTGATCACCCGGATTGTCTAGGGGCCATCGGGTGACCTGCGGTGAACGGTCGTGATCTCGGTCGCATACGGTGTACACCGGCGCGGGCCGGGCCACCTGATCGGACAAAAGGGTAAAGTTGTCTTTACTCGACGGTCTCGACGGGAACCACCAGGCCCGAGCGGTCGTTGAACCCGATGCAAGGTGCCAGCAGATCCAGGAGGATCAGGTGCGTTCCAGTAGCAACCCGGCGTTCCGCAACCTGTCCCGCGGTTCGGCCGCTTCAGGGCAGTACGGGCCGAATGTCGGCTTCGATCAGCGGCCTTACGGCACGCCGCAGGGCCAGGGCGGCGTGCCCGGCTACGGCCCGGGCCAGGTGGCCGCCGGGTCGGCCGACCGTCCGATGACGGTCGACGACGTCGTCGTCAAGACCGGTCTTTCGCTGGGCACCGCGCTGGTGTTCGGCGTCGTCACGACCATCTGGGCCCAGAACCAGCTCGTCACCGACGCGCTCGGCCGCGTCACCGGCATGAACGGTGCGCTGCTCGGTGCGCTGTTCGGCGGCTTGATCGTCGGGCTCGTGCTGTCGCTCGTGATCATCTTCGGGCAGAAGGCGAGCGGACCGCTCACGCTGGCCTACTCGGCCGCCGAGGGTATTTTCCTCGGTGCGCTCAGCGGGCTGTTCGAGCTGCTCTACCCGGGGATCGCGCTGCAGGCGCTGATCGGTACGGCGGGTGTCTTCATCGCGATGCTGGTGGTCTACAAGACCGGCGCCGTGAAGGTCACGCCGAAGCTGACCAAGTGGATCGTCGGCGCCGTCGGCGGTGTCGTGGTCCTGATGCTGGTCAACCTCGTCACGGCGTTGTTCTTCGGCTTCAACCCGCTGCGCGACGGCGGCCCGATCGCGATCATCTTCAGCCTCGTGGTCATCGGCATCGCGGCGTTCAGCTTCCTGCTCGACTTCGACCAGGCCGACCGCATGATCCGGTCGGGCATGCCCGCCAAGTGGGCGTGGTTCGCGGCCTTCGGCCTCATGACCACGCTGGTGTGGCTGTACCTCGAGATCCTGCGGCTGTTGTCCTACCTGCGCGACTGACGTTCGCGCAGGACTCCCGAGAAGGCGCTCCGTGTAACTACGGGGCGCCTTTTCTGTGTACGCGTTCTGTACGCCTATAGAAATGCGCCTTCGTGCAACGGAGCGCGTACGCAGAGTGCGGTCGCTGGGCCGAATTCCTGGTGCATCAGTGCAGGTGGAGGACTTTCCGCGAGCGGGTCGAGAACGCGAAAAGTCGCCTCTGCTGTGCTCCGGGCGAAATCGATGGCTTTTTGTCGGTGCCGTCCTCTAACCTCGACGACGTCACGCTAGGGGGACCCCGCGGATCAGACTTCACCGCGCTGGGCTTGCGGGCTTTTTCGCTCTCGACGATGGGGATGGTCCACCGCATGTCCGCACAACCGAGTCCGGCCGCGCCGGGCGCCGCCGGGCTCGACGACAAACTCGACCGCGGCGTGCTCAAGATCGCCTCCGTCGTGGTGCTGGGCGCCATCATGGCGATCCTCGACACCACGGTCGTCAACGTGGCGCTGCAGAAGCTCACGATCCAGTTCGGCACGTCGTTCGACACGATCCAGTGGGTCGCCACGGGCTACATGCTGGCGCTGGCCACGGTCATCCCGGTCACGGGCTGGGCGTCGGACCGCTTCGGCACCAAGCGCTTGTACCTGCTGGCGATCGGCACGTTCCTCATCGGGTCGATGCTCGCGGGGCTGGCGTGGAACGTCGAATCGCTGATCATCTTCCGCGTCCTGCAGGGGCTCGGCGGCGGCATGCTGATGCCCGCCGGTATGACGATCCTCACGCGCACGGCGGGTCCGCAGCGCATCGGCCGCGTGATGTCCGTGCTCGGTGTGCCGATGCTGCTGGGCCCGATCTGCGGCCCGATCCTCGGCGGCTGGCTGGTCGACTCCGTGAGCTGGCGGTGGATCTTCTACATCAACGTGCCGATCGGAGTGATCGCGTTCCTGCTCGCGCTGCGCCTGCTGCCGAAGGACCAGGCGACCAAGTCCGGCCGCTTCGACTTCGCCGGCCTGCTGATGGTGTCGCCGGGCCTCGCGGCGCTGATCTTCGGCGTCTCGCGCATCCCGTCCACGGGCACGGTCACCGCCGTCGAGGTGTGGCTGCCGGCCGTGGCGGGCATCGTGCTGCTGGTGAGCTTCGTGCTGCGCGCGCTGCGCGTGGCGAACCCGCTGATGGACCTGGGCCTGTTCAAGAACCGGGCGTTCTCGGTCTCGATGATCACGCTTTCGGTGTTCTGCATGGGTTTCTTCGGCGCGATGCTGTTGCTGCCCACGTACTTCACGCTGGTCCGCGGCGAGTCCGCCCTGCACGCGGGCCTGCTGCTCGCCCCGCAGGGCTTCGGCGCGATGATCGCCATGCCGTTCACCGGCCGCCTGGCCGACAAGATCGCCGCCCGCCGCATCGTGCTGCCCGGCCTGCTGCTGATCGTGGTCGGCATGATCCCGTTCACTCAGGTCACGTCCACGACGCCGTACGGCTTGCTGCTCTCGGCCGCGTTCGTGATGGGCCTGGGCATGGGCTGCACGATGATGCCCATCACGTCGGCCGCCCTGCAGACCCTGCGCTCCGAGGACATGGCCAAGGCCTCCACGACCACGAGCATCCTGCAGCAGACCTCGGGCGCCATCGGCTCCGCGGTGATGTCCATCGTCCTCGCGGCACTGCTCGGCTCCCGCTTCGGCGTCCCGACCAGCCAGGGCCAACTGGCGGCCACCGTGGCCACCCTGAACCCCGCCACGCACACCGCCGCGGCGGCCCTGGCCGCCGGCGCCTTCGCGACGCCCTTCCTGATCGCCACGGTGATCCTGGCCGTGTGCCTGGTGCCCGCCGCGTTCTTGCCGAACCGCCGCTTCCTCCCGACGCCACCCCCATCCGGCTCGGCCGACACGGCTGCTCCGGTACCGGCGGCGCCGCTGCACTGAGGGACTGGGTTTCGCCGGGGGAGGCTGCTCGCGTTTCGCCACGCGGGCAGCCCTTCTACCAGACGTCGGCTTCGGCGGGTCGTCTTGCGCCTCACCGTGGATCTCAGCTGAATCCTGTTGTGGCGCCGGGTTTTGCCTTCATCGACGCTTCCCGCTCTGCCGCTGTCCGGCGGCACGCTCGGAACAACACAAGCGCCCTCGGCGACCTGCCGGGGGCGCTTTGCTTGGGCTCTCCAGACTCCAGGCTGCCTTCTGGCTGGTGTGAGGAGGTTAGCGAGACGCTCGGCGCTGTGGACCGACAGGTCGGTCCCTTGGAGAAAGTACTGGCGCAGCAGGCCGTTGGTGTCTCGTTCGTACGGCGCTGCCAGGGCGAGTGTGGATCGCAAACGTAGACCGGCAGGTCAACCGCCGGGGAGAACTGGTGGTGCAGCCCCATTTCCGAGCCTTGGTCCCAGGTCAGTGATCGCTTCAACTCCGTCGGCAACCGGCCATGGTGGCGGCCAGGGCGTCACGAACGGTCTCGGCGGTCCGGTCGCCGGGCAGATGAACGAGCAGAACGTAGCGGGTCGCGCGTTCGACCAGGGTGCCGATCTGAGACTGCTGGTCCTTGCCGATGATCAGGTCTCCTTCCCAGTGCCCGGTAACGGCCCTGTCCTTGGCCTCGGCCGGCCGGTCGCTGATGATCACCATGGGCGCGGTGAACCGGGGTTGTCGCTGGTCAGGACGCTTGTGTGGCATGCGGTGAGCGTGGCCCGTCCGCAAGGCCCAGGTGAGCTCGCGGCGCAGCTCGCCACGGCCTTGGACATAGAGGGCCTGGTAGATCGTCTCGTGGGACACCTGCATCTCCGGCCGGTCGGGAAACCCCCGCCGCAGGCTGTGACTGATCTGCTCCGAGCTCCACTCCAGCCCGAGCCACTGCTGCACGACCGCACGCAATGGCGGACACGCCGCGATTTTCCCGCCCTTCGGCCGTGCCTGGCGGGCATCGGCACGAGCCTTCGCAGCGTGTGGCCGGTAGCCGCCGCTGACCGGATGGGAATTCCGGCTGGGGGCTGCCCAGTTCCAGTCTACCGAGGTCAGGCGCCGGCAAACGGCCTACGGCGAATCTGTGGACAACTCGAGATCGGCTGGACTGGCTGTGGATAACTCGGCGGATGGCCTCGGCCGTCGAATCGCGCGCAAGGAAGGACCGACCCACCGCTCCGAGCTAACGGACGAGAAGCCCGTCTCGGCACGTAGCGCCAGTGCGCAACGCACGCCACCGCACAAAAAGTCCGCCCACAAAGAAAGGGGGCCGCCCACGATCCCCGCGAGCGGCCCCAATCCCCACCTACCTCAAGAAAGCCGCTCCAACACCATCGCCATCCCCTGCCCGCCACCGACGCACATCGTCTCCAGCCCGAACTGCTTGTCGTGGTGCTGCAGCGAATTGATCAACGTCGACGTGATCCGCGCCCCCGTCATCCCGAACGGGTGCCCCACCGCGATCGCCCCACCGTTCACGTTCAGCCGGTCCAGGTCGATGCCCAGGTCGCGGTAGGAAGGAATCACCTGCGCCGCGAAAGCCTCGTTGATCTCCACCAGGTCGATGTCCGAAATGGACAGACCCGCCCGCGACAGGGCTTGCTTCGAAGCCTCCACCGGCCCGTAGCCCATGATCTCCGGCGAAAGCCCCGTGACGCCCGTCGACACGATGCGGGCCAGTGGCGTGAGGCCGAGCTCCCGCGCCTTGGTGTCGGACATGACGATCACGGCGGCGGCGCCGTCGTTGAGGGGGCAGCAGTTGCCGGCGGTGACGCGGCCGTCCGGGCGGAACACGGGCTTCAGGCCGGAGACGCCCTCGAGCGTCACACCGGCGCGGGGGCCGTCGTCCTTGGACACGACCGTGCCGTCGGGGAGGGTGACCGGGGTGATGTCCTTGGCCCAGAAGCCATCCGCGATGGCCTTCTCCGCGAGGTTCTGCGAGCGCACGCCGAACTCGTCCATCTCCACGCGGGTGATGCCCTTGAGACGCGCGAGGTTCTCGGCGGTCTGGCCCATGGCGATGTAGACGTCCGGCACGAGCCCGTCACCCCGGGGGTCGGTCCAGGTGTCCGTGCCCGACTCCGCGGTGGCCTTGGTGCGCGACTCGGCCTCGGTGAACAGCGGGTTGTGCGTGTCCGGCCAGGAGTCCGAGCTGCCCTTCGCGAAGCGCGACACGGTCTCGACACCCGCGGAGATGAACACGTCACCCTCGCCGGCCTTGATCGCGTGCATCGCCATGCGGGTGGTCTGGAGGCTGGAGGAGCAGTACCGCGTGATGGTGCAGCCGGGCAGGTGGTCGTAACCGAGCTCGACGGCCACGGCGCGGCCCATGTTGAACCCGGACTCGCCGCCGGGCAGGCCGCAGCCGAGCATCAGGTCGTCGATGTCGGCGGGGTCGAGCTGCGGCACCTTGGCGAGCGCGGCCTGGATCATCTGCACGGTGAGGTCGTCCGGGCGCATGCTGACCAGCGAACCCTTGGCCGCGCGGCCGATCGGGGAGCGGGCGGTGGAGACGATGACGGCTTCGGGCATGTCGTGACACTTCCTCGGGTCGATGGCGCGAGCTAAGCGGTTGCTCACCATAGTGCCGCGTGTCCCGCCTCCCGCAAAGCCGAAGGCGACGCGGACCACTATCGGGCACTGGCAGGATCTCCTCCGTGACGAACCGGAGCCGCGCCCTGCGCACGCGGACCATCCTCTGGTGGGGCGGCGGTCTGATCGTGGTCGCCGCCGCGGCCGCCGTGCTGCTGCTGACCACGCTCGGTGGCGGCAGCCCGCAGGACTCCGCCCGGCTCGACGCGCTGCGCACCGCCGCGAACGTCGTCGTCGGCACCGGCGGCGCGGCCGCCCTGCTGCTGGCCGCGCGCCGGCAGCGGTCGACCGAGCTCGACCTGGAACAGAAGGACCACGACGCGACCCAGCGCCGCTTCACCGACGCCTACAGCAAGGCCGCCGACCAGCTCGGCAGCGACAAGGCGCCCGTCCGCTTCGCCGGCATCTACGCACTCGAACGCCTCGCGCAGGGGCACCCGCCGCAGCGCCAGACGATCGTCAACGTGCTGTGCGCGTACCTGCGGATGCCCTACGACCCCGAGGACGAAGGCGCCGACAACCGCCAGGAGACCGAGGTCCGCGCCGCCGCGCAGCGCGTGCTGTGCCTGCACCTGCGACCCGGCCAGAACGAGGACAACGGCATGTTCTGGTCCGACATCGACCTCGACTTCTCCGGCGCCAAGCTCGCCCGCCTCTCGCTCACGCACTGCCGGATCCGCTCGATCTCCTGCTACGGCACCGCGTTCTACTCCCTCGCCGAGTTCCGCGGCACCGAGTTCACGAGCAAGGCCGAGTTCCCGCAGGCCCGCTTCCTCGGCCTCGCCGACTTCCGGGGCGCGGTGTTCGGCGGGACCGGCGACACGTTCACGGGCGCGGCCTTCGAAGGCCCGTCGCTCTTCGGCGACCGCGTGATGGCGCGTCTGCTCGGCGCGACCACCCGCACCGACGTCGAACGCAGCTGGCCGCCGGGCTGGATCGAGAAGCCCGTCGACGGATGGGGTGACTGGGCGGCCCTCGTGCTCGACGAGGCCGTGGCCTGAGTGGACAGCGCAGGCCCGGCGTTTAGGCTGGGTCTCGCCGCCGAGATCCGGCGGCGGAAGGGCAGGAGCGCAGTCGTGGAGTACGCCGAGCACATCGTCGACCTCGTGGGGAACACCCCGCTGGTCAAGCTGAACTCCCTCACCAAGGGGCTCAAGCCGCTGGTGCTCGCGAAGGTCGAGTACGTGAACCCGGGCGGCAGCGTGAAGGACCGCATCGCCCTGCGGATGATCGAGGCCGCCGAGGCGTCGGGCGCGCTCAAGCCGGGTGGCACGATCGTGGAGCCGACCTCGGGCAACACCGGCGTCGGCCTGGCGATGGTCGCGCAGCGCCGCGGCTACAAGTGCGTGTTCGTCTGCCCCGACAAGGTGAGCGAGGACAAGCGCAACGTGCTGCGCGCGTACGGCGCCCGCGTCGTCGTGTGCCCGACCGCCGTGCCGCCCGAGCACCCCGACTCGTACTACAACGTCTCCGACCGCCTCGTCCGCGAGATCGACGGCGCGTGGAAGCCCAACCAGTACGCCAACCCCGCCAACCCGGAGAGCCACTACCTCTCCACCGGCCCCGAGATCTGGAAGCAGACCGACGGGAAGATCACGCACTTCGTCGCGGGTGTCGGCACGGGCGGCACGATCTCCGGCACCGGCCGCTTCCTCAAGGAGGCGAGCGACGGCCGCGTGCAGGTCGTCGGCGCCGACCCCGAGGGCTCCGTCTACTCCGGCGGCACCGGCCGGCCGTACCTGGTCGAGGGCGTCGGCGAGGACTTCTGGCCCGAGACCTACGACCGCGACGTCGCCGACCGCATCATCGCGGTGTCCGACGCGCACTCGTTCGACACGACCCGCCGGCTCGCGCTGGAAGAGGGCCTGCTGGTCGGCGGCTCGTGCGGCATGGCCGTGGCCGCCGCGCTGAAGCTCGCCGAGGGCCTCACCGAGGACGACGTCGTGGTGGTCCTGCTGCCCGACGGCGGCCGCGGCTACCTCACCAAGGTTTTCAACGACGACTGGATGTCGTCCTACGGCTTCCTCCCGCCCGACTCCTCGGGCGCGACGGTCGGCGACGTGCTCACCAAGAAGCGCGGCTCGCTGCCCAGCCTCGTGCACTCGCACCCGAACGAGACTGTGGCCGAGGCCGTCGCGATCCTGTCGGAGTTCGGCGTGAGCCAGATGCCCGTGGTCAGCGCGGAGCCGCCGGTGATGGCCGCCGAGGTCGTGGGTGCGGTCAACGAGCGCGACCTGCTCGACGCCCTGTTCACCGGGAAAGCACAGCTCGCCGACCGGCTCGAGACGCACATGTCGCCGCCGCTGCCCACGATCGGCGCCGGCGAGCAGGTGAGCTCGGCGATGAAGGCTCTCAAAGGTGCGGACGGCGCGCTCGTGCTGATCGACGGCAAGCCCGCGGGCGTCGTCACCAGGCACGATCTGCTGGGCTTCCTGGCCGGGCGGTAACTGGCGACGCTGCGCTGTCGGTTGTCGATCCGACCACAGCCACGGCGGAACGCTTGCCGGACGGGGCAACCTCCGGTCGGTTTCCCGCCTGTCTCTGGTCGGATCGATAAATCGGCAAAGCGGGACGGGGCGTTCCAAGCGCCCTGACCCGCTATCCGATAGCGTGGGCGCGATAGAACTTTTTCGCGTCCTCGTCAAGGGGGTTCAAGACCCACATGAGTGCTCCGCAGCCACCGAGCCAGCCCGGGGACGGCGGCGAGCAGCCGCCGCAGGGCCCACCGAGCGGACCCACACCTCAGCAGGACAGTCCTTTCGGCGCGTCGGAGCCGACCCAGGTGGTCCAGCCGGGCCAGCCGTACTCGCAGGCCTCGCCGTCTTCGGGCGAGGGTGGCCTGTTCGGCGAAGCCCCCGAGCCCACGCAGGTCGTGCGGCCCGGTGACGCGAGCTCGGCCGGCGAAAGCCACTTCGGCGCCGAGTCGACGCAGCTCGTCCCGCCCGGCTCGCAGCCGCCGGCCATCCCGTACGCCCCGCCGCCGAGCGCGGCCGACAACCCCTCCGCCATGGGCGGCGGGTTCGGCCAGCAGGGCTTCGGGGGCCAGCCGAGCGCGCCCGGTGGCTTCGGCCAGCCGGGGCAGCCAGGTCAGCCGGGCCAGCCGCAGGGCTTCGGTGCCCCGGGTGGGTTCGACGGGGGCCAGGGTGCCTTCGGCGCACCGCCGCAGGGTGGCTTCGGCCAGCCGGGCCAGCCTCAGCCGGGTGGTTTCGGAGCGCCGCCGGCCTTCGGTGCCCCGCCCGCCGCGTCCGGTGGCGGCAACAGCATGTACGGCTTCATCGCCGGTGGTGTCGTGGCGCTGCTGGGTGTGCTGTCGCTGATCTGGTCGTTCCTGTACATGGGCGACGCGAGCGACTACTCGTCCAGCCTGGACCAGGCCCGCCAGACGCTCAGCGACGACAAGATCAACGACCTGCTGAGCCAGTCGGGCATCGCCTCGCCGGGCGCCATCTGGTTTTACGTGATCATGGTCCTGGTGGGCGCGATCATCTCCATCGCCGGCGGCGCGGGCCTGATCCTGGCCGGCCGCCTCGGCGGTGGGCTCAAGAAGATCGTGCCGATCGTCGTCGCCGTGGGCGGCGTGCTGGTCGGGCTGTTCGGCATCCTCCTCATCTCCGGCACCACCCCGAACCAGGCGGCCACGGGGGGCAGCGCCGGCGGCGACAGCATCGGGATGCCGACCCTCATCTTCGGCATCCTGATCTTCATCGTCGGCCTGCTCGGCCTCATCCCGCCCACCGCCCAGTTCGTCGGCCTCGGCGGCGGCTCCGCCGGTGGCGGCTTCGGCGGCCCGGGCCAGCCGGGTGGCTTCGGCCAACCCGGTCCCTTCGGGCAGCCCGGATTCGGCCAGCCCGGGTTCGGCGGTCAGCCCGGCCAGCCGGGTCAGCCCGGCTTCGGCGACCAGGGCCAGCCCCCGTTCGGCCAGCCCGGCTTCGGCCAGCCCCCGGCACAGAACCCCGCCAGCGGCGGCTTCCCCCAACCCGGTCAGCCCCAGTCCGGCTACGGCCAGCCCCCTCAGCCCGGCTACGGCCAGCCCGCCGACCAGCCCGGCAGCGGCGGCTTCCCCCAGCCCGGCCAGCCCCAGCCCGGCTACGGCCAGCAGCCCCCTCCGGGCTACGGCCCGCCCCCCGGGTACGGCCCCCCGCCGGGTCAGCCGGGTCAGCAGCCGCCTCCGGGCTACGGCCAGCCCGGGCAGCAGCCGCCGCCCCAGGGCTACGGCCAGCCGCCCCAGTGGTGACCGCCTGAGTCACTCGTGAAGGGCCCCTTCGGTGCCAGACATCGAAGGGGCCCTTTGCCGTCCACGCCCTCCCGCCCCGACCCGAATGCCGTTCGCTGCGACAGACCGGCCTTGCCGTCGACGGTCGGCGTCGTCGCGTTCCGGGACCAACCTGGACCACGATTCGGTGTTGGAGTCCAGATCGGCGGTTGCCGGCGTGACCAGTCAGGGCGGGGCCATCAAGAACCCGTCAGGGGATAGCCACCGTTTGCGGCCGGATCGAACTCGCACCGCGATCACCGGGAACTGCCGAACAACACGTCGCCGCAGCCGAACTCGGTGAATACCGCTCGGTATTGCGGTCCGCGCGGGCAAGCCGAGCCGAAGCGTCGGGGTCAGGCACTTTTCCGACGTCACCGCAAGCCCGATCCCCGACTGTCACCCACACAGCGGATCTTTGCGGAAAATTGAGAAATGCTGTCTTTCAGTAACATCCACTTCCCTGATCTTGACTCAATACCGAACCTGGGCGAAACGGGCACCCATTCTTCATCGCTTCACCATTTCTCGTCCATGATCGCCTTTTACGGGCTAGGGTGAGCCGTTCGTTTTCGCCTTCGACCTGAGGGGGAGCAGAGTTGAGCGGCCCGTACGGATCTCCAGCGCGCCAGCGGCCCGGTGCCGCGCACGCGGAACCGCCGGCGCACCGGGGCCGCCCGTCGGGGGTCACGGCGGTGGTGGCCGCTCTGCTGGGGCTCGTGGCGGCGGGGGCGGCGGGCTACGTGCCGGTGACGTCGTTCATCGACATCCCTTCGGGGTTCAGCCTCGGCGACCTTCCGGTGTGGACACTCGTGGACCTCGGGGCGTACCTGGGCGCCGGGCTGCTCCTGCTTTTCGGCGCGCTCGGCACGATCTTCCGCTCCACCGCGGGTGCTGTGCTGCTGATCCTCGGCGCGCTGATCGCCCTCGGCGCGATCCTGCTGGAGCCCACGCTCGGCAACGGCGGCTACGCGGCCTACTTCGAGGTCGTCTTCGGGCTGAACGCGTTCGCGGACGTCGACCGGGCCGTGCTGATGGTGCTCGCGCCGCTCGTGCTGGTGCTGGCGGCGCTGCGTCCCACGTTCTCCTACCTCAGGTACCGGACACACGCGCCCGGACAGTGGTGATTTTCGCCCCGGAACCGCCGCCGACCTGGCACGATACGAGCACATCTCCCCGCAGCCGGTGGGGGCCGGAATCCCGAGGAACTTTCGTGAGCTATCCCCAGAACCCTGGGCAGGGGCAGAGTCCGCAGCAGCCGTACGGGCAGAACCCCCAGCAGCCGTACTCCGGTCCGCAGCCCGTGCCGGGCCAGCAACCCTACGGGCAGCAGCAGTACGGCCAGCCGTACACCGGTCCACAGCAGGTGCCGGGGCAGCCGTACGGGCAGCCTGGCCAGTACCCGCAGCAGTACGGCCAGCCGTTCCCCGCGTACCCGGGCGGCCCGGGCACCATGCAGCAGAAGCCGGGCGGCGGTACCGCGATCACCACGGCGGTGCTGGCGATCCTGGGTGGGGTCGTCGCGCTGATCGGGGTGGTCGGTTCGATCATCGGGCTGACGGCGCTGCGCGGCGACACCGTCCTCTTCGTGATCACGCTGATGGTCGACCTCGCGATGGCCGGGCTGCTGATCTACGGCGGAATCGCGCTGCTCACGCACAAGCCCGTGGGCCGGATGTGCGTGATCATCGGCTGCGGCGTGGCGATCGTCTTCAGCATCGTGTCGCTGATCCTCAATGCGGCCGGCGCCGGGGCGCTGGGGGATCTGGGCGCGTCGGGCCGGTACCTGGGCGCGGGCATCGCAGGCGCCATCATCGGGCTCATCCCGCCGATCGTGACGCTCGTGCTCGCGATCGTGAAGCCAACCCAGCTCTGGGTCGGCATCGGCAGCGCGCCGCAGCAGCAGTACCCGGGCGGTTACTCCCCGCAGCAGGGTGGCCCGCAGGGCTGGTGACGGCACCGGTCCCGCCCGGCACATCGCCGCCGGGTGGGGCCGCACGGCCGGGACCAGCGGTTACCGGGGCCGGTCGGCGTGAATTCCATCCCACCTGGCGGGATTGTCGGACCCGGCCCGTACCCTGGAACCATGGTCGACGACTACTCCGAGCTGGGTTTCGAAACACGCGCCATCCACGCCGGGCAGCAGCCCGATCCGCGGACAGGCGCCGTCATCGTGCCCATTTACCAGACGTCGACCTACGCGCAGGACGGCGTCGGCGGCACCCGCGAGGGTGACTACGAGTACTCGCGCACGGCGAACCCCACGCGCACCGCGCTGGAGCAGGCTCTGGCCTCGCTGGAGGGTGCTCGGCACGCCCTGGCTTTCGCGTCCGGCATGGCGGCCTCCGACGCGGTGCTGCGTACGACCCTGCGTCCCGGCGATCACCTGGTGCTGGGCAACGACGCGTACGGCGGCACGTTCCGCCTGATCGACAAGGTGCTGAGCCTCTGGGGCATCGAGCACACCGTCGCGAACCTGGCGAACGTCGACGAGGTCCGCGCGGCCCTGCGGCCCGAGACCAAGCTGATCTGGTGCGAGACGCCCACCAACCCGCTGCTCGGCGTCGCCGACATCGCCGCGCTGGCCGGGGTGGCCCACGACGCGGGCGCGCGCCTGGTCGTCGACAACACTTTCGCCACGCCGTACCTGCAGACGCCGTTGGCCCTCGGCGCCGACATCGTGGTCCACTCCACGACCAAGTACCTCGGCGGCCACTCCGACGTCGTCGGCGGCGCCGTGGTCACCAACGAGGACGAGGTCCGCGAGCAGCTCTTCTTCCTGCGCAACTCCGCCGGCGCCGTCCCCGGCCCCTTCGACGCGTGGCTCACGCTGCGCGGCCTGAAGACGCTGGCCCTGCGCATGGAGCGGCACAGCGACAACGCCGAGCTCATCGTGCAGACGCTCACCGCCCACCCGAAGGTCTCGCAGGTCTACTACCCGGGCCTGCCCGAGCACCCGGGCCACGAGGTCGCGGCCAAGCAGATGCGCCGCTTCGGCGGCATGGTGTCCTTCCGCCACGCCGACGGCGAGCAGGCCGCCGTGGCACTCGCGGCGCGCACCAAGCTCTTCATCCTGGCCGAGTCCCTGGGCGGCATCGAGTCCCTCATCGAACACCCGGGCCGCATGACCCACGCCTCCACGGCCGGCTCCACCCTCCAGGTCCCCTCCGACCTGCTCCGCCTCTCCGTCGGCATCGAACACGGCACCGACCTGACCGCCGACCTCACGGCGGCGCTGGGCTGAGCTCCGGCTTGGCGGAACCCCCGTGTCACTTTGTTGTGGTGCGGGGGTTTTGCTGTGGGTTTGGCTCGGCGGACAGTTCACCGCTTGGTGGGCGGGTCCTTGCTCGGGGGCAGGTTCTCGTTTGGTGGGCGGGCCTTCGTACGGCGGACAGTTGACGCTTGGCGGGGTAGATCCTCGCCCGGTGGTCGGGCCCTTGCCCGGTGGGCGGGTTCCCGCTCGGTGGGGCGCTCGTCCGGTGAGTGGGTGCCTGGCCGGGAGGGCTCGCCGGTTGGTGTGCAGATCCGCGCGCGGCGGAGAGCTCATCGCTTGCAGGGCAGGCACTCGCTGGGTGGGCGGCCGCCACGCTTGGTGGGTGGGTCATGGCTGGGTGGTCGGGTCTTCGTCGGTGGTTGAGCTGTGCTCGGTGGGGCGCTCGTCCGGTGAGTGGGTGTCTGGCCGGGAGGGCTCGCCGGTTGGTGTGCAGATCCGCGCGCGGCGGAGAGCTCATCGCTTGCAGGGCAGGCACTCGCTGGGTGGGCGGCCGCCACGCTTGGTGGGTGGGTCATGGCTGGGTGGTCGGGTCTTCGTCGGTGGTTGAGCTGTGCTCGGTGGGGCGCTCGTCCGGTGAGTGGGTGTCTGGCCGGGAGGGCTCGCCGGTTGGTGTGCAGATCCGCGCGCGGCGGAGAGCTCATCGCTTGCAGGGCAGGCACTCGCTGGGTGGATGGCCGCCACGCTTGGTGGGTGGGTCATGGGTGGGTGGTCGGGTCTTCGTCGGTGGTTGAGCTGTGCTCGGTGGGCAGGCCCTTGTCGGTGGCTTGGTGGGCGGCCTTCGCACGGCGGACAGTTCACCGCTTCTTGGGGTAGATCGCCTGGTGGCCGGACCGTTGCTCGGTGGGCAGGGCCGCGCTTGGTCGGCCCTCGCCCGGTGGGCGGGTGTTCGCCCGGCAGACAGCTCATCGCTTGGTGCGCAGGTCTACGCCCGGCGGAGAGCTTCGGCAGGCTCCGCCCGGTGGATGGCCCACGCTCGATGGGTAGGTCCTCGCTTGGTGGGTAGGTCCTCGCTTGGTGGGTGGGCCCTTGTTGGTGACTGAGCTTTGCTTTGGTAGGCAGGCCTCGGCACGGTGGGCGGCCCCTCGTTGGTGGCTGAGCTTTGGTCGGTGCGCACGCCCCGGCACGGTGGGCGGGCCCTCGGTCGGCGGGCAGGCTCTTGTGGTGGCTGAACTTCGCGCTGCGGCCCCGGCCGTCGCTCGGCGGGCAGACCCTCACTCGGTGGGCAGGCCCTCGCCCGGCAGACAAACCCCCGCCCTCCTCGGGGGGACTGCCCTGCTCCAGTTTACCGAGGTCACGCGCCCGAAAACGGCGTTTCAGAAATCTGTGGACAACTCGGCATCGGCGGAATCCGCTGTGGATAACTCACGCGTATCCCGGACGGCGGGTGCCTGTGCGTCACCGCGAGCCGACCACCGAGGCAACTGGCCCGGATGAGCCGGTCCGGCGCCGGCTGCGGACGGCATCGGGGCCCGGCTCGGCCCCGTAGCCGGCGTCGCCGCGAGCCGGAGCCGGAGCCGGAGCCGGAGCCGGAGCTGCAGCCAGAACCGGAGTCGGAGCCGGAGCTGCAGCCAGAGCCGGAGCCAGAGCCGCAGCCGGAGCCGGAACCGGGGAGTAAGGGAGCCGGAGCCAGAGCTGTAGCCGGCGTCGCCGCGAGCCAGAGCCGGAGCCGCAGCCGCAGCCGAAGCCGGAACCGGGGAGTAAGGGAGCCGGAGCAGGCCCCGGAACGCAAGTACCCCGCGCCGAACAGAGAGACGCGGGGTTCGGAAGACAGGTCTGGAGCGGATCAGGGTCGGTAGGCGCTGGGCTGCGGCCCGGCCGTGTGCAGCGAGTGGTGGACCGCCTCCTGCTGTTCCGCCGGGGCGGCTGGGAGGTCGGAGCCGTCGATGCAGCCGCCGACGAGTTCGACGTGGTTGTCGTGGCGGATGTACTGGGAGTGGGCGCCGCAGCCGGCGGCGTCGACGGTGAAGTAGGCGGCGCCGGTGAGGGCGGCGGCGGAGGCGAGGCCCAGGACGAGGGGCAGGACTCCGGCGGAACGGATCGCGCGCGTGCCGCGGGCGGTCGTCGCGTTTTTCCCGCGGGCCATGGTCACACTCCCTGATCACGTGTGGTTGCTGTTATCAGCGTACCGGTCCCGCGGCGGTCGTACCCCGGCCATCCGTCGGTGGCATCATCCCGAACCATGGAACTGGTCAGCATCGAGCGGATCGAGGAAGCGCGCAAGCTCCTCGAGGGCATCACCAGGGTGACCCCCATGGAACACGCCCGTGACCTGCGGCGCCTACACGGCGGCCCGGTCTACCTCAAGTGTGAAAACCTGCAGCGCACCGGCTCGTTCAAGATCCGCGGCGCCTACACCCGCATCCACGGCCTCACCCCGGAGGAACGGGCCCGCGGGGTCGTCGCGGCGAGCGCCGGGAACCACGCGCAGGGGGTGGCGCTGGCGTCGTCGCTGCTGGGGATCTCGTCGACGGTCTTCATGCCGCTGCGCGCGCCCCTGCCGAAGCTCGCGGCCACCCGCGGCTACGGCGCCGACGTGCACCTCCACGGCGCCGTCCTCGAAGAGACGCTCGCGGAGGCCGTCGCGTTCTCCGAGCGGACCGGGGCGGTGTTCATCCACCCGTTCGACCACGCCGACGTGATCGCGGGGCAGGGCACGGTCGGCCTGGAGATCCTCGAGCAGGTGCCCGGCGCGAAGACCGTGCTCGTCGCCACCGGCGGCGGTGGTCTGGTCGGCGGCGTCGCGGCGGCCGTGAAGGGGCTGCGGCCCGACATCCGCGTGGTCGGCGTGCAGGCCGAGGACGCCGCCGCGTACCCGGCTTCGCTGGCGGCCGGCTCGCCCGTGCGCCTGCGCGAGCTGCACACCATGGCCGACGGGATCGCCGTGGGTGAGCCCGGGCCCGTCAGCTACGCCCACGTGTCGTCCCTGGTCGACGACGTCGTCACGGTCAGCGAGGAGTCGCTGTCGCGCGCGGTGCTGCTGTGCCTGGAACGCCGGAAGCTCGTGGTCGAACCGGCCGGGGCCGCCACCGTGGCCGCGCTGATGCAGCACCCGGGCGCCTTCGAGCCGCCGGTGGTGGCGATCCTCTCGGGCGGCAACGTGGACCCGGTCCTGCTCCAGCAGATCATCCAGCACGGCATGACGGCCGGCGGCCGCTACCTGAAGCTCCACCTGCGCGTGCCCGACCGGCCCGGCTCGCTCGTCTCCGTGCTCACGTGCGTGAAGGAGCTCGGCGCCAACGTCCTCGACGTCGAGCACTCCCGCATCTCCGGCAGCCTCGCCCTCGGCGAGGTCGACGTCGCGCTCGCGCTGGAAACCCGCGGCCCCGAACACTGCCGGGAGGTCGAGGCCGCCCTCGCCGACGCCGGGTTCACCATCGTGGACTGACCGTCCTCAGTGGACTGGTTGCGCGCCGGTGACCGCCGCCAGCGCCAGCTCGCGCGCGGGCTCCCCGACCTCGGGCACCGCGAAGCGCCGGCCCCGGATGTGCCTCACCAGATCCGGGTCCGGCGCCAGGGCGTGCTCCCGCAGGTAGTACGCGACCGCCCCTGGCCACACCCAGCTCCCGTCGGTCCGGAACGTCAGCGGCACCACGTCCGTGCGCTCCGGATCGAACGCGTCGACATCGAAACTCCGCGACGCCAGCACCACCGGCGCCGACTCCAGGTACGCCAACACGCGCTCACGCTCACCTTCGGGCAACGGCTCACGCTCGACCACGGGCTGCCCGGATTCGTCGAGCCCGTCGTACACGCGCGGGGTCCGCATCTCGGCCGCCGTGGCCGCGGGCGGATCCGCGACAGCCGGAGGCATAGCGCCGCTTTCCGCCGCGGGGACAGCCTCCGTCGTCGGGTCTTGCGGTGCGGGATCGGCGCCGCTTTGCACTGAGGCAGCAGCGTTTTGCGGCGATGCGGCGCCGCTTGTGCCGACCGCGGCGACCGAGGCCGTGGTGTCCCGCTCCACGGGCGCGATGGCCGCACCCTCGAACGAGGCTGCCTCACCCGCCGCATCGGTTTCATCGGCCAGGACGGTGTCTCGCACCGCGGCCTCGGGCGCTGCACCGCCGTCTGCCGCCGTGGTTGTTTCGCCACTCGCCGGTATGGCGGGCCCGGCCTCCTGGCGCGGTGCGGCTGGGTCGGGTGCCGGCGAAACGGGCGGTGTCGAGCTTTGCGGCGGTGCGGTGTTGCCGCGCGGCGGGGTGGCGCCGTCGACGGGTGTCGCGGGCTCGGCGTGGGCTACCGCCGCGGCTGATCCCGGCGCGTCCGCGGGGCCGGGTTGCGGTGCGGCAGCAGGAGGCGGCAGGTCCGGTGTCCACGGTGCCGGCAGCGGTGGCAAGCCCGCTCGAGTGTGCAGCCAAGGCGGGATGAACGCCTCCGAGCGCGGGAAGAACCGCAGCTCGTCCTGGAAACCGAGCGGCGGGGGTGGGCGGCGCCAGAGGGGCTCGACGTCCGGGCGGAAGTCGAGATGTGGTGGTGCCTGGGGCGTGAACAGGAGGGTCGCGGAGAGCCAGGTGCCGCGGCCGCGGCGGTACATGCCGGTGCGCAGGACGCCGAGGAGGCGGACGGCCTCCGGGTGGGGGCGGGCCGGGTAGTCGCGCCCGTCCGGGGCCGTGGTGAAGACGTCGGCCTCGACGTGGCGGCCTGCGGCCCGGTATTCGACGCGCAGCCGGCGCCAGCCGGGTGGGGTGGCCGAGGCGCACGCCCGCCCGATGCGCTGGACGAGGTCCTGCTGCTGGGCCGCGGTCAGCGGCACCGGCGGTTGGCTCATGCGGTTCCCCCGACGTGGTCAGTTGCCGGCGGCGGCGAGGCGCGCGCGGAACCAGTCCGGCATGAACTCCTCGGTGCGCGGGAACCGCTCCTGCTCGATCGCGAACTGCTCGGCGGGCGGGTACGGGTCGAAGTCCGGCTCGTTGCGCCAGTTGTACTGGATCGTGAAGCGGCTCGGCGGCTCGATGCCGAAGCGCGCGGAGAACCACGTGCCCTCGCCCTCGGTGTACATGCCGCCGCGCAGGCGCTGGAACAGCTTCCACACGTCCACCGGCGGGTCCCACGGCCGGAACGTGCCACTGGGGTCCTTCACCCCGACGGCGGCGTCGACGTTGCGGCCCACCATGCGGAAGTCGATCATCACCTGCTGCCAGCCCGCCGGCACGGCCTCGACCACGGCCGTGGTGATCTCACCCAGCAGCTCGTTCTGCTGGGTCGGGTCCAGCTGCGGCCACTTGAACGGCATCGGTGGTGTCCTCCTGAATCGTTCGGACTTTTCGGGCGGGGCCCATCATGGCACGGGCCCCGCGGTCACTCCTGGGCCCGCGAGCGCTCCTGCTCGCCGCCCTCGTCGAGCAGCTTCCGCAGCCACGGCGGCACGTGCTCGTCGTCGCGCGGGTACGCCTCCAGGTCGCGCGTGAACGCGCTGGGGTGCAGCGGCGGCCACCAGTTCGGGTCCTCGTCGAGGTGGTAGGAGAACTGCGGCTCGGCGTCCGGGCGAAGCACCACAGTCGCGGAGAACCACGTGCCCCGGCCGGGTTCGTACATGTCGTCGCGCAGCGCGCGGAACGCGGCCTTCACCGGCGCGGGCAGCTCCATCGAGCCGGGGGTGCCGTCGCTCAGCTTCACCTGCAGGGCGAAGTCGTTGGCCACCACGGTCGCCGACACCGTGAGCGCGATCTCCGCCCACCCGGGCGGCGCCGCACCGGCCAGCGCGGCGGCGATCTCAGCGGGAACGGGATCGGTCACTGTACTGCCTGTTCTTTCCGAAGTTGATGTCCGCGGGGTTGTTCGGGAACTCGCGTTCCTTGGTCACGCGTGAGATCTCGACGGGTTTTCCGTTCTCCAGCACCACGTGCCCGCTCGCGTCGGTCTTGTAGACGACCTCCTGCCAGCGCATGGTGACGCTCTCCGGCACACCATTGCTGTCGCCGTGCATGGCGACCTGGTAGTTCTGGATGTCCTGCCCTTCGGTGTTGGCGAACTTACCGAGCTCCGTCTCCTGGTTGCGCCACGACGCCTCGTGGATCCAGCCGTCGCGGTAGTTGCCGCTGTTGGACGCCGCCATCTGCGGGTGCATGTTCACGTACTCACCCGGGCCGCCCATCTCGTTGGCCGCGAGGTGGCCGCCGGCCCAGCGCACCTTCTCGTACTTGTCACCGTATTCGGGGTGGTCGGCGAACGCCTCCTTGCCCTCGCCGCCGGAACGGTTCTGGGAGTTGGTGTCGCGGTAGGTGTCGTTGCGGCCGTCGAAGCTCGGGTCGCCCGTCATCGCGTCGGGCTTGCCGTTGTCGCCGATGTGGAACGTCCACGCCTTGTCCGGGTCGTGGAAGTTCGGCACGCGGTACTGCGCGCCGGGGATCAGCGGGTAGCGCAGGTCCGGGTTGTGGTTCGGCGTCGACGTGCCGGGCGTCGCCTCGACGTGCGTGACGTGCCCGTCGGCGTCGGTGTAGAACCGCGTGCTCGAGCCGTTTTCGTAGGTCACGTGGTACTCCGCGTTGCCCGCCAGCGGACGCTCACCGTGCAGCGGCTGCGGCACCCCGTCGGGCGCCGGATCGGCGTTGCTGGTGCGGGCGGGCACGTCGTCGAGATCGCGCGGCGAGTCGATGTCCGGGTGGCCTTCGCGGTGGCGCGGCCCGGTGAACTCGGCGTCGTCGGGCCGGTCCCAGTTCACGAACCGCCGGTCGAACTCCGGCGAGTCCGGGTTGTACGTGCGGGTCGCCGGAGGCGGGGCGAACTCCTCCTCCGGGACACCGCCGTTGACGTCGTCACCCCGCGCGTGGGCGCTGTCGGCGTCGATGTCACCCGGGTCGTGGTGGTGCGAATCCGGCGCGAACCCGTCCTGGCCCGCGTGATGTGACGTGCCGTCCGGGTGGTGCACGCTCCACTCGCCGTCCGGCGGGATCCGCGGCCGCATCCGGCCGTCGGGGCCGATCTCGTAGTCCGACGAGAAGACCCGGCCGTTCGAGTCGGTCCACGCCGGTTTGGTCGGCGCCATGACGTCGGTGTCGAGCTCCCGCGAAAGCCGGTTGGCGAAGTCGTTGGAACCCGCGTCGCAGCCGATCAGCCGGAGGGGCCGGCCGTCGTAGTCCGCGTTGTGGCGCAGGACGTCGGCGAACTCCTCCGGCGTGTAGCGCCGGTCGCCGATACGCGCGTGGCCATCGGACGTCACGTGCACATCGACGGTGTAGCGTCCGTCCGGGTCCGGCTGGACGCGGTGCGGCAGGTCCCCCAGCTCCGTGTCGCCGCGGTGGTACGAGCTGCCGGCGGGGGTGCTCTCGGAGTGGTGCCGGTTGACCTCGTCCGGGGTCAGGGGCTCGTCGTCGTGGTGGTGCGGACCGATGTCCTGGGGTGTGTCGTGGCCGGGAGTGTCGTGGTGGTCCCCCTGGACGGTGGAGTCGTGGTGCTCGGGCTCGTCGTGGTGCGGCGCGCGGTCTTCCGGCTCTCCGTGGTGCGAGGTCCGGTCGCCGGGCTTTCCGTCGGGAGTCCGGTGTGGACTGTCGACTTCCGGGCGGGTCGCCGTCGGCGAGCCGCCGCGCGCGACGGGCTCCGGGGTGTCACTCGGCCGCCGCGGGCCGCCGGTGGCGGGATCGCCTGGGCGCCGCGAGCCGTCGGGGCTATGCGGCGAGTGCGGGGCCGGGTCACTCGAACGGCGCGGCGAACCCGGGTCGGGCCGCCGCGACGACGGCTCAGGAGCTTCACCCGGCCGCCGAGACGAGGGCCCGCGATCGGGCCCGGTGCGCGGACCTGAGGGTTCCGGAGTGCGCGCGCCCGGGCTGCCCGGCGTGCCGGTCCAACCGCCACCGCTGCCGGGCCGAGTTCCCGGCGTAGTGCCGGGAACGCCGCTCGAAGGCGAACCCGCCGGCGCGCCACCACCCTGCGGAGGCAGGCCACCCGCGACAGGTTGGTTCGGTGTGCCGGACCCCGCCGGCCCGGCGCCATCACCGGTGCGCGGAGCGGGTGCGCCGGGCGCGGCGGGCTCGTCGACCTTCGGCGGCGCGTAGCCCGATGCCGACGTCGAGTTGTCGCCCGAGCTCGAGTGTGGAGACGGTGAACTGCTCCCGGACGAGCCACCGCCGGAATGGGCCGGTGCTCCGCCGGCGTGGTGGGGCGCGGAGCCACCGGAGGGCGAGCCGCCCGCGTGGGACGTGCTCGGCGCGTCACCGGTGTGGGCACTCGGCGCGTCACCCGTGTGCGAGGGCGCGGAACTGCCGCCACCGGACGACGAAGAACCCGACGGCGAAGAGCTGCCCGCGTGGCTCGGTGAGTTCGCCGAGGAGCCGGCGTGACCCGGCGACCCGCCACCCGACGGTCCGCTCGTGCTGTGTGGCGCGGAGCTGCCGGGGGAGGGCGAATCGCCGCCGGACGCCGACGCCGAGCCGCCGCCGGCCCCATCCGGGTCGCCGTTGTGGGTCCCGTTGCCCGTGCTGCGGCGTGATGAGCCGTCGGCAGAACCGTCCCTTGTGGAGGGAGCACCGCCATCCGGGCTCGACGAAGCCGAGTCGCCCTCTCCGGAGTGCGAGCCGCCGGGGTCGTCGGAGGATGGACTGCCGGAGTCCGGATCGCCGGAGTGGGCATTGTCAGCGTCGGAGTCACCGGACTGCGAGCCATCCGGGCTGTCGGAACCCTCGCCACCGGGTGAGTCCCCGTCACCGTCGGAACCGCCGTGGTGCCCACCACCACCCGAACCGCCGCCACCCGTGTGGTGCGCGAACCCACCGGCCTTGATGTTCTTCGTGCTGATCACGTCGAGTCCCGTGACCTTGCCGGCCAGCTTGCCCAGGATCTTGATGATCTTCGTGAAGACGTCGGCCAGCTTCCCCAGCAGCGGCGACACCCGCCGCATCGTGTCGCACAGCTTCGTCAGCAGGCCGCTGATCTTCTCGCCCCACTTGGAGATCGCCGTGACCGCCTGGGCGACCACCAGCGGCGTGCCGAAGCCGAGGGAGAAGACCTCCTCCATCACCCACGAGATCAGCTTGCCGACCAGGTCGGCGATCAGCTGCCGCACGGTCTCCCGCACGAACGACACGACCTGGCCCATGATCATCGTGACGGTGCCGATCGCACTCGCCACCGTCGCGGCCCCGCCGAGGGCCTCCGCGCACTCCGCCGCACCCTTGCGGTACGCGTCGGCCGCGTCGCCCGTCCATTCGGCGGTGTCGGTCTTGACCGCGTTGGTGTAATCGGCTTGCCGGTCCTGCAACGCTTTCGCGACGTTGCCCCAGGTGTCCGCATAGGACTGGATCACCGGCGGGTTGCCCGCCACCGAATCGAGCATGTCCTTCAGCGGCTGCACGTGCTCCATCAGGAACGACGCCACCGACGACATCAGATAACCGAACGGGTCGATCGCCGCGCCGGCGATCTCACCCGCGAGGCTCAGCACCCCGAGGCCGCCCGAGACCCAGTCGCCGTCCTTGATGCCGTTGAACGCGTCCATCGCCGACTCGGCGACGCCGATGCCCGTGGCGTAGCCGTAGTCGCCGTTGCCGGCCGTGAGCGGCCCGGGGCCGTCGCCGTCCTGCTTCGCCTGCGCGACGAGCGGATTTCCCTCGGCCATCAGTCGGGCACCTTCGTGGCGGCGATGGCGTCGGTCGTGCCGGTTTCGTAGGTCTGGTACGCCTGCGCGGCGTTGCGGACCTTCTGCGCCTGCGCGTCCATCGCCGTGACGGTGTTCTGCAACGCGTTGACGCCGAACTCCTCCACCGGGTCGAGCATCGCCCGGAACGGCTGGCAGAGGATGCCGTAGGCGTCCTGCGGCATGCTGACCTGCTGCGCCGCGTCGACGGCCTGGCGCAGCCCGTCGCTGATTCCATCGAGCTGGCGCGCGTGTGCCTCGAGGTCGCTACCGACCTCGTATCCGTTGGATGCCAAGGTTTTTCATCCCCCAGGATGGCTGCGGTGGAACGGGATCAGGACAGGATGGAGCCGCCGAAGTCGTCGTCATCGTCGGAGTTCTCGGCCCGGCGACGACGCGGCGGCGGTGGCGGCGGAGGCGCTGCCTGCCGCGGAGCCGCTGCCTGCCGCGAAGGAACGGGTGGAGGCTGCGGATCGGAGTCCTCAGGCCCGAAGCGGTGCACCGGCGCCGCCGGTGGCGGAGGCTCTTCCGGCGGCGGCGCGGGAAACGTGCTCTTCGCGTCCTCCACCAGCTTGTCGCCCGTGGCACCGGCGCCCAGCGTTTCCGACGCAACCTGCTGCAGCAGCTCGGGAATCCGCGCCTGCGCCTTCTGCACGAGCTGCATCACCTGCGCCGAGACCTCGGCCATCCGCTTGCCGGCCGCGGACTCCGCGATCACCAGATTCTTCAGCAGCCCCTTGGCATCCACGGTCACCGTGACCGAGCCGTCCTTCGCTCGCTCGGTGACAGTCTGGCCCTGCATGCGATCGGCCATCGCCTGGTAGCGCGCAGCCGTCTCCTGCAGCTGCCGCGTCCAGCCGTCCACCATCCGCTGGCTGGCGTCGACGCCGTCCGCCATCGGGCCCCCATCCTCTCGAAGCGACTTCCCCACAGTGACGGATCCGGTCCGCCTGAGGTTCCGGCGCCGCCCGAATTGATCCGATCGGCCCAGTTTGCCACTCGGGTCAACCGGTCTCGCCGGCACCTGAAACCCACTGTACGTACCCGCACCGACACAAAACGCGACAAGCGGCCCGCACGCGACTGTTTCGTCGCGAACGGGCCGCTCGTGCCACAAACGTCGCCGACAGTGACCGATTCGGCGCCGTGACGATGGGCGCTAGAGGTTGCCCCGGCGATCCTGCTCCCGCTCGATCGCCTCGAACAGCGCCTTGAAGTTCCCCTTCCCGAAGCCCAGCGAACCGTGCCGCTCGATGAGCTCGTAGAACACCGTCGGCCGGTCACCGATCGGCTTCGTGAAGATCTGCAGCAGGTACCCGTCCTCGTCGCGGTCGACCAGAACCTTGTGCTCCTGCAACGTTTCGATCGACACCCGCACCTCGCCGATCCGCGCGCGCAGCTCCGGGTCCTCGTAGTACGAGTCCGGCGTGTCCAGGAACTCGACGCCCGCGGCCCGCATCGCCGTGATCGTGGCGATGATGTCGTTGGTGGCCAAGGCGATGTGCTGGCAGCCGGCGCCCTCGTAGAACTCGAGGTACTCGTCGATCTGCGACTTCTTCTTCGCCACGGCCGGTTCGTTGAGCGGGAACTTCACGCGGTGGTTGCCGTTGGACACCACCTTGCTCATCAGCGCCGAGTACTCGGTGGCGATGTCGTCGCCCACGAACTCCGCCATGTTCACGAAGCCCATCACGCGGTGGTACCAGTCGACCCAGTAGTCCATCTTGCCGAGCTCGACGTTGCCCACGCAGTGGTCCACGGCCTGGAACAGCCGTTTTCCCGTGCCCGCCGGCGCCAGAGGCTTGGACCCAGCCCCTTCCGGCCGGGTCACCGTGCTCTCGCGCGGTTCGAACCCGGGCAGGTACACGCCGTCGTAGCGCGACCGGTCGATCAGCGAGTGGCGGGTTTCGCCGTAAGTCGCGATCGCGGCCATCCGCACGGTGCCGTGTTCGTCGGTGACGTCGTGGGGCTCTTCGAGAATCGTCGCGCCCTGCGCGCGGGCGTGCGCCACGCACTTGTCGACGTCGGTCGTCTCCAGCGCGAGGTCGATCACGCCGTCGCCGTGGCGGCGGTGGTGGTCGAGCAGCGGAGAGTCCGGCCGCACGCCGCCGGTGATCACGAACCGCGCCGAGCCCGACTTGAGCACGAACGCCTTGCGGTCGAAGTGCCCCGTCTCCGGACCGGAGTACGCGACGAGCTGCATGCCGAATGCGACCTGGTAGAACCACGCGGTCTGTGTCGCGTTGCCGGCGACGAAGACCACCGCGTCGAGTGCCTTGACCGGGAACGGGTCTTTGCTGGCGTCGTGTTCGACGAGCCCCACGAGCTGACGGAGCTGGTCGAAGCTGACGTCGTCGAGTGCGCCCTGCGGATCCATGGTGTGGGTCATGCCGAAAAGCATGGGTCCGCTGCGGCAAGGTGAGCAACGGTTACCAGATTCACTGGACAATCTGCTCAGTAAGAACCCGTAAGCTGCGGTCAACATGGACAACCTGCGCAGGGAGGAAACCGTGCTCGACTCGCTCGACGCCCGGCTGTTGCTGCTGCTCACCGACTCGCCACGGCTGGGCGTGCTGGAGTGCGCGCGCCGCCTCGGTGTCGCGCGTGGCACCGTGCAGGCGCGCCTGGACCGGCTCACCGAGCGCGGCATCCTGGGCGGCTTCCCGCCCGAGCTCGACCTCGCCGCGATGGGCTACGGGCTCACCGCGTTCGCCGTGCTCGAGATCGCGCAGGGCCGGCGCGGCGGTGTCGCCGAGGCGCTCGCCGCCATCGAGGAGGTGTGCGAGGTGCACGCCACCACCGGCCAGGGCGACCTGTTCGTCCGCCTGGTCGCGCGGGACAACGACGACCTGCAACGCGTGATCGACGAGGTCGTCGGCGTGGACGGCGTGCTGCGCACCTCGACGTCGATCGCGCTGTCCACGCCCGTGCCACCCCGCGTGCGCCCGCTGCTGGAGCGCACCGCGCGCGGCTAGAACGCGCGGTCAGAACGCGTCGAGCGCGTGGGCCAGGTACCGCTTCGCCGAACGCTGCACCACCTCGTGCCCGTCGCTGCGCACGATCCGGTCCCACCACGCGCCGTAGATCGCGTCGAACACGTACGGCTCCAGCAGTTCCGCCGCGCGGCGCACCACACTCGGCCGTTCGGGGATGAGGTTCGGGTAGCTGTACATGAACGCGACGTGGGTGCGGTCCGGGATCACCTGCACGATGTCGCCCGACAACAGCGCCCCGCGGCCTTCCTCACCGGCCGGCCAGTGCAGCACCGTGCCGCCGGTGAAGTGCACGCCGAGGTTGATCAGCCGCAGGTCGTCGGCGACGTCGAGCGTGGTACCCGACCAGAGCCGGATCGACGGATCGGGGCGCCCGATCCACTCCTGGTCGCTTTCGTGCAGGTAGATCGGCACGTCGAAGGCGTGGGCCCACTCGACCATGGTCGTGTAGTAGTGCGGGTGGCTGATCGCGATGCCGGTGATGCCGCCGAGGTCGTCGACCTGCCGGACCAGCTCGTCGTCGAGGTAGGCGGCGCAGTCCCAGAGGAAGTTGCCGGACTCGGCCTGGACGAGCAGAGCCCGCTGCCCGATCGCGAAACCGGGTTCGGAACCGATGCCGATCACGCCCGGCCCCTGCTCTTCGACGCGGGGGCGGTACTCGCCGCTGGACCGCATCGTCGCGAGATCGGTCCACGCCTGCCCGGTGAGCGGGACGTACTGGCGTTCGTCCTCGCAGATCGGGCAGTCGTCACGGGGCTCGGGGTACTGCATGCCGCACGTGCGGCACAGCGGTTCGCTCATCGTGGCCTCCCTCGTCCGGGGAAACCACGTTAGTCGCGTACCCGGCTCAAGCGAGCCGGGTACGCGAAGACCGGTCAGGCCTCGCTGTAGGGCACTGCCTTGACCAGCGTGACCTGCTGCGTACGGCCGTTGGGCAGCTCGTACTCACGCGACTCGCCCTCCTTGGCGCCGAGCAGGGCCTTGCCCAGCGGCGACTCGGGGGAGTACACGTCGAGCGCGCCCTCGGCCCCTTCTTCGCGGGTGGCGAGGAGGAACTTCTCCTCGTCGTCGTCGCCCGCGTACTTCACGGTGAGGACCTTGCCGGGGCCGGCGGTGCCGTCGTCCTCGGGGGCCTCGCCGACCTTCGCCGACCGCAGCAGTTCCTGCAGGTGGCGGATGCGCGCCTCGGCCTGGCCCTGCTCTTCGCGCGCCGCGTGGTAGCCGCCGTTCTCCTTGAGGTCGCCCTCTTCGCGGCTGTCGTTGATGCGCGCAGCGATGACCGGACGATTCTCGATCATTTCGTCGAGCTCGTGCTTGAGCCTGTCGTAGGCATCCTGGGTCAGCCAGGTCACCTTGTCGCTCACGGTCACCATCTCCTCGTCGGGCCTGCCAGGCTTGGGTGTTCAAGCCGGCCTCCGCACGGGCTCACTGCGCCCGCACGGCTGGGATAAAGGAAAAACACGGCCCGCCTCGGGCCGTGCTGGTGTGTCAGCTTATCACGGCAGGGTGCAGCGACGCCGGTCCATTCCTCGCCGCGCGGACACCCACCGCGCATTTCACCCCGTTGGCCGCTATGGGGTTGACATATAACGTGGTATGGAGTACGAGCAGCCATACACGTCGGCCGTCACCGGTTCCCCGATGCTCTTCACCACCGTGCTCACTCGGCTGTGGCCGGCCCCGGCGGGAACCAGCACCTCTCTCCGGCCGCTCTCGGAGCCGGACCTGTCCTGCACCCGCACGACGCACACCCCGGCTTTGTCGGGGTCGTCACGCGTGACGTTGATGGTGATCTCCATCGCGTTGCCCGGCCGGGGTTCGAACGCCACGCGCTCGGCGTCGATCGAGGTCTCGCCGAGGTTGACGTAGGCGATCCACGCCACGGCGAAGCTCGCGACCACGGCGATCGCGCCGAAAACCCAGCGCTTCCAGCGCTTCGACCCGGCCTTGGCGGGCGAGCCGTACCGGTCCGCGGGCGGCGCCGGACGGGCGTCTCCCTCGGCGGTTGCGGTCTCTCCGGTCTGCAAGTCCGGGCCTCCGGTCGTTCTTGTCGTACCCGCGGGGACAATGGGTGGAGCCCGACTGGGGGCACCACCTGTCCTCGAGTATCCGCGAGCCGTTCCGGTGACGTGGAGCCGGGGCGGGGTACGCCGGAATAACGGGACACGAGAGGGTCGTTCGGAACATGGTGCGAGCTGACGAGCTGATGACGACCGACCGCGCCTCGAACCTGCGTCTCATGGCGGTGCACGCGCACCCCGACGACGAGTCGAGCAAGGGCGCCGCCACGATGGCGAAGTACGTGGCCGAGGGCCACGAGGTCATGGTCGTGACCTGCACGGGTGGCGAGGCGGGCAGCATCCTCAACCCCGCCATGGACCGGCCCGAGGTGCTCTCCAACATGACCGAGATCCGCCGCGAGGAGATGGCGCGCGCCGCGAAGATCCTGGGCGTGCAGCACCGCTGGCTCGGTTTCGTCGACTCCGGGCTGCCCGAGGGCGATCCGCTGCCGCCGGTGCCCGAGGGGTCCTTCGCGGTCGTGCCGCTGGAGGAGTCGACCGAGGCCCTGGTGCGTGTGATCCGCGAGTTCCGGCCCCACGTGCTCATCACCTACGACGAGAACGGCGGCTACCCCCACCCCGACCACATCCGCACCCACCAGGTGTCGATGGCGGCCTTCGACGCGGCGGGCGAAGAGGACCGCTTCCCCGACGCCGGCGACCCGTGGCAGCCGCTCAAGCTCTACTACGTGCACGGCTTCTCCAAGGCCAGGATGACGCTGTTCGACGAAGCGCTCCGGAAGGCCGGCCTGCCTTCGCCGTACGAGGAGTGGCTGAAGAACTGGGACCCGGAGCGGGCCGACATCATGGAGCGGGTGACCACCCGGATCGAGTGCGGTGAATACTTCGAGGTGCGTGACGAGGCGCTGAAGGCGCACGCCACGCAGATCGACCCGACCAGCCGCTGGTTCGCGGTGCCGCTCGAGATGCAGCGCGAGGTCTGGCCGACCGAGGAGTACGAGCTGAACCGCTCCCTGGTGGACAGCACGCTGCCGGAGGACGATTTGTTCGCCGGCATCAAGGAGAAGGTGAGTCCATGAGTTTCGGTGTGCCGGCCGTCGCGGTCGTCCCGCTGACGGCCTCGGCCCTGTTCCTGGCCCAGCAGCCCGACAGCGGCGACAACGGCGGCCAGGGCGAGGACTTCGGGAAGTCTTCGCCCGTCGGCCTGCTGGTGCTGATCCTGTTCCTGATCGCGGTTGCGTTCCTCATCCGGTCGATGAGCAAGCACCTGAAGAAGGTGCCGGCGAGCTTCGACCCCGAAGAGGAGGTCGTCGCGGAGAAATCGGATCCGGCGGCCGATTCGGACGCTGCGCCGGAGAAGGCGGCCGAGCCCGCCGACCCGGCCCGGGCCAAGTCCGACTGACGACGGCGCCGTGCCACCCTGGTGACATGGCGAACCGACTGGCGGACGCGACAAGCCCCTACCTCCTGCAGCACGCGGGGAACCCCGTCGACTGGCGCGAGTGGGGGCCCGAAGCGCTGGCCGAGGCGCGGGAGCGGGGCGTGCCGATCCTGCTGTCGGTCGGCTACGCCGCGTGCCACTGGTGCCACGTGATGGCCCACGAGTCCTTCGAGGACGAGGGCACCGCGGCGCTGATGAACGCGCACTTCGTGAACATCAAGGTCGACCGCGAGGAGCGGCCGGACATCGACGCGGTCTACATGTCCGCCACCCAGGCCATGACCGGCCAGGGCGGCTGGCCGATGACCTGTTTCCTCACGCCCGAGGGTGAGCCGTTCCACTGCGGCACCTACTACCCGCCGACGCCGCGGCCGGGCATGCCGTCGTTCGGGCAGCTGCTGGTCGCCGTATCCGAGGCGTGGACCGAGCGGCCGGAGGACCTGCGCGAGGGCGCGCAGCGGCTCATCGGGCACCTCACCGAGCAGAGCGGGCCGTTGCAGGCGTCCGCGGTCGACGCCGGGGTGCTGGCCGGCGCCGTCGAGAAACTCGCCGCCGAGGTGGATCCCGTGCACGGCGGGTTCGGGGGCGCGCCGAAGTTCCCGCCGTCGATGGTGCTGGAGTTCCTGCTGCGCCACCACGAGCGCACCGGTTCGGCCGAGGCGTTCTCGCTCGCTTCTGCCACCGCGGACGCGATGGCGCGCGGCGGGATCCACGACCAGCTGGCCGGTGGCTTCGCGCGGTACTCCGTGGACGCCCAGTGGATCGTGCCGCACTTCGAGAAGATGCTGTACGACAACGCTTTGCTGCTGCGGGTGTACGCGCACCTCGCGCGGCGGGGGTCTTCGTTCGCGTTGTGGGTGACCGAGGGGATCGTCCGGTTCCTGGAGACGGACCTGCGGACCGCCGAGGGCGGTTTCGCGGCGTCGCTCGACGCGGACACCGAGGGAGTCGAGGGCCTCACGTACGTCTGGACGCCCGCCGAGCTGCGCGAAGTGCTCGGTGACGAGGACGGTGCCTGGGCGGCTTCGGTGTTTTCGGTGACGGAGTCCGGGACGTTCGAAAAGGGCTCGTCGACGCTGCAGCTGCCGGGTGATCCGGAGGATTCCGCGCGGTTCGAGCGCGTCCGGGCAGCGCTGCTGGCCGCGCGAGCTTCGCGGCCGCAACCCGCGCGTGACGACAAGGTGGTGGCCGCGTGGAACGGGCTGGCCATCACCGCGCTCGCCGAGGCGGGCGTCGCGCTGGAGCGTCCACAGTGGATCGAGCTGGCGCGGGATGCGGCGTCGCTGCTGCTGGCCACGCACCTCGTCGACGGCCGGCTGCGGCGCAGTTCGCGCGATGGCGTGGTCGGCGTGCCCGCGGGCGTGCTCGAGGACTACGCGTGCCTGGCCGACGGCCTGCTCGCCCTGCACCAGGCCACGGGCGAGCCGCGCTGGCTCGAGGAGGCGACGCGGCTGCTGGACCTGGCGCTCAACCACTTCGCTTCGACCGCCGACGGCGCGTACCACGACACCGCGGACGACGCGGAAACGTTGGTGCAGCGTCCTTCCGACCCCACGGACAACGCGAGCCCGTCGGGTGCCTCGGCGCTTGCGGGTGCGTTGCTGACGGCTTCGGCACTGGCCGGGCACGAGGTGGCCGCCCGCTACCGCGACGCGGCGGACGCGGCGTTGCAACGCGCAGGACTGCTGGCCGATCGGGCGCCGCGCTTCGCCGGGCACTGGCTGTCGGTGGCGGAGGCGGCGCAGTCGGGGCCGGTGCAGGTGGCGGTGGTCGGGGACGACCGCGCTCTGCTCACGGCGGCCGCACGGCGGATCCACGGCGGTGGCGTGGTCCTCGGTGGCGCTCCGGACGCGCCCGGCGTGCCGCTGCTGGCCGGCCGCCCGCTCGTTGACGGCGCCGCGGCGGCGTACGTCTGCCGTGGGTACGTGTGCGACCGGCCGGTGACGTCGGCCGACGACCTGCTCGCGCAGCTCTGAAGTTCCGCCCCTGGTGAACAACGCCCTGCTCAGCGTGTATTCGGCGTAGCTTCAGTAGCGAGGTAATCATGTAATCGCGGAGGCGAGCATGCACACGCACTTCAAGGTGGTGGGACACATGGCACGAGGGTGGAAGGGCCGCGGCGGCTGGCAGCAGGCCGAGGTGCCGACGGCCGACGACGCGGCGGCCTGGTTCGGCGGGCGCCTCCCGGACGGCTGGTTCACGGGCGACCCGGAGATCACGGTCGACCGCGAGGAGATCGTCATCGTGGGCGAGCTGCCCGCGCTGACCGGCGACTACGCCGACGACGCGGCCCGCGCGTCCGCCGAGGACGGGCGCATCAGCCGCTTCCGCGAGGAGACGCGCGACGAGCGCATCGAAATCGCGCGGCAGGCCGAGCACCGGTACCAGCGCAAGGTGGCGTGGGGCGCGAAGCTGGGCGGCACGAAGGTGCTGTTCACGACGCTGTCCGCGCCCGTGATGACACGGCTGCGCCAGCCCGAGCGGCTGGTGCTCGACACGCTCGTCGGGGCGGGCGTCGCGCGCTCGCGTTCGGAGGCGCTCGCGTGGGCGGTCCGGCTGGTCGGCGAGCACGCCGACACGTGGCTGGCCGAATTGCGCGACGCAATGACGAAGGTCGACGATCTGCGGTCGAAGGGGCCGGACCTGAGCTGATCTTCGGCGCGGCGGGGACTCTCGTGCTTCGGCGCGGGAGTCCCTTGTCGTGCGCGGTCTTTCCCCCGAATGCATCCGGCCAAACGATCGAGTCGTCTTTGTCACCTCGACCTGCGACGACGCGGTGGCGGGGGCAGGCTTACCGGTGAGTAGCCCGAGCCGAGGAGGAGCCGTGGACATCCCTGCCGTTCCCGCGAAGGTGGACCCGGACGTGCTCACCGCCGTCCTCGACGGCCGCTGGGCCGAACTGCGCGTCGGCGTGCGTGCGCAGATGTCGGCCGAGGACTTCAAGGACCCGGTGGAGCTCGACGTCGAGGCGCACCGCGCGCAGGTGCTCGACCAGCTGCGCAAGCTGGCCGCCACCGACCGGCCGGCGTTGGGGTTCGACCGCGCGTACGGCGGGCAGAGCGACATCGGCGGGTCGGTGGTGTCGTTCGAGATGCTCGGGTTCGGCGACCTGTCACTGATGGTGAAGGCCGGCGTGCAGTGGGGGCTGTTCGGCGGCGCAGTTCAGCTGCTGGGCACGCAGCGTCACCACGAGAAGTACCTGCGACGCATCATGGACCTCGACCTGCTCGGCTGCTTCGCGATGACCGAGCACGGCCACGGCTCCGACGTGCAGCACGTGCACACCACGGCGACTTACGACGCTTTGACCGGTGAGTTCGTGATCGACAGCCCGGATGCGGGCGCCACCAAGGAATACATCGGCAACGCGGCCCGTGACGGCCACGCCGCCGTCGTCTTCGCCCAACTCGTGACGGGCGGGGATTCCCGTGGTGTGCACGCGTTTTTCGTCCCCATCCGCGACGCCTCCGGCGCCCCGATTCCCGGCGTCACGATCTCCGACTGCGGCCGGAAGGCGGGCCTCAACGGCGTCGACAACGGGCGGCTGGCCTTCGACCACGTCCGCGTGCCGCGCGAGGCGCTGCTCAACCGCTTCGGCGACGTCGCCCCCGACGGCACCTATTCCAGCCCCATCGAAAGCGACGGCCGCCGCTTCTTCACCATGCTCGGCACGCTCATCCGCGGCCGCGTGAGTGTCGGCGGCAGTGCCGGCAGCGCCACGAAACGCGCCCTGGCGCTCGCCATCCGCTACGGCTCGCAGCGCCGGCAGTTCAAGCGCCCGGACGGCAAGGAGGTCGTGATCCTCGACTACCTCGGCCACCAGCGCAAGCTGCTGCCGGCGCTCGCGAAGACGTACGCGCTGCACTTCGCGCAAGAAGAACTCGTCGCCGCCTTGAACGACATCGCTCCCGACGCTCCTGAAGAAGAACAACGCGAACTGGAATCCCGCGCGGCCGGCCTGAAAGCCGCGAACACCTGGCACGCCACCGCCACGATCCAAGCCGCCCGCGAAGCTTGCGGCGGCGCCGGCTACCTGTCGGAAAACCTGCTGGCCGGCTTGAAGGCCGACACCGACGTCTTCACCACCTTCGAAGGCGACAACACCGTGCTGCTCCAGCTGGTGGCCAAGGGATTGCTGACGAAGTACAAGGAACACTTCGAGGACTTGAGTCCACTTGCGACTGCTCGGTTCGTTGCCGAGCAACTCGTGGGCGCGGTGCTGGAACGGACTTCGGCGCGGGTGTTCGTCGAGCGCCTGACCGAATCCGACGACGCCGATGTGCTCTTCGACCGGGAGTGGCAGCTGCGCCTGTTCGAGGACCGGGAGGAGCACGTGCTGGAGGGGGTGGCCAACCGCCTGCGCAAGGCCGCGGACGACCCGTTCGGCGTGTTCAACTCCGCGCAGGACCACGTCCTCGCTGCGGGGCGCGTGCACGTGGAACGCCTGGTGCTGTCGGCGTTTTCGCGCGCGGTCGAGGGTTGTGCCGACCCGGAGGCCTCTGAGCTGCTCTCGCGGATCTGCGACCTGTACGCCTTGTCGACCATCGAGGCCGACCGCGCCTGGTTCCTGGAACACGGCCGGCTGAGCGTCTCCCGCTCCAAGGCGGTGACCGCCGCGGTGAACGAGTTGTGCGCGGCGCTGCGCCCTCATGCGGAGACGCTGGTGGATGCTTTCGCGATCCCCGAACAGTTCTTGGCGGCACCCATGCTGCGGGACTGAGCCGGCTGGGGGACACCTGATCGGCGGCTCGCTCCGGCCTCCGTTGTGCCGCTACCGTTTCTTTCGCCCGGGGGGTTCTGGAGTTCGCATCCACCGGAGGTCCTGGTCTTGACAGCCACACGGGGGACCCTGCTCACCGCCGCCCGAGCCGGTTGGGCCACAACGCTTCGCTACGCGCTGCTGGTGCTCGTCAGCCGGGGGACCGTCGGAGCGGCGGTGTTGCTGTTGCTGCGGTGAGCTACGCGTAGAGAACCAGCCAGATCGCGATGTAGTGCGACACCGCCGCCAACACCGTGCACGCGTGGAAGAACTCGTGGTACCCGAACGTCTCCGGCCAGTGGTTCGGCCACTTCACCCCGTAGAACACCGCGCCCACCGTGTAGAACAGCCCGCCCACGCAGATGAGGACCAGGGCGGCCACGCCGCCGTTGCGGGCCAGCTCCGGCATGACGAAGACGGCGACCCACCCGAGCGCCACGTAGATGGGCACCCCGAGCCAGCGGGGCGCGTTCGGCCACAGCATCTTCATCGCCACGCCCAGGATCGCGCCGCCCCAGACGATGGCCAGGATGATGTAGCCCGTGGGTTTCGACATGGCCAGGAGGGTGAACGGGGTGTACGTGCCGGCGATGAAGAGGAAGATCATCGAGTGGTCGGCGCGCTTCATCCACTTGTAGGCGCGCGGGCTCCACAGGCGGCGGTGGTACAGCGCACTCACGCCGAAGACGCCGAGCACCGTCAGGCCGTACACGGACGTCGCGAGGGCGGCCAGGGGCGACACGGTCGACGCGGCGAGCGTCACGAGCGTCGCGGCGCCGACGAGGGCGCCGAAGAAGGACCAGAAGTGGATGTGGCCCCGCAGGCGGGGGCGGGTGTCCACTGGCGCCGGGCCGGACGGTGGGGGTTCGGTCGTCACGCTCACCCGGCCCAGGCTACGGGAGCGTAGGTTTTTCGCCAGCCCCCGTGGCGCGTCACACGTCTCGCGCAGGGGTGCGTACGCTCAGCTGACGTGAGCCTCCGGTCTTTCCTGTCCGACGTCGTCTACAGCGTCTACGGCCGCCGCCTGATCCAGCAGGCGCGGGGTCGCCATCCGCGGCACATCGCGATCATGCTGGACGGAAACCGCAGGTGGGCGCGGGAGGCCGGGTTCACCGACGTGGCCGACGGGCACCGCGCGGGCGCGAAGAAGATCGCCGATTTCCTCAGCTGGTGCCGCGAGGCCGACGTCGAGGTGGTCACGATGTGGCTGCTCTCGACCGACAACCTCAACCGCGACCCCGACGAGCTCGAGCCACTCCTGAAGATCATCACCGACGTCACCGACGAGCTCGCCGGGCCCTCGGTGCCCTGGCGGCTGCGGATCATGGGAGCGCTGGACCTGCTGCCGATCGAAGTCGCGAAGAAGCTCACGGCCGCCGCGGCGCGCACGGAGGACCGGTCGGGCATGGAGGTCAACGTCGCGGTCGGTTACGGCGGGCGGCAGGAGATCGCCGACGCCGTGCGCAAGCTGCTGCTGCAGCACGCCGACGAGGGCACGTCGATCCGGGAGCTGGCGAAAATCCTCGACGTGGACCACATCTCGGAACACCTGTACACCTCGGGCCAGCCGGATCCCGACCTCATTATCCGAACGTCGGGAGAGCAGCGGCTTTCCGGATTTCTGCTCTGGCAGTCGGCGCATTCGGAATTCTGGTTCACGGAAGCGTACTGGCCCGCATTCCGGCGCGTGGACTTCCTTCGCGCGCTTCGCGACTACGCGTGGCGCCACCGCCGCTTCGGGACCTGAGGTGCCTCGGACGTCAGAGGTGCACACCTGACTTGGTCCGGACATGAAGGAAGGCCCCGAAGCGGCAGCTTCGGGGCCTTCCTCGCTACCACGTTCAGTGGCCGTGGTGCTCCAGCGAGTGGAGGACCAGCGCCGGGGTGGTGGCGATGCCGGTGTAGGCACCGGCGACCAGGGAGGCCGCGCCGTAGCCCAGGGCGCCGCCACCCTCGATGAAGGTCGCGTAGGCGTCGCCGAACGTCGGGTCCGGGGTGTAGCCGTGGTCTGCCGGCGAGGCGAACGCCGTGCCACCGATCATCATCAGACCCGCGGCGGCACCGGCGATGATTCCAGCCTTCTTCAGCACTTCGCACACTCCAAGGTAGAGATATCTGGGATCCGGGGCACCGAAGTATCCGGTGGTGTGTCCCGCAGTGAGAAAATTACCCTCACCGAGCCCGAAATGAATGCCGGGTACGCCCATTGTGTGAAGCCGAATTCGCGCGGTTCACCCGGTCCGGTTCTGTCTTCAGGACGCGAAATGCATTCCGGTCCGCCCCGTGGTACAAGGCATTGCGCCGATCTCTCGAATGCGTTCGGTGATCTTTTTTCCATGATCATGCCACCGCGTGATCGCTCGATCGCTACTCTCGTTACTCAGGGTGACAGTGACGGGATGTCGATGTCGGACGACCGACGGTGAGATGACGAATGAGCGAATCACCTGTGTGGCTGCCTGCACGATCGGCGATCCGTCGGTACCTTCCGGAAGTGAGGGCACGCGTTCCGTGCGGGTCCTCGCGGGAGGCCCTGGTCGTGGCGTTGATCGAGGGGACGGCACAGCCGTCCACACGATGCACGAGGGGGCCGGCACCCGGCCCTCGTGGCCGTACTCGCTGACGCAGCCGGCGTCGGGGAGTGCGGACCCAACCGGGGAGGTGCCCGGCCCAGCGAGTGCGGGCGTGGGGTGCACACGCCCTCGAGGGAGATGCCGTCGTGACTGCGCAGCGTTCACCCCGCAAGGCCTCTGGCCGTTCTTCGACCGGTGCCTCTGGCCCGGAGAAAGCCTCGATCTCGCCCGAATCCGGGCAGTCCACGTACGTGCTCGACACGTCTGTGCTGCTCTCCGACCCGTGGGCGGTGACCCGGTTCGCCGAACACGCGGTCGTCCTGCCCCTGGTCGTCATCAGTGAACTGGAGGCGAAGCGCCACCACCCCGAGCTCGGCTGGTTCGCCCGCGAGTCGCTCAGGTTGCTCGACGACCTGCGGCTCAAGCACGGCCGGCTCGACGCGCCGATCCCGATCGGCGACGAGGGCGGCACCCTGCAGGTGGAGCTCAACCACACCGACCCGTCGGTGCTGCCCGTGGGCTTCCGGACCGACTCCAACGACCACCGCATCCTCGCGTGCGCGCTCAACCTCGCGGTGGAACGGCCGTCGGTCACGCTGGTGACGAAGGACATCCCGCTGCGGGTCAAGGCGGGGGCCGTGGGTCTGGCCGCCGACGAGTACCGCGCGGGCGAGGTCACGCCGTCGGGCTGGACGGGCATGGCCGACGTGGACGCCCCGCAGGAGCTGATCGACACGCTCTTCTCGGGCGGCACCGTCGACCCGGTCGAGTTCGGCCTGCCCGAGGTGGGGGAGCTGCCGTGCCACACCGGCCTGCGGCTGCTCGCGGGCAGCTCCAGCGCCCTGGGCCGCGTCACGGCCGACAAGCGCGTGCGCCTCGTGCGCGGCGACCGCGAGGCGTTCGGCCTCCACGGCCGCTCCGCCGAGCAGCGCGTGGCGCTGGACCTGCTGCTCGACCCCGACGTCGGCATCGTGTCCCTGGGCGGGCGCGCGGGCACCGGCAAGTCGGCGCTCGCGTTGTGCGCCGGGCTCGAGTCGGTGATGGAACGCCGCCAGCACCGCAAGGTCGTGGTGTTCCGCCCGGTCTACGCGGTGGGCGGCCAGGACCTCGGCTACCTGCCCGGGTCCGAGAGCGAGAAGATGCAGCCCTGGGCGCAGGCCGTGTTCGACACCCTCGGCGCGCTGGTCAGCCAGGATGTGCTCGACGAGGTCTTCGACCGCGGCATGCTCGAGGTGCTCCCGCTGACCCACATCCGCGGCCGCTCGCTGCACGACTCCTTCGTGATCGTCGACGAGGCCCAGTCCCTGGAACGCAACGTGCTGCTCACGGTGCTCTCGCGCCTCGGCACGGCGTCCCGCGTGGTCCTCACCCACGACGTCGCCCAGCGCGACAACCTCCGCGTCGGCCGCCACGACGGCGTTTCGGCGGTGATCGAGAAGCTGAAGGGGCACCCGCTGTTCGCGCACGTCACGCTGACGCGCTCGGAGCGGTCGCCGATCGCCGCTCTGGTGACGGAGATGCTGGAGGACCACGGCTGATCGAGCCGATGTGAAAGGGCCCCTCTCGGCTGCCTGCCGGGAGGGGCCCTCTTCGTCAGCTCACCAACCGGAAGGCAGCGGCCGTCCCTCGGCGAAGCCCGCGGCCGACTGCACGCCCAGCAACGCGCGCTCGTGGAATTCCTCCAGCGTCCGCGCGCCCGCGTACGTGCAGGACGAACGCACTCCCGAGCAGATCGAGTCCAGCAGGTCCTCCACGCCCGGACGGTTCGGGTCCAGCGCCATCCGCGACGTCGAGATCCCCTCCTCGAACAGCGCCTTGCGCGCGCGCTCGAAGACGTTGTCCGTGCGCGTGCGGGCGCCCACGGCCCGCTTGGACGCCATGCCGAACGACTCCTTGTACGGCCGGCCCTGCTCGTCGTAGCGCAGGTCGCCCGGGGATTCGTGGGTGCCGGCGAACCAGGAGCCCACCATGGCGGCCGAGGCGCCTGCCGCCAGCGCCAGGGCGACGTCGCGCGGGTGGCGCACGCCGCCGTCGGCCCAGACGTGCTTGCCGAGCTCGCGGGCGGCCGCTGCGCAATCGGCGACGGCGGAGAACTGGGGGCGGCCGACGCCGGTCATCATGCGGGTGGTGCACATCGCGCCCGGGCCGACACCGACCTTCACGACGTCGGCGCCCGCGTGGATGAGGTCGCGGGTGCCCTCGGCGGTGACGACGTTGCCGGCCACCACGGGCACCGCGGGCGACACCGCGCGCACGGCCTTCAGCGCGGAGATCATCTTCTCCTGGTGCCCGTGGGCGGTGTCCACGACAAGCGTGTCGACGCCTGCGGCCAGTACGGCCTCCGCCTTGGCGGCCACGTCGCCGTTCACGCCGATGGCGGCGGCCACGCGCAGGTTGCCGCCGGCGTCGGTGGCAGGGGTGTAGACGCCCGCGCGCAGCGCACCGACGCTGGTCAGCACGCCGGCGAGGCGGCCGTCGGCGTCGAGACCGAGCGCGAGGCGGCCGCCGTGGGTGTGCAGCAGGTCGAAGACCTCGCGCGGCGGCGTGTCCAGCGGCACGGCGACGGTCGCGGGCAACGCGATCTCCGCCAGCCGCGCGAAGCGGTCGACGCCGGCGCACGCCGCTTCGTCGACGACGCCGACCGGGCGGCCTTCGCCGTCCACGATCACGACGGCGCCGTGGGCGCGCTTGTGAACCAGGTTGAGGGCGTCGGCCACGGCGTCACCGCCCGTGAGCACGAGCGGGGTGTCCCAGACGGTGTGGCGGCTCTTCACCCAGGTGACGATCTCGGCGACCGCCTCGGTGTCCACGTCCTGGGGCAGCACCACCAAGCCGCCGCGGCGGGCCACCGTCTCGGCCATCCGCCGGCCAGCGACGGCCGTCATGTTGGCCACCACCACGGGAATCGTCGCACCGGTACCGTCCACGGTGGACAGGTCGACGTCGAAGCGGGACTCCACGTCCGAACGGTTCGGCAGCAGGAACACGTCGTCGTAGGTCAGGTCGTGAGGGGGCACGTGCCCGTCGAGAAAGCGCACGAGTCCCCAGACTACGTGGCTCGCGCGCGGGACGCGAACCCGGCGTGACCCGTGGAACAATGCCGTTGTGAACCGCCGTGACCGCGACGAATCGGGCCGAGCGCGCAACGCCCGCCCGCGCGACGGCCTCGGCCGCCCCCTGCCCTACGGCGAGTCCGGCGTCGCCCGCCAGCCCGAGGGGATCGTCCGCACCCCCGCCGAGACGCTCGCCGAGGCTCAGCAGCTGCTCGACAACGCCCGCCCGTTCCACGCCCACGAGGTGTTCGAGGACGCTTGGAAGGCCACCGACGGCCCCGAGCGCGAGCTCTGGCGCGGTCTGGCGCAGCTGGCCGTCGGCATGACGCACGCGCTGCGCGGCAACGGCAGAGGCGCCGTCGCGCTGCTGGAGCGCGGCGCGGCGAACCTGGAGCCGTTCCGGGCCACGCCGCCGCACGGGATCGACGTCGGCGGCCTGCAGGACTGGGCCCGCGGACTCGCCGCGGAGGCCAAGACGCGCGTGCGCGCCGAACCCGTGTCCCCGCGGCTGATCGGCGGCTGATTCCCGGCGGTGCCGGCCGGACGCCGCGCCCCTAGCCTTCGGGCCAGCTGCTCGACGCGTTCTTCTCCTCGCCGATCGTGGTGCCCTCGCCGTGGCCGGTGCGCACGGAGGTGGCGTCGGGGAGGGGGAAAAGGCGTTCGCGGATGGACCTGACGATGGTGGGGTAGTCCGAATAGGACCGGCCGGTGGCGCCGGGACCGCCGTGGAACAGCGTGTCGCCGGTGAAGAGCACGCCCAGGTCCGGGGCGTGGAGGCAGACGGCACCCGGGGCGTGGCCCGGCGTGTGGATCACGGTGAGGTCGGTGCCGGCGATGCCGATGGTCTGGCCGTCGGCGAGGTCGCCGTCCGGGGCGCGGTCGGGGTGCGTGAGGTCCCAGACCACGCGGTCGTCCGGGTGCAGCAGGATCGGGGCCCCGGTGCGCTCGGCGAGCGCGGGGGCGGCGTTCACGTGGTCGTTGTGGGCGTGGGTGCAGACGATCGCCCGCAGCGCGCGGTCCCCGACCACGTCGGCGATCGCGTCGGCGTTGTGGGCGGCGTCGATCACGATCACCTCGGTGTCGTCGCCGACGATCCACACGTTGTTGTCCACGTCCCAGCTGCCGCCGTCGAGCTCGAACACGCCCGAGGTGACGAGGTTCTGCACTATCGCCGTCATGGTCTGCAGACCCTAGTGCCCAGGAGCCGGTCCAGCCGAGATAGCACCGTTATCTACTTTCGCGTAGCCTTACCGCCGGTAAGTTCGCTGCGAAGGCGGGAGCGCGATGAAACCCACCGGGGAACTGCTGGCCGAACCCCTCGAGCTGCGGTGCGGCGCGGTGTTGCCGCACCGGCTGGCGAAGTCGGCGCTGAGCGAGCAGCTCGGGGACCGCCGCAACGCACCGACGCGCGAGCTCACCGAGCTGTACCGCACGTGGGCCCACGGCGGCGCGGGCCTGCTCGTGACCGGCAACGTGATGGTCGACCCCACCGCCCTCGGTGAACCCCGCAACGTCGCGCTGCCGGCCGTTCCCGACGCTACGAAGTACACGCCGTGGGCGCGCAGTGTCGACGGCACGGACGCCCAGCTGTGGGTGCAGCTCAACCACCCCGGCCGTCAGAGCCCGCGGTTCCTTTCGCGCCAACCGGTGGCGCCGTCGGCCGTGCCGTTCGGCAGCCGCGGCGTGCGCACGGCCTTCGCCGCGCCGCGGGCGCTCACCGGCGACGAGATCGAGACGATCGTGGACCGCTTCGCGCTCGCGGCGCGCACGTTCGTCGACGCGGGTTTCGCCGGAGTGCAGCTGCACGGTGCGCACGGGTACTTGATCTCGCAATTCCTCTCGCCGCTCACCAACCTCCGCGACGACGCCTGGGGCCGCGACCGCAGCCGGTTCCTGCTGGAGCTCGTGCGCCGCGTGCGGGAGGCGGTCGGCGACGCCGTACCCGTGTCGGTGAAGCTCAACAGCGCCGACTTCCAGCGCGGCGGTTTCGACGAGGACGAGTCGCTGCGCGTGGTCAGCGCGCTGAGCGACGCGGGCCTCGACCTGCTCGAGATTTCCGGCGGTACCTACGAAAAGGCCGCGATGATGGGCTCCGGCCGCGCGAGCACCGCGCGGCGCGAGGCGTATTTCCTGGATTACGCGGCGAAAGCCCGGCAGGTGAGCGACGTCGCGCTGATGGTGACCGGTGGTTTCACCACGGCCGACGGCATGGCCGAGGCGCTGCGGTCGGGCGCGCTCGACGTGATCGGGCTGGGCCGGCCGATGACCGTCGACCCCGCGCTGCCGGGGCAGCTGCTCGCCGGTGAGGACGTGCGGGCCGAACGGCTGTGTCCGCGCACCGGGATCCGCCTGGCCGACAGCCTGCTGGAAGTGCAGTGGCACACGCAGCAGCTGCACCGGCTCGCGGCGGGCAAACCGGCCGACCGGCGCCGCGGCGCGTGGCGCGCGCTGGCGCACACCGGGGTCAACGATCCGCTGAACGCGTTTCGGCGGGTGCGCGCGTGAGCCAGCTGTCGAGGACCTTCGCGATACTCGCCAGCGCCACGAACAACACGGCGATCAGCACGCAGTTCACGGCGACGCGGCCGTAACCGAGCTCGGCCGCGTTGACGAACGGGTACGGGTAGAAGCCACCCTGCGCGCCGCGGATCAGCGTGAACGCGAGCCACGCCAGGGGCCAGAGGGCCGACCAGGCGACGGTGCTCCACCGCAGCCCGCGCGGCGCGGCGACGAGGAACCCGACCACCGCGACGATCGGCGTCACCGTGTGCAGCATGACGTCGGCGAACAGCGCCGCGCCGCTGAGATCGAGCAGCCCGGCGAGCGCCACGTGGGCGACGATCCCGGTGACGCTGATCCCGACGAGCGCGTCGAGCCACACCACCCGCGGCAGCCCGGTCAGCCGGAGCCCGGCCACGAAGGCCAGCGCGGTGAGCAGCACCAGCAGGTTCGACTGGATGGTGAAGTACGAGAACATGTGCGCGATCCGCCCGCCCGCCGACGCGTACCGGCCCGGCGTACCGGCGCTGACGAAGGTCTGCGTGACGAGCCCGATCAGGGCCACGAGGGCCGTCACCCCGAACCAGATCCGGGTCAGTCGCGTCGGTGGCATGCGGTGAGATTACGGTTCGCGCCTGCTCGGACCCGGTGGAAACGGTCCGGTGTCACCCCGTCGGGTGTGCTCAGGTGGGCAGCTCGCGCAGGCGTTCGGCGACTGTGCGGAGGGTGTGCAGCTCGGCGGCGGACAGTCGAGAGGTCACCAGGCGGCGGACGCCGTCGAAATGAGTGTTCATCGCCTTCGCGAGAAGCGCGTCGCCGGTCTCGGTCAGCTGGGCGTCGACCGCTTGCTGACCGGGCTGCGACACGCGGGCCACCAACCCGCGGCTGTGGAGCCGGGTGATCAGCTTGGTTACGCCGCCTCGGCTGACGAGCAGCTTCTCCGCGAGGTCCTTCATGCGGCACCGGCCGCCGGGCTGGAGCCACAGCTGGTAGAGCGTGTCGAACTCGGCGATCGACAAGTCGTGGTCCGCGCGCAGTTCGGTGTCGAGCACGCCGAGCACACGTGCTTCCAGTTCGAGCAGCCCGCGCCAGGCGAGAAGCTCGTCCTCCGAGAGGTGGGGCACCGGGCGTTCCCCGTGCGTCGCGGTCACGACTCCACCGTAACCGAGCGTGCGCGCGTCGAGCCTGCAGGGCCTTTGCAAAATCTCGTTGACGTGGAAACTAGATTGCGCGTAAAGTCATTGACACATCGCCGGAAACAGTGAGAGGGATCATCATGGGTATTCGGACGACCGGGTGTCATCACATGGCCTTCGTGACCAATGACATGGAAGAAACCGTGAAATTCTACAACGGGATTCTGGGATTCCCCATTGTCGTGACGCTGCAACTGCCCGACCCGGACCCGTTTCCCGGTGCGGTGCCGGGGAACCTCGCCGGCAGCAGGCACTACTTCTTCCGCATCAGCGAGCAGGACACGATCGCGTTCTTCGAGTTCAAGGACGCCGAGATCGCCGCGGACAACTCGTTGCTCGGGGCAGGCAACCACCTCGCGATCACGGTTCCCTCCGAGGGTGAACTACAGCACGCGAAATCAGTGCTCGAGGAGAACGGGATCAAGGTGAACAGCGAACTCGACCACGGTTTCTGTCACTCGATCTACTTCGAGGACCCGGTGAACAAGATCGCGCTGGAGTTCGCCACGTGGCAGCACCCGTGCGACGTCGCGCAGCCTTTCCTGCAGGACCCCGAGCCGGTGCCGGCGGCGCTGGCCGCGATCGGCTCGGACGTCTACGGACAGCACCTGCTGCAGTACACGCCGGACGGCCACGGTGGCGCGGACCGCTGACCCCGTCCGCCGGTCCCACGGCGCCGCGCTCGGTCAGAACCTGGTGTGGGGCAGCGGATCCCTGCGAGAACTCCCGACGGTGGCCGGCGATCTGGGCTGCCGTCGCGTGGTGGCGGTAGCCTCCCGGTCGTCGGACCGGGCAGTCGCGCGACTGCCGGGTCTGCTCGGCGGCCGCTACGTCGGCCGGTGGTCGGACGTGCCCGCACACGTGCCGGCCCACCAGGCCAACCTCGCCGTCGCCTCGGCGCAGGAAACGCACGCCGACGCGGTGCTGGCCATCGGCGGCGGCTCGGCGATCGGGCTGGGCAAGATCGTTTCGCTCGCGTTGCGGTTGCCGCTGATCGCGGTCCCGACCACGTTCTCGGGTGCGGAGCGCACGTCGCGCTACTTCGTCACCACCGACCGCGGCAAGGAAACGGGAACGTCCGACCGCGTTCTGCCCCGGGCGGTGTTCTACGACCCGGAACTCGTCGCGGGGCTGCCGCGCGAGGTCGTGGCAAGCAGTGGAATCGTCGCCGTCGCGAACTGCCTGGAGGTGCTGTGCCATCCGGCGAGCGAGGAAGCGCTGGCGTCGGCTCGGGAGGGCTTGCTTCTGCTGTGGGGCTGCCTCGCCTCGCTCGCTGCCGGGGCTGGTGATCTCTCGACCTGCCAAGACGCGCTGGCCGGTGCCGCGCTGGCCGGCCACGCGCTGCACGAGCTGGGCCGGCCTGGTGTGGTGCACCAGGTGTGCGACCTGGTGTCCACGAGGCACGGACTCGGCTACGGCCTTCTGCACACGCTGTTTCTTCCGCTCGTGCTGCGGGCGTACGGCCCCGCGGCCGACGGGGCGCGCGCTGCGCTGGCGGAGCTTCGGCCCGAGGTGTCGGCTGAGCGGGCGGTGGCCGAGCTCGGGGTGACGCTCGGCTTGACCGCCGACGTCGACCCAGGGCGGGTAGCGGGTCTTGGCGCAGCCAAGCTTCGCCCGTTGCTTGCCGAGTTGTCCGCTGCGGCCGAGGACCGGGCAAGGTCGGAGGTGTTCGAGCGGTTGGCCGGGAGCCGCTGACTTGCCTCGGTGGCAAGCACGGCGAAGGGCGCGACCCGCCGGCCGCGCCCTTCGCCGTGCTTGATCAGGAATGCGTCAGTGGATGGCCTTCACCAACGCCGGGACGAACACCGACGCGTCGACCGTGCCCCAGCCGCTGGCGATGTCGAAGCCGGGCGCGGCGGTGAAGCCCTCCACGCCGTCCTGGCTGTTGTCCCCGGTGACGACGTCGACGATGCCCGCCTTCGCCCCCTTCGGGCCGAGCTTGGTGTACAGCGCCGGGTTGATCTGGCCCAGCTTGCCGTGGTTGGCCTGGACCGCCAGGGCGAGCACACCGGCGAACAGCGGCGCCGACTGCGAAGTGCCCTGCACGCCTTCCATGCTGATGTCCGGGAACGACCGCATCCTGCTGCCCGTGATCTTCTTGACGCCGTCCTGCCACGACGGGCGCGCGTAGGTCTTCGACAGGCCCGCACCTTCGCCGAAGCCGTTGTCGGCCACGTTGACCAGGTCGTCCGGCTTCGTGCGGGCGCCGGTCGAGTCGAGGTGCAGCTGCGTGCCGCCGAGGGTGGTCACGCGCGGGTCGCTGGCCGGCCAGCTCGCGACGCGGTACGGGCAGTTGCCCGGGCCCTGGAGGTAGCCGCCGGTCGGCCCGTCGTCACCCGAGGAGGCGACCATCGTGATGCCCGCCTTGCTCGCGCGCTCCAGCGCCGGGTCGAGCGTCTTTATGGACTGGAACGACGGGAAGTTCTCCTCCGTGGTGCCGAAGCTCATCGAGATCACGTCGGTGAGCTTGTGCTTCGTGAGGTAGTCGACGGCGTTCATCATCTCGGGCAGCCCGGTGAAGCCCTGGTCTCGGCCACCGGCGTCGCGGCGACGATGATCTTCGCGCCGGGGGCCATCGCGTGCATCATCGTGACGTCGAGGTCGGTCTCCCCGCCCCAGCTCTCGCACGTCGCCGTGTCGACGCCGGGGTCGGTGCACGCCGGGACCGCGCCCGACGGTTGCAGCACTTCGACATCGGCCGGCGGCAAGCCGTGGCGCTGCGAGTATTCGTCGAGGACCTGCTTCACCTGGTCGTCGCCGTACGAGACGAGCGTGGTGACGGTGGTGCCCGCACCCGTGATGCCCTGGTTCCACAGCTTCGTCGCGTTGTACGCGAAGCTTTCCCTGGGCAGCGTGGACGTCGCCGCCTCGAGCTTCGCGACGCGGTCGGCCACCGTGTGCGCTCCGATGAACGACTTCGCGGCCGCCGAGAAGCGGTGCATCGACGGCGCCGGCGGTGTGCTCGCTGCAGCGCCGGAAGCACCCGCCGGGGCCGCTACGGCGGTGGCCGCCAGCGCGACGCCCGCGAGCAGCGCCAGCGGTCGTCCGAACCCGCGCACGGCGGACCGAACCCGAAGAGTCATGTCGTCTCCCCACTCCCGAACGATGCGGTGCGGCTCACTCTGATGCATCGCCCGAGGGCACAACATCGACTTTCGTCTGGCCTTTTGGTGCGTGCGTGGTGAATTGGCCCTGTCTGTCCGGATGTCATTCGGCCCGGTCTCCGCGCAACAGGCCGCGAACGGTGTCGATCGTGTCGGCGTCACCCGGTTCCTTGTCCGGCCGGTACCGCACCACGCGCGCGAACCGCAGTGCCAGCCCGCCCGGGTACCGCGTGCTGATCTGGGCGCCGTCGAGCTCGATCTCCACGACCACTTCGGGGCGCACGTACACCGTGTAGCCGTCGCGGTGCGTCTCGATCTCCTGGAACGTGCGCGTCTGCCACGCCAGCAGCTCGTCGGTCATGCCCTTGAACGTCTTGCCCACCATGATCGGCGGTCCGCCGTCGGGGTCGCGCGCGCCGAGGTGCAGGTTCGACAGCGTGCCCGTGCGCCGCCCGTGCCCCCACTCCGCCGCGAGCACCACCAGATCGATGGTGTGGACCGGTTTCACCTTGAGCCACGCCCGGCCCCGGCGCCCCGCCGCATACGGCGAAGCCAGGTCCTTCACCATCACGCCCTCGTGGCCGGCCGCCATCGCCGCGTCGAGTACCGCCGCCGCATCCGCCGGCTCGACCTGGCCCGGGATCACGTGCTCACCCGCGACTTCCCGCAGTGCCGCACTGCGTTCCGACAGCGGCGCGTCGAGCAGGTCCACGCCGTCGAGGTGCAGGCAGTCGAAGAAGTACGGCCGCAGCAGCAGCGCCCGCACCTGTTCCTCCCGGGTGCTGCCGAAGCGGCTCATGGTTTCCTGGAACGGCCGCGGTCGCCCGTCGTCGGTCAACGCGAGCGTCTCACCGTCGAGCACCACCGATTCGCACGGCAGCGCCCGCACGAGCTCCACCAGCTCCGCGACGCTGGATGTGATCTCCCGCAACGTGCGTGTGTAGACGTGCACTTCCCGGCCCACGCGGTGCACCTGGATTCGCGCACCGTCCATTTTGTACTCGACGATCGCGTGCGCGTGCTCCGCCACCGCCTCGTCGAGCGACTCCGCGGGCGACGCGAGCATCGGCTTGATCGGACGCCCGAGCGTGAGCCGGAACTCGGCCAGCCGCTGCGCGCCACCGGTCATCGCCGCGTGCCCCGTGACGGAAAGCTTGCCGGACAACATGAACGCCCGCCGCACGTCGGCCACGGGCACCTCGGCCGCCGCCGCCACGGCGTCGACCATCACCCCCTCCAGCGCCCCCTGCCGCAGCTCCCCGGTGACCAGCCGGATGAGGAACTCCTGCTCGCCGCGCGTGAGCCGGGCGAACAACGCCGTGAGCACCTCGGCCCGCCGCTTCACCGACCCCGCGCCCGAGGCCGCCGCGACCTCGGTGAGTGACTCGTCGACCTCTCGCACCTCGACCGTCGGCACCACGGCCGGCGGCACGGCCAGCTCCGCGAGCGTGCGCCAGCCCGCGCCCAGCCGATCCTGCGCCGTCTGCCCCGTGAGGTAGGAGATCACGGCCGGCAGCTCGGCGGTCTCGGCGGCGCGGAGCACCGCGGCGAGAGTGGCGATCTTCGCCTTCCTCGACCGGGTGGCCGCCAGCTCGGCGGACGCGGTGACGATCTCGGTGAGCAACACCCGACCATCATGACCCGCGGCACCGACAGTTTCCGGTCGTAGCCTCCTGACCTGGGGAAACGTCGTCCCTGGCCATCGTGAGCCCGGCCACGTGACGGCCGCGCGGTGACCTCAGGCGCCGTCGACGCTGCCCTTCGCGGCGGGACCACTCCCGGGTTGTCCGCGGTAGGACGCTGAAACGGCCGCTGTCACTTCGAGCCGCAGGCCTTCAGCGACGCAGTCAGGGGTTGCCGGGTCCGGCCTGGGGATCACCGGAGCCCGCCATGGCGTGCTCGCGGTGCGAGCGCCGGACGTGTTCCTCCGGGGTGACGACCTCCGCGGGCGGCACCCATTCGAAGTACTTCGACGTGCCCTTCAGCAGCACGAACGTGAGCGTGCCGAAGCAGAACGGCAGCGTGAGCGCCGGCAGGCCCCACGGGACGAAAATCGATCCGATCGCACCGAAGAGCAGGGCCGTGAAGATCGCACACAGCACCCCGAGGATCGCCGAGCGCCAGGTCAGCACGTAGAACACACCGGCGATCGCCAGCGCCGCGTCGAACGAGTTGAAGCCCCACAGCCCGTTGTAGATCAGCACGCCGTCGGCACCCAGCGCCATCCCGGTCAGCATCCCGACGGCCGAGCCGACCAGCGCGAAGACCGCGGCGATCCGGGAGCAGAACGCGATCCCGACGATGATCAGCACGCCGGCCAGCAGACTGTTGCAGAAGAACAACTGGCCGATGCCGCGGAAGATCGCGTTGATCACGGCCACCACGTCGGTGTTGCCGGCGGCGTCGGCGCTCGCCCGCAGGGTTGTGCGCACAGCGGGCCCGTTCACCTCCGGTGTGGCCGGGGCGATCGCGTCGCTGAGCCGTCCGCGCGTGATGTGCAGTGCGGTGATCAGGAACAGCAGAGTGGTGATGTTGAAGGCCAGCGTGAACGGCGGCACACCCCAAGAGCCGCCGAACGCTGCCGCCAGCGCGGCCATCAGGATCGAGGACACCGCGCTCAGGAGGATGATCCACAGGATCACGATCCCGTCCCACTCGGGTGCGAGGAACAGCGCGAGCCCGAGGCCGACGAGGACGCCGTTGAACCCGTAGAGACCAGCGTGGATCGCGTCGCGGTCGAACCCCAGTGCCAGCGCGGCGAGCGTCGAGGCCACCACCCCCACCGTGGCCCCGAACCCGAGCCACGGCTCCTGCAGCCAGGCGGCCAGCAGGATGAACGCGCCGGTGATCGGGCTGTTCATGAACACGACCTGCCCGATTCCGCGCAGGCAGTACTCGACGAACCCGACCACGGGCACCTTCAGGGCTCGTTCGTCGACCTCGGGCATGGTGCCGTTGATCCATCGCCACGGCCCGTGGTGGCCGCGGTCCGGTGGTGCTGTGGTCATAGCCGCCTCCTCCGGCGGATGGGTAGTTCTCGACGGACCGGCCCGGGCGGGAGGCGGACCCGCCGCCCGCCCGGGGGCACCGGCCCGCTCCGGGCGTCAGAAGCTCGCCGTCGGCACGCTCATGCCCTGTTCGACCTGCGCCGGGCCCGAAGCCGAAGGACGCACGTCGATGTCGAAGATCGCGGTGGGCAGGTAGACGGTGGAGCACGAGTTCGGGATGTCGACCACGCCGGAGAGCCTGCCCTCGATCGGCGCCGAGCCCAGGATCATGTACGCCTGGATCGCGCTGTAGCCGAACTTCTGCAGGTAGTCGATGGCGTGCAGGCAGGCCCGCTGGTACGACAGGTGCGAGTCCAGGTAGTGCTGCTCCCCGTCGAGCGTGACCGAGGTGCCGGAGAACGCCAGCCACTGGCTGTACTGCGGGTCGACGTTGCCCGGCATGAAGATCGCGTTCTCGGAGACGCCGTAGGTCTCCATCCCGCCCTTGATCAGGTCGACGTGCAGGTCCATGAACCCGCCCATCTCGATGGCGCCGCAGAACGTGATCTCGCCGTCGCCCTGCGAGAAGTGCAGGTCGCCCATCGAGAGTTTCGCGCCGTCGACGAAAACCGGGTAGAAGACCCGGGTTCCCTTGGTGAAGTTCTTGATGTCCTGGTTCCCGCCGTTCTCCCGCGGCGGCGCGGTGCGCGCGGCCTCGGCCGCGACCCGGTCGAAGTCGGCGCCGGTGAGGCTGCCGAGGATCGCGGAGTCCGGCAGCGGGGGCAAGGCCAGTGGCGGCACCCGGTTCGGGTCGGTGTCGATCAGCGCCTGTTCGCGGCTGTTCCACTTGGCGAGCAGCGCCGCGGAGGGCGCCGTGCCCATCAGCCCGGGGTGCACGATGCCGGTGTAGGAGACCCCGGGGACGTGCCGCGAGGTGGCGACGCCGCCCATGAAGTCCCAGATCACCTTGTACGCGTCGGGGAACCACTCCGTGAGGAAGCCACCGCCGTTCTTGGTGGCGAAGACGCCGGTGTAGCCCCAGCCCTGGCCGGCCAGCGGTCCCGAGTCCTCCTGCGGGATCGGGCCGACGTCGAGGATGTCGACGATGAGGAGGTCGCCGGGCTGTGCGCCCTCGACCGCGATCGGCCCGCTGAGCACGTGCACGGCGGGCAGCGGCGCGTTCAGCACGTCTTCGGCGGAATCGTCGTTGTGGATCGCGCCGTCGAACCATTCACGGCAGTCGACGCGGAACGAGTCGCCCGGCTTGACGTGAACCTGGGCGGGAATATCCCCGTGCCACCGGTTGTGTCCGACAATTTCTTGTTCGGAGAATTTCTTTGTGGAATCGAGTGAGAAAACGACTTGCGGCATGGCATCTCCCGTCGGCTTGCTGGGCGACCGGCATCGAGTGCTGCGCACCTGGACGCCGCGGAGCGTGGCGGCTCCGCAGAGCACTCCCGGGCATCAGCCGCAGTTCTTCTTCGCCGGCCCAGCCGGCGGGCCATTGCCCGGCAGGGCGCAGGCTGGGCCGCGTTCGCCTACGGTCTCGGCAGGCGTCGCAGCGCGGGGTTCGGTGTCGTCACCGGCCCGCGCGACCGGCCGCGAGCGGGCGGTACCGCGGACACCACGGCCGGCTCGTCGCGAGTTTTCTCCGTCTGGTCGATGGCTGTGACCAGCTCACGTGGTGCCAGTGACAGCAGCGGCGCACTGTAGCTGCGGGCCGCGTCGTCACCGCAGACCGGACACTGCGAACCCGGCGGGGCCGTCCCCATCGGCAGGCGCACCTCGAAGACACCGTCCCGAGCGCATCGATATTGGTACGTCGCCATCGCAGCCTCCCAACTGCTTGCTCTCTCCTCGCGGCGAATTGATCAAATGACGCCACAGAAAGGGAATCAAGAGCGGTGCACGACGCTACCAGCCGGGTGTTTCGCGCACAATGAAACGACTGCCGGAATGAATTTGTGCGCAGAGGTACAGTTCGTCCACGTGCGGTGACCGGTTCGCGCCCCCCGAGCGTAGTGAAACGACGAGCGGCCCGCTTCCCGGAGAGCCGGGAAGCGGGCCGCAGGCGGAAAATCCCTACTTGCCGCCGCGTGCCATGCGCAACACGTCGAGGGCCTCGTCGAGCTGCTCTTCGGTCAGCTTGCCGTCGGCGACGAAACCGCGCTCGAGCACGACCTCGCGAATGGTCTTGAGCTCCTTCAGCGCCTGCTTCGCCACAGCCGCCGCGGCCTCGTAGCCGATGTACTTGTTCAGTGGGGTCACGATCGACGGCGAACCCTCCGCGTACTGGCGGGTGCGCTCGACGTTCGCGGTGATCCCGTCGAAGACCTTGTCCGCCAGCAGCCGCGAGACGGCGGCCAGCAGCCGGGCCGACTCGAGCACGTTGCGGGCGATCACCGGCAGGTTCACGTTGAGCTGGAAGTTGCCCGCCGCGCCCGCGAAGGCCACGGCCGCGTCGTTGCCGACGACCTGCGCCACGACCTGCAGCGTCGCCTCCGGGATGACGGGGTTGACCTTGCCGGGCATGATCGACGAGCCCGGCTGCAGGTCCGGCAGCGCCAGCTCGGACAGCCCGGTGCGCGGGCCGGAACCCAGCCAGCGCAGGTCGTTCGCGATCTTGTTGAGCGACACGGCGATCGTGCGCAGCTGACCGGACGTCTCGACCACGCTGTCCTGCGTCGCCTGCGCCTCGAAGTGGTTGCGGGCCTCGGTGAGGGGCAGGCCGGTCAGCCGGGCCAGCTCGGCGGAGACGGCCGCGCCGAATCCGTCGGGCGCGTTGAGGCCCGAGCCGACGGCGGTGCCGCCGATGGGCAGCTCGCCCAGGCGACCCACGCCCGACTGCAGGCGCTCGATGCCGAAGCGGATCTGGGCGGCCCACGCGCCGGCCTCCTGGCCCAAGGTGATCGGCACGGCGTCCATCAGGTGCGTGCGGCCCGACTTCACGACGTCGGCCCACTCCTGCGCGCGCGTCTCGATCGCGCCGGCGAGGTGCTCCAGGGCCGGGATCACGTCGGTGAGCACGGCTTCGGTGGCGGCCACGTGGATGGTCGTCGGGAACGTGTCGTTGGACGACTGCGACGCGTTGACGTGGTCGTTCGGGTGTACGTCGCGGCCCAGCGCCCGCGTGGCGAGCGTCGCGATGACCTCGTTGGCGTTCATGTTCGACGACGTGCCCGAGCCGGTCTGGAAGACGTCGATCGGGAACTGGTCGTCGTACTTGCCCTCGGCCACACCGTCGGCGGCCGTGGCGATCGCCTCGGCGACGTCGGCGTCCAGCACGCCCAGCTTGGCGTTCACGCGCGCGGCGGCGGCCTTCAACAGGCCCAGCGCGCGGATCTGGGCGCGCTCGAGACCGCGGCCGGAGACGGGGAAGTTCTCCACGGCACGCTGCGTCTGCGCGCGGTAGAGCGCGTCGACCGGGACGCGGACCTCACCCATCGTGTCGTGTTCGATCCGGTATTCCTGTTCAGCCATACCCTCGATTCTGGCCCTGATCGGCGCGGACGGCGTCGTGGCGTCGCCCACCTCGATCAGGTAATTCCTGGGCGTGATCGGTCTAGGATCGGTTGTGTTCTCGATCACCGCCACCCACCACTGGCTGGAGCGAGCAAATGGACTACGACCTCGTGATCATCGGCGCCGGGCCCACCGGGCTGTTCGCCGCCTACTACGCGGGATTCCGCGGCCTCTCCATGGCCGTCGTCGACTCCCTGCCCGAGCCGGGCGGCCAGGTCACCGCGATGTACCCCGAGAAGATGATCTACGACGTCGGCGGCTTCGCGGCCGTGCGCGGGCGTGACCTGGTGCAGGGGCTGGTCGACCAGGCCGCGCCGTGGGAGCCGACGTACCTGCTCGGCCGCAAGGCGGAGAAGCTCGAGACCGTGGGCGAGGGCGTGGAGCTGACGCTGGACGGCGGCGACGTGCTGCGTGCCGGCGCCGTGCTGATCACGGCCGGCATCGGCGAGTTCACGCCCCGGCCGCTGCCCGCGGGCGACGGCTGGCTCGGGCGCGGGATGGTGCACTTCGTGCCGTCGCTGCAGGTCCACGCGGGGCAGCACGTGGTCGTGGTAGGCGGCGGCGACTCGGCGTTCGACTGGTGCCTGGCGCTGCACCCGGTGGCCGCGAGCGTGACGCTGGTCCACCGCCGGGCGAAGTTCCGCGCGGCCGAGTCGATCGTGCGGCAGGTGCGTGAGCTGGGCGTGCCGCTGATCACCGACGCCGAGGTGACGCGGTTCGTCGAGTCGCCCACCGGTGCGCTGGAGGGTGTCGAGGTGGCGGTGAAGGGCGGCGAGGACCTCGCGCTGCCGGCCAACGCCGTGGTCGCCGCGCTGGGGTTCACGGCCGACCTGGGGCCGATCGAGAGCTGGGGCCTGGAGATCGACCACCGCGCCGTCACGGTCGACTCGACGATGGCGACGGCCCGCCCGCGCGTGTACGCGGCCGGCGACGTGGCCCACTACCCGGGCAAGGTGAAACTGATCGCCACGGGCTTCGGCGAAGCGGCGACGGCCGTGAACAACATCGCGGTGGCGCTCGACCCGGAAGCCCACCTGTTCCCGGGCCACTCCAGCAACGCCGAATGACTCAGCCGGTCTTCGACGCGATCCAGGGCTCGTACGCGACCACCGAGGTGTAGATCGACGGCGCCGTCGCGCAGGTGGGCGAGCCGTTGCCCGGGCGGCTGGTCACGCCGATGAGCGTCCAGTGGTCGCCGTCGCGGGTGAGTTCCGGGCCACCGGAGTCGCCGTAGCAGGAGCCGGCCTTGCCGGACGGGTTGTCGGTGCAGAGCTCGGCCGTGCCGTCGAACGACGAGGTGCACTTGCTGCCCTCGACGAGGTGCGTGTCGAGCTGCTGCAGCGTCGGCACGGGGTCACCACAGCCGGGCGCGGCGCACGTCTGGCCCCAGCCCAGTACGCGGGCCGGGGTGCCCGGCGCGGCGGCCGCACCGACGGCGATCGGCGCCGTCTTCGCGGGCGCGCTGAGCCGGACGAGTGCGATGTCGCCGGTCTGCGTCGAGGAGTTGAAGTGCGGGTTGAGCACGATCTCGGCGGGCTTGCTCGTTTCCCCGCCGGAGGCGCTTTCGTTGGTGCCCAAGCGGAACGTGAGCGTCGCCGGGTCCTTCCCGGACACGCAGTGGGCGGCGGTGACCACCCACGTGGGCGCGATCAGCGAGCCGGCGCAGAAGAGCGTGCCCGCTTCGGTGTGCATCGACACCGTGAACGGGTAGGGCTCGTCCGCGCCGGTCCCGCCGACGATGGCGGGCCCGGCGGTCGCGCTGCCGGCGGTGAGCACTGCTCCCGTGAGGATCGTGAGAAACAGCGCGAACAACCGCTTGGGCACCGGGCGAACTCCTTGGGGTCAGGGCAGGGGCGGGACGACGTCGTCGTCCTCGTGCACGTCGAGGTTGCCGTCGAAGTTCACGGACGAGTAGGCCCGCAGCTTCTCCAGCCGGTGGTAACCGTCGATCATTCTGACGGTGCCGGACTTGGACCGCATGACGATCGACTGCGTGGTGGCGCCGCCGGCGCGGTAGTGGACGCCGCGCAGCAGGTCGCCGTCGGTGACGCCGGTGGCGCAGAAGAAGATGTTGTCGCCGCGCACGAGGTCGTCGTTGGTGAGCACGCGGTCGAGGTCGTGGCCCGCGGCCAGGGCCTTTTCGCGCTCCAGTTCGTCCTTCGGCCACAGCCGGCCCTGCAGCTCACCGCCGAGGCACTTCATCGCGCACGCGGCGATGATGCCCTCGGGCGTGCCGCCGATGCCGATCAACATGTCGACACCGGTCGTCGGGCGCGCCGCGGCGATGGCGCCGGCCACGTCGCCGTCGGAGATGAAGCGGATGCGGGCGCCGGCCTCGCGGATCTCCTTGATGATCTGCTCGTGGCGCGGCCGGTCGAGCACGCACACCGTCACGTCGCCGACGCTGGAGTTCTTGGCCTTCGCCACGCGCCGGATGTTCTCGGCGATCGGCGCGGCCAGGTCCACCTTGCCCGCGGCGTCGGGACCGACGGCCAGCTTCTCCATGTAGAACACGGCCGACGGGTCGAACATCGCCCCGCGCTCGGCCACGGCCAGCACGGCCAGCGCGTTGGGCATGCCCTTGGCCATGAGCGTGGTACCGTCGACGGGGTCGACCGCGACGTCGCAGTCGGGACCGTCGCCGTTGCCCACCTCCTCGCCGTTGAACAGCATGGGGGCTTCGTCCTTCTCGCCCTCGCCGATCACGACCACACCGCGCATCGACACGGTGGAAACGAGCTGGCGCATCGCGTCGACGGCGGCTCCGTCGCCCCCGATCTTGTCGCCGCGCCCGACCCAGCGACCGGCGGCCATCGCCCCGGCCTCGGTCACGCGGACCAGCTCCATGGCGAGGTTGCGGTCGGGTGCTTCGCGACGTGGGTCACTGGCGGTGCTCATGCGGGCCTCCCGGATCGCGGAATTCGGCGGGAGAACAGTGTCTCAGATTTTCGCGTCACCTGAACGATTCAGTCGCGCATGGTGCTCATCACTGTGCGTCGTCGGCGTTCTCGGTGTTCTCCACGGATGCCAGCGCGGCCTCGATCCGCTCACGCGCGCCTTCGAGGTGGCGCTCGCAGACCTTGGCGAGTTCTTCACCCTTTTCCCACAGCGCCAGCGACTGCTCCAGGCTCAACCCGCCGGCCTCGAGCTCCCTGACCACCTCGACCAGCCGGTCGCGCGCCTGCTCGTAACCGAGTCCGGCGGTTTCGCTGCCTGCTTCGCTCACGCTCGACGTTCTCCGATGTTCCGATGCACTGGCTGTCCGGGCACACTACCGCGCCGGCCGGGCCGCGCGTTGTCACGACCGGTGATCGACGCGGTGCCGGCCGCCCTGGTGGCGTGGCGGAGCGGGGGCCGGCCGGGGAGCCGCGGCCTGGGTCGGCGGGGTGGTCCGCGGAGCCTGCGCGCGGCTGACGAGCGCGGTCGCCATGGCGTGGTCGTAACCCACGAAGGCCAGGGCGAACTCCTGGCCGTCGCCATCGGCGATGGCGGCTTCGAGGGTTTCCTGGGCGGACGCGACGCGGCGGCGGTGGTCGGCGCCCTCGGCGAACCACCAGCGGTTGCCGACGTGGACCGACGTTGCTTCCGACAGGCGGCGCAGCTGGGGGCCGAGGCCGCGGCGGGCGGGGGAGCCGCAGCCGGCGAGCAGGGCCGTCCAGCATTCGGTGGCGGCGCGGTCGGTGGTGAGCGCCTGGTGCAGCAGGGCGCGGGCGTCGAGGCGGGCGGCGGCGTCCACGGTGAGCGGGAGGAACGCCGGTGCCTTGGTCACGGCCCGTCTCCTTCCGTGTCGCGCGGTTGCGTGACGGCGTGGACCGCCCCGTCGGCGACCCGCACGCGCAGGCGTGCGCCGTCCTCGATCTGGGAGACGGAGCGCAGCACCTGGAGGTTGCCTGAGCCGTCGGTGAATTGCACGACGGCGTAACCGCGGGCCATCGTGGCAGCCGGGCCCAGCGCCGTCAGCCGGCCGCGTGCGTTCGCGACCTCGGCCTGGTCTTTCGCGAGCAGGCCGAGCATGGCGCGGCGGCCGCGTTCGCGGTGCATCTCGACGTCGTCGAGGCGGCGCTGGATCGGGCCCAGCGGATCGGCGAGCGACGGGCGGCTGCGCAGCTGGGTGAGCAGCCGCGTCTGCGTGTCGACCCAGCCGTGCAGCGCGCGGCGGCCGCGGTCGCGCATCTGGCGCACGCGGGCGGACTCCTCCCGCACGTCGGGCACGATGCGTTTGCTCGCGTCCGTCGGCGTGGAACAGCGCAGGTCGGCGACGTGGTCGAGCAGCGGGGTGTCGGGCTCGTGCCCGATCGCGCTCACCACGGGCGTGCCCGCCGCCGCGACGGCCCGGCACAGCGCCTCGTCGGAGAACGGCAGCAGGTCCTCCACGCTGCCGCCACCGCGGGCGATCACGATCACGTCCACCTCCGCGTCTTTGTCCAGTGTGGACAGGGCGCGGAGGATCTGCGGCACGGCCTGCGGCCCTTGCACGGCGGTGTTCACGACCTTGAACAGCACGTGGGGCCAGCGGGCCTGTGCGTTCACGAGCACATCTCGCTCGGCGGCCGAGGCGCGGCCCGTGATGAGGCCGATGCCCTGGGGCAGAAAGGGAATCGGCCGTTTGCGCTCGGGGGAGAACAGGCCTTCGGCCGCGAGCAGCTTGCGCAGCCGCTCGATGCGCGCGAGCAGCTCGCCGATGCCGACGGCGCGGATCTCGTCGGCGCGCAGGCTGAGCGTGCCGCGGCCGAAGAAGAACGACGGCTTCGCGTGCACCACCACGCGATCGCCCTCGCGCAGCGGCGTCGCGAGCTCGCGCACCAGCCACATCGGGGCGGTCACGGACATCGAGACGTCGGCCGACGGGTCGCGCAGGGTCAGGAACGCGGTCTGCGTGCCGGGGCGCGCGTTGATCTGGGTGACCTGGCCCTCCACCCACACGGCGCCGAGGCGGTGGATCCAGTCGCCGATCTTGCGCGCGACCGTGCGGACGGGCCAGGGGCTCTCGGCGCTGGTCGAGGGGTCGGTGCTCACTGGCCTTCCGCGTCGTCGCCCTGCTGCGTGGGTTCTTCTTCCGCCTTGCGCGCGTTGCCGATGCGCCGCGCGAGCATGCCGGTGAACGACGCGCGGTCGGCGTTGGCCCGCTCGTAGTCGAGGATTTCCTCGAGCTGCGGCACGGTCAGCCGGCGCAGGCGGGCACGCAGCTGGGGCAGGGTGAGCTCGTCGTAGCCGGTCAGGCCCGCGGGGCCGGCGGTGCTGTCGTTCTCGCCGTCGGCGTGGTCCTCGGCCAGGGCGCGTTCTTCCTGCGCCCAGGGGTCTTCGGGCTCGTCGTCCTGGTCCTTCAGCGGGAGGAGGTCGGGCCGGTGACCGTTGGCGCGGGGCTCGGGCAAGTCGTCGACGGGCACCAGCGTGGGCCGCGTGGGCTCGACGTCCTCGTCGAACGTCGCCCAGCTCGGTGTCTCCTCGACCGGGCGCAGGCCGGAGAGCGCGTCGTCGCCCTTGATGGCCAGCTCCGTGACGTGCTGCTGCACGCGCATGGACAGCTGGAGGACCTGGCTGGCGACGGTCACGGGCAGGCCAGTGATCTGCTTCGGGAGCTCACGAACCCGCTCGGCGGTGGTGACGGCGAGGCCCGCGGCGACCCGGAGGGGGAACGGGAGTGGCTTCATGCCGTCTAGCGTGCCGCATGGGGGCCATCCTGCCCAACCGAACGGGTGGGTTGGGGCACAGGACGTGACTCCCGGCACAGCCCGGATGGCCGCCGACGTCATCCGAAAGAGGACTTCGAACGCGCTGCGGCACAGCCCGTACCCTGGAGGCATGACTTCTGCGAGTCCCGGAACCGAGCCCGCCGGTACCCCGACGATCTCCCAGTCCGGCGCAGCCAAACGCGTCTTGCTCGCGAAGCCGCGCGGCTACTGCGCCGGCGTGGACCGTGCGGTGATCGCCGTGGAGAAGGCGCTGGAGCTCTACGGCGCGCCCGTGTACGTGCGCAAGGAGATCGTGCACAACCGCCACGTGGTCGAGACGCTGCGCGAACGCGGCGCGATCTTCGTGGACGAGACGTCGGAGGTGCCCGAGGGCGCGCTGGTCGTGTTCTCCGCCCACGGCGTTTCCCCCGCGGTGCACACCGAGGCGGCCGACCGCGGCCTGCGCACCATCGACGCCACGTGCCCGTTGGTGACGAAGGTGCACAAGGAGGTCAACCGCTTCGCCAAGGACGACTACGACATCCTGCTGATCGGCCACGAAGGCCACGAAGAGGTCGAAGGCACCGCCGGCGAGGCTCCCGACAAGGTCCAGCTCGTGGACACGGCCGAAGACGCCGCGAAGGTCGAGGTGCGCGACCCGTCGAAGGTGATCTGGCTCTCCCAGACCACCCTGTCGGTCGACGAGACGATGGAGCGCGTCGATCAGCTGCGCGAACGCTTCCCCACCTTGGCCGACCCGCCCAGCGATGACATCTGCTACGCCACGACCAACCGCCAGGTGGCCGTGAAGGCCATGGCGCCGGAGTGCGACCTGGTGCTGGTGGTGGGCTCGAAGAACTCGTCGAACTCAAAGCGCCTGGTCGAGGTGGCGCTGAAGGCGGGCGCGCGGGCTTCGCACCTGATCGACTTCGCGTCGGAGGTCGATCCTGCGTGGCTTTCCGGCGTGTCGACGGTGGGCGTCACGTCGGGCGCCTCGGTGCCGGACGTGCTGGTCATGGACCTGCTGGCCTGGCTCGCCGAGCGCGGCTACGGCCAGGTCGACGAGGTGACGACGGCCAACGAGAAGATCGCGTTCGCGCTGCCGAAGGAGCTTCGGAAGGCGGCCAAGTCGGAGTCCTGACGGGGGTCGCCGGCCTGCTCTTGCCGGCTTGTCGGCTTGTCGGCTTGGGGTGAAGCCGCGGTGGTTGCCGGGTTCGGTGGCTGCCGCGGCTTAATTTCGTTCTAGCTCCGGGGCGGCGTGATGGACCGGATGGTTCGACGACAGCCTGGGTTGACGACCGGCGTGGGTTGATGACCGGCACGGCTTGATGCCCAGAGCGGCCTGGCGAACCGGGTGGCGTGATGAACCGGTGGGTTGGCGAACCCGGTGGCTTGACATCCAGGGTGGCTCGACAAACGAAGAGGCCGCCGATCCGGAGTGGGATCGGCGGCCTCTTCGTGTTGTGCTGGAAGGAAAATCCGGGTCAGGACTCGTCGTCCCACGGCCGGGGCCGGCGGGGCGGTTCACGCCGCGGCGGGCGCGGGCGTCCGGGCGGCGGTTCGTCGGCGCGCGGACGACGGCGAGGCGGTGGCGCGTCGCCCCGTGGGTCACGGGGGTCACGGCGCCGGGGGTCACCCTCGGGCGGACGCGGGCGGCGCCCCTCGGGCGGCGGTTTGCGGGCCCCGCGCGCGGCGGGATCACCCGGCTCGCGCCGTGGGCGCGCACCGGGTTCGGCCGGCGGCCGCGGGCGCCGCGGCGGCGGACCGTCGAGGTCCCGATCGCGGGGGTCCCGGTCGCGCGGGTCGCGACGGCGGGCACCCGCGGGTGGCGGCGCCTGCCCGGGACGACCGGCGGCCGGCGGCCGGGGACGCCGCGCCGGCGGCTCGTCGACGTCGTCGCGGTCGCGGGGCGGCTTGCCGTCCTTGAGCTTCACGGCGGCGTCGGGGTCGCGCTCGCGGAAGATGCGGAAGAAGCCGAACAGGAGCGTGACGCCGGTGGTGATCGCCATCGTCGGAAAGCCGTTGATCAGCGGCGTGCCGATGTTGAGCAGCTTCGACAGGGTGTCGCTGCCCGAGCCGGAGCCGCCGGTCACGAGCACCACACCGGGCACCGTGACGGCCAGCACCAGCGGCGGCTGCACCATCGGTCCGAAGAGAGCGCGTCTCTGCACCGCGCCCACCGCGACGACCGCGCCCACGAAGTAGCCCGCCTTGAACACGAAGTCGAGGCTGCCCTTGGTCTTCTCGTCGATGATGGCGCCGAGCACGGCCAGGCCGAAGCCCACGAGGACAGCCGCCCACCAGGGCAGGCCGCGCCTCTCGCCGATGGCGAGACGCTCGTCCCAGGGCACGGTGGCGTCTTCGGCATCAGGATCGCTCTGGCGATCGCGTATCGCGGTCACGAGGCACACCGTAGCCGTTACTTGTCACGATCTTGCTGCCACTGCCGAAGACCGCCCTGACCAGCCACCCGGCAGCGTGACGCGAGTTGCCGCCAGGCGGAACACGTGGTGTCGCGCCGCCCGTGGCCCAGCGTCTCGCTCGCGGCTTGTGGTCTGGTCACCTGACCTGCGGATTCGGCCCGGTGGTCTGGGCCGGCCGGCCGCCACGCCGACGCGGGGTGCCCCGCGGGCGCGACACTCCGGCCGGTGAAGCGGAACGTTCCCGTTCCCCGGAAACCTCACACCGACACAACCGAATCACGGGCAGGGCAAATGCCCCATCGGCCCCGAACCGCGCCCGGCCTGCCACGCACCGTGACGAGCCGTGCGCGAGCGCCGCCGGACTGCGTCGCCGGACTGCGCCGCCGGACCCCTGGCGCCGAATTCCGGCTACCGACTGCTGGCCGTCGGCTCCAGGTCACTTGCTCCCGGCTGCCGACTCCTGGCTGCGAGCTCCCGCCGCCCACTCGCGGCCCATCGAGCTCAACTGGTCCGGTCCTCGATCGGCCGCGCCGGTGAACCGGCTGTGGCCACTCGGCACTGTGGCCACTCGGCACTGTGGCCACTCGGCACTGTGGCCACTCGGCACTGTGGCCACTCGTGCGGGCTGGGCACTCGGCACGGGCAATCGTGCAGGCTGCCACCGGCCGAACCGCCCTCCCGCACCAACCGCAGGTCCCCGAGATCCTCGCCCCGGACCCAGTGACCAAGGCACCGGCATCTCCCAGCCCGAGTGTGGACGTGAACCTGTCGAACGACCAAACCCTCCGCAGTCCCACGCACTCAACGCCGTGGCGATCGAGTCAAGCAAGTCGAAGGAGCCACCGTCGGCTTGGAGAACGCCGTCCTCAGCTTGCCGCCAATTCGTCTCCCTTCCGTACCTCCGGCAACGCCGACGGGCTCCCCGACGCGTCCGTCAGGGGTGCCACCGTCGCGCGGAAGCTGTCCAGTGCCTCCAGTTCCCGTCGCCGAGCCGAGATGAACCGTTGCAGGTGGGTGCTCGACAGGTTCAGTGCCTCGACCGCGTTGCCCGCCGCGCGGTGTGCCGCCGCGGCGCCCGCGCGGACCTGCTCGACGTCCTCCACCAGCGCGCGGTCGCTCGCCGCGAACAACGCGGCCGACGCCAGTACGCCGAAGCCCGTGGGCCCGCACAGGAAAACCCGCCGGTCGATGAGCCAGCGCAGCAGCTCCGGATCCGTGTCGAGCGCCGCGACCACGGCGGCGTCGGACGGTACGAACATGATCGTGCCGTAGATCGCGTCCGCCCAGCGCTGGTAGCCCTTGCCCGCGAGGTCGGCCGCGCGCGAGCGGATCTGCCGGACGTGTGCGCGCAACGCGTCGAGCCGTTCCTCGGGATCGTCGGTCTCCACCGACTCGGCCCAGATCGCCATGCTGGCCTTGGCGTCGACCGGCACCGTGCGGCCACCGCCGACGCGCAGCACCATGTCCGGCTTCACGCTGCCGCCGCCGGCCAGGTCGGTCTGCAGCGTGAAATGCAGTTCTTCGCGCAACCCCAACGCGCGCGCGGTCTCCACCAGTACCTGCTCGCCGAGCTCACCCCGGCCGCTGATCGACGCGAACGCCACCTCGTAGCGCCGCAACGCCAGCTGCTGCTGGTCGTTCTTCGCCCGCTCGGCCGACACGAGTCGCGCGGCCGCATCGGCCCGGCGCATGCCGTCCTTGTAGAGCCGCCACAGCAGCGCCACCGCGAAGCACAGGAGCAGCGCGAGCACGACGGCCGCGGTCGTGATCACCGTCTCCACCCGAGTCTCCTTTCCGTGAGCCGAACCGCCGACCGGGGGCAGCCGGTCGAACGCGCACATCATGGCGGACCGCACCGACAAAAACCGGCTCGCTCGGTCGCGCTGCGTAGCTGACCAGGGCGTTCACCGGTTCGGCGGTCGGCGTGTCCACCTGGGCCCTGATAGAGTTCGTACACACGTTCGAGTGGCTCCTCGGCGAGTCTCCGCCATTTCGTCGTGATCCCCTCCTAACGTGGTCCCCGTGCGACTCCTCCACACCTCCGATTGGCACGTCGGCCGCACGTTCCACGGCGCCGATCTGCTCGCCGAGCAGGAGGCCGTCCTCACCCACCTCGCCGAGCTCGTCACGAGCGAGCACGTCGACGTCGTGGTGGTGGCCGGCGACATCTACGACCGCGCGGTCCCTTCGGCCGAAGCGGTCCGAGTCGCGACCAGGGCCATGAGCCGCATCCGCCAGGCCGGTGCGCAGCTCGTGATCACGCCCGGCAACCACGACTCCGCGGCGCGGCTGGGCGCGTTCGCCGACTTCGCCGCGGCCGGTGGTCTGCACCTGCGCGCCACCGTCGCCGGCCTCGCCGAACCCGTGCTGCTGCCCGACGAGCACGGCGAAGTCGCGATCTACGGCATCCCGTACCTCGAACCCGAGCCGTCGCGCCACGCGCTCGGCGTGCCCGAAGCACGCGGCCACACCGGCGTGCTCACCGAAGCCATGCGCCGCGTGCGCGAAGACCTTGCCACGCGCGGAAAAACGCGTTCCGTGGTCTTGGCCCACGCGTTCGTCACGGGTGCCGCCGCGAGTGATTCCGAGCGCACGATCGCGGTCGGCGGCGTCGAGCAGGTCCCGGGCGACGTGTTCGACGGCGTCGACTACGTCGCCCTCGGTCACCTGCACGGCCCGCAGACCCTCGCCGAGCACCTCCGCTACTCCGGCAGCCCGCTGGCCTACTCGTTTTCCGAGGCGCGCCAACGGAAATCGGTCTGGATCGTCGACCTCGACGCCACCGGGCTCGCCGAGGTCCGCCGCCACGAACTGCCCGTGCCGAGGTCGCTCGCGACCCTGCGCGGCGAGCTGGCCGAACTCCTGGCGGCGCCGGAACACGAGGAATGGCGCGAGTTTTTCCTCTCGGTCACCGTCACCGACCGCGTGCGCCCGGTCGACGCGATGCGCCGCCTGCGCGAGCGGTTCCCGTATGCCGTGCACCTCGACTGGGAGCCCGAAGGCGGGCTCGCGGGCGCGGACCTGAAGTACGCCGACGCCGTCCGCGGGCGCACCGACATCGAGATCGCCCGCAGCTTCCTCGACGACTGCCGCGGCGCGCTCCCCACGGAAACCGAGGAACGGCTGGTGTTCCTCGCCCTCGAAGCGGCCAACCGGGCGGCGGTGGCGAAGCTGTGAGGCTGCACCTGCTGGAGGTCGAGGCGTTCGGTCCGTACGCGGGCCGCGAGGTGATCGACTTCGACGCGCTCGGAGCCGACGGCCTTTTCCTCCTCCACGGCGACACCGGCGCGGGCAAGACCACGCTGCTCGACGCCATCGCGTTCGCTCTGTTCGGCGTGGTTCCGGGCGCGCGGGGTGACGTGAAGCGGCTGCGCTGCGACGTCGCCGCGCCCGAGCAGCTCACCGAGGTCGTGCTGGAGCTGACCGTGCAGCGCCAGCGGCTGCGGATCGTGCGCAGCCCGGAGTACCAGCGCGCCAAGAAACGCGGCGACGGGTTCACCACACAGCAGGCCAAGGTGTCGCTGGCCTGGGTCGGCGAACCGCCCGCCGGGCTGCCACCCGACGGCATCATCCGCATCGACGAGGTCGCGCGCACCGTCGAGCGGTTGCTCGGCATGACAGCCGCGCAGTTCTTCCAAGTCGTGCTGTTGCCGCAGGGTGAGTTCGCGCGGTTTCTGCGCTCCGACACCACTGAGCGCGAGAAGCTGCTGGAGCGGCTTTTCGGTACCGAGCGGTTCTCCGACGTCGAGCGGTGGTTCGCCGACCTGCGAGCCGAACGTGGGCGAGCGCTGGACAAACGCCAGCAGGAGCTGCGGGAGCTCGTCGCTCGCTACGCGCAGGAAGCTCAGCAGGAGCCGCCCGAGGAAGATCAGGCCGAGTGGGTCGAGGCGGTGCTCGCGGAGGTCGCCGCCCGCGCCGAAGCGGCGGAAACCGAAGCGGCACAAGCACGTTCGGCCGCGACCAAGGCCGAGACCGCGCTGCGCGAAGCCGAGGAGGACGCCGACCGCATCCGCCGCGTCCGCACCGCGCACACGCGCCTCGCGCAGATTGCCGAGACGGCGGGGGAGCGCGCGGAGTGGACCGAGGAGATCGCGGGCGCGCGGCGGGCGTCGGCCGTGGTGCCCGAGGTCGAGCTGCTCGAACGGCGGACCACCGAGCTGGGCGAGGCGCAGGTCGCCGAGGCCGACCACACGCGGGCGTTGGGGGAGCTGGGGTTCGACTCCGTCGGCCTGGCGTCGGCCGACCTGCGGGAGCGCGCCGGTTCCCTTCGCGAGGAAGCGGGCGCGCTCGCCGAGCTGGTCGCGGAAGCCGAGCAGCAACGCGTGGACACCGAGCGGCGCGAGGAGCGCAAGGCCGCCGCCGGCGCCGCGGCCGAGCGTGTCGGCGAGCTGCAGACGCGGCTGGCGGAGCTGCCCGAGCGGCTCACGGCTGTGCGCGACGAAGCGGCGTCGGCGGCCGAAGCGGCGGCGAAGCTAGACGGGGCGAAGGCCCGCGTCGAGGAGCTGACGACCTTCGCGCGGGCGGCCGCCGAGCTGCCCGAGGCCGTCGCGAAGGTCGGGCGCGGTGAGGCGAAGCTGACCGAGGTCGTGGACGCGCACCAGTCGGCCCGGCAGCACCGGTTGGACCTGCGCGAACGTCGGCTGGAGGGCATGGCTGCCGAGCTGGCCGCGAGCCTGGCCGACGGCGCGGCGTGCCCGGTGTGCGGGTCGGCGGAGCACCCTGCGCCCGCGCGGCACGCGGCCGAAGCCGTGGACCCGGCCGAGGAACGGGCCGCGGAGGAAGCCGAACAGAAGGCCGGTGCCTTGCGGCAACGGGTGGTGTCCGCGCTGGAGGAGGCGAAGGCGCGGCTCGACGCGTTGCGAGAGCGGCTGGGTGAGCGCACGGCCGAGTCGGTGGCGGCCGACCTCATGCAGGCTCGAGCCGAGGTTTCGGCGCTGTCCGAGCGGGCTGCGCGGAGGGACCAGCTCGCCCGGCAGGTGGTGAAGCTGGAGCAGGAAACCGAGCAGCTGGCCGAGCAGCGGAGGCGGGCCGACCAGGCCGTCACGGAGGCCCACGCCGAGGTCCGCGCGCTGGACGAACGGCTGGCAGAGCGCGCGAAGCGGCTGCTGGCCGGGCGGGGCGAGTTCGCCGACGTCACCACGCGCCGGCGGCACCTGCTCACGCTGGCGGGCGCGCTCGATGCCGTCGCAGAGGCGCGCACGGTCGTCACCGGCGCCGAGGCGCGGCTGGCCGAGCAACACGCGCTGGTCGAGATCTCCCTGCACGCCAAGGGTTTTGCCACGCTGGAGGAAATGCGCGGCGCCGTCCGCTCCGACGAGCAGGTGACGAAACTCGAGCAGGGACTCGCCGAAGCCGAGGCGACGGCCGCGGGGGCGCGCGAGCTGCTGGCGCAGCCCGAGTTGTTCGGGATCTCGCCCGACGACGTCGTCGAGGTCGCGCCGATGGTCGAGACGGCGAAGGCCGCGCGCGAGCGGGCGGACACGGCGTTCGCGGCACTGAAATCCGTTGCGGCGCAGCACACCGAGCTGAAGAAGCTGGCCGCGCGGATGGGCAAGGCGCTCGCCGAGTTCGAGCCCGTCCGCAAGGAGTACGACGAGCTGCGCGCACTGTCCGAAGTGGTCAATGGCCGGGGGCAGAACGCGCGCAAGATGTCGCTGCGGTCGTACGTGCTCGCGGCGCGGCTGGAAGAGGTCGCGCTCGCGGCCACCGCCCGGCTGCGCACCATGAGCCAGGGCCGCTACTCCTTCGTGCACTCCGACGCGGCCGGCGCGCGCGGCACCCGCGGCGGCCTCGGACTCGACGTGCTCGACGACTACTCCGGCGCCATCCGGCCCGCGAAAACCCTGTCCGGCGGCGAATCGTTCCTCGCGTCGCTCTCCCTGGCGCTCGGCCTGGCCGACGTCGTCGCCTCCGAAACCGGCGGCGCGCTCCTCGACACGCTGTTCGTCGACGAGGGTTTCGGCACCCTCGATGCCGAAACCCTCGACGTGGTGATGAACATCCTCGACGAGCTGCGCGCGGGTGGCCGGGTCGTCGGCCTGGTGTCGCACGTCGAAGAGCTGCGCCAGCGGATCCCGACACGTCTGCGGGTGCGCAAGTCCCGAACTGGTTCGCGGATCGAGCTGCGTACGGCGTAGGGAACGTGGCGGCCGGCGCGCCTGCGGTGCAGCCGGTGAGGACGGCTGAGCTGCGCGACGGGTGATCGGCGGACGCGGCCGGTGCGCTCGCGCGGCGACGTCGGCAGGCCCCGGGCGTGGGTTGCTCGGCGTGTCGCACGTCGACGAGCTGCGGCAGCGAATTCCGACGCGTCTGCGGGTGGGCAAGTCCCGCAACGGCTGGCGGATCGAGCTGCGTACGGCGTGGGGAACATTGCCGATCGAGCGCCGGCGATGCGGCCGGTGTGCGCTCGTCAGCTCATCGTCCGGGTGGCCGCCGCCGTGCTCCGCGCAGCGAAGCCACTGGTCAGGCGGGTTCCGCGCTGGCGCGGCGCCCGTGCCCGGGGAGACCGCCTGGCCACCCCCGACCCACTCAGGTCAGGAGGCTTCGTGGTTGAGCAGCCAGCGCTTCGCGGCCGTGCCCCAGCGGAAGTTGCCGACTGCGCCGCCCGTGCGGACGATGCGGTGGCAGGGCACGAACAGGGCGGCGGCGTTGCGGGCGCAGGCCGACGCGGCGGCGCGCACGGCGGTGGGGTTGCCCGACAGCGTCGCGTATTCGGCGTAGCTCACCGGGTGGCCCGGCGGGACCTTGCGCAGCATGTCCCACGCGTGCTGGCGGAAGGCGCCGGAGCGCTGGCGCACCTCGATGTCGTCGACGGCGTCCAGGTCGCCCGCGTGGTAGCGGCGCACGGCCGTGGTCACGGGGCCCAGCTCGGGGCGCTGCGTGAGCGTCTGCGGGGCCAGTGACGGGGAGATGAGCGGCGTCAGCTCGGCGACGTCGCCGGTCCAGCCGGAGGCGAGCACGGCGCCGTCGGTCGCCACCAGGGCGGTGAAGGGGCCGATCTCGGTGTCCAGAGTGGACCAGAATGCGGTGCTCACGAGAGGTTCTCCTCGGGGTCGAAGATCTGCAGGTAACGGGTGGCGTAGGAGCCCCACGGCCGCCAGCCGGGGGCGGCTTCGGCCAGGTCGAGGCCGAGCGCGGCGGCGGCGCGGCGCACGGCGGGGTCAGTGGTGAGCAGGACGTCAGGCGCGCCGAGCACGCGCGTCAGCACGTCGTCGGCGTCGATGCCGAAGGGCAGCAGCTCCGCTCGCAGCTCGGCGGGGTCGCGGCCGACGTGGGGGTCGAGACTGCCGTCGGCCAGCGCCGTTGCGACGGCCTTGACCTGCGGTTTCACGTCCGACGCCGCCACGGTCTCGGGGGTGGGGAACAGCGTCGTCAGTGAGTCCATGGGTGGCTCGCCGGCGGCCACGCGCGGGCCGAGTGCGGCAACGCGAGCCGCGTCGGGGCCGAGTGCGGCGCGCAGGACCAGCTCGGGCCCGTCGACCGCGCCGGGCACCCGCACGCCGGGCACCTTCGTGACCAGCGGCGCGAGGGCCGGGTCCGCGCCGAGTACCCGGGCGACGGCCTCGGGATCGGCGTCGAGGTCGAGCAGCCGCCGGACCCGCGAGACGGCGCTGCCGAGATCGCGCAGGTCCGTCAGGGCCAGGTCGCAGCGCACGTGGTCGGCCCGCGGGCTGAGCCAGACCAGGCCGGGGCCGTGGGAAAGCCGCAGCGTGCGGCCGTAACCGGTGATGCCTTCGGCGGTTTCCTCGACCGTCTCGACGCCCGGCAGCGCGCGTGCCGCGTGGTAGCGCAGCACGCTCTGCGCGTCGAACGGCGCGCGGAACGGCAGGCGCAGGCTCAGCCGCGTCGAGCCGGTGGGTTCGGTGCGCCGTCCGCGGCGCAGGGAAGCGGCGCGAAGCTGCGAAGGCGTCGTCGCGAAGACCTCGCGGATGGTCTCGTTGAACTGCCGGATGCTGGAGAATCCGGCGGCGAACGCGACGTCGGTGAGCGGCAGCGCCGACAGCTCGATGAGCAGCCGCGCGGAGTGCGCGCGGTGGGCGCGGGCGAGGGCGAGGGGGCCGGCGCCGAGCTCGGCGGTGAGGACGCGGCCGAGCTGGCGTTCCGAGTAGCCGAGCCGCCGTGCCAGGCCGGGCACGCCTTCGCGCTCGACGAGACCGTCGGAGATCAGGCGCATGGCGCGCGCGGCCAGGTCGGCGCGCACGTTCCAGTCGGGTGAGCCCGGCACGGCGTCGGGCAGGCAGCGCCGGCACGCGCGGAACCCGCCGGCCTGGGCGGCGGCCGAGGTGGGGAAGAACCGCACGTTCTCGGCTTTCGGCGTGATCGCCGGGCACGACGGGCGGCAGTAGATGCCGGTGGTGCGCACGGCCATGATGAACTGACCGTCGAACCGCTGGTCGCGGGCGGTGACGGCGCGGTAGCAGCGCTCGGTGTCGCGCCAGAGGGGGGCGGTCGTGGTGGCCATGACGTCGATCGTGCCAGCAGGCCAGCGACTTGGCTGGCGGGAATCCGACACGGCGTTACCGGGTCGGCCGGGGTGTTCGGCGGGCACGTAGACTCAACGGTCGTGAGTCTGACCCTCGGTATCGTCGGCCTGCCCAACGTCGGCAAGTCCACCCTGTTCAACGCGCTGACCCGCAACGACGTGCTCGCCGCGAACTACCCGTTCGCGACGATCGAGCCCAACGTCGGCGTCGTCCCGCTGCCGGACGAGCGGCTCGGCAAGCTGGCGGAGCTCTACAGCTCCGAGAAGATCGTGCCGGCAGTTGTGTCCTTTGTGGACATCGCGGGCATCGTGAAGGGCGCGTCCGAGGGTGCCGGGCTGGGCAACAAGTTCCTGGCGAACATCCGCGAGGCCAACGCGATCTGCCAGGTCATCCGCGTGTTCGACGACCCCGACGTGGTCCACGTCGACGGCCGCATCGACCCGTCGAGCGACATCGAGACCATCAACACCGAGCTGATCCTCGCCGACCTGCAGACGCTCGACAAGGCCCTGCCCCGCCTCGAGAAGGAGGCGCGCACCAAGAAGGAGGCGCGCCCGGCGCTGGAGAACGCGCAGCGCGCCAAGGAAATCCTCGACGCCGGCCGCACCCTGTTCCAGGCGCAGAAGGAAGTGGACTTCGAGGCGCTGCGCGAGCTGAGCCTGCTCACCACGAAGCCGTTCCTGTACGTCTTCAACGCCGACGAGCCCGTGCTGACCGACCCCGCGCGCCGCGAGGAACTGGAGAAACTCGTCGCCCCCGCCGACGCCGTCTTCCTCGACGCGAAGGTCGAAGCCGAGCTCCTGGAACTCGACGACGAGGAGTCCGTCCGCGAGCTGCTGGAGTCCGTGGGCCAGGCCGAGCCGGGCCTCAACGCCCTGGCCCGCGCCGGCTTCCACACGCTCGGCCTGCAGACCTACCTCACCGCGGGTCCGAAGGAATCCCGCGCGTGGACCATCCCCCAGGGCGCCACCGCCCCGCAGGCCGCGGGCGTCATCCACACGGACTTCGAGCGCGGCTTCATCAAGGCGGAGATCGTGTCCTACTCCGACTTGATGGAGGCGGGCTCGATGGCGGCCGCACGGGCGGCGGGGAAGGTGCGGATGGAGGGCAAGGATTATCTGATGGCGGACGGTGACGTGGTGGAGTTCAGGTTCAACGTCTGAACCTCTTCCGGCGCGGAAACTCCAGACTGGTTTGGTGGACCGTGAGCAGGAAACCGCCCTCGCCGAGCACATCGCCACACCGTTCCCTGCTCCCGACGGCGTCCGCGGCGAGGACTACGGCTCGGTGTGCGCCGTGATGATCGATGCCGACATCTACCTGTTGTCGCAGAGGGTGTCTCGCGGGGAGTTGCTGGCGGATCGCCAGTGGAACTGGCTCGCGGAGTGCGAGGCGAGACTGCAGGATTCGATGTCCGAGTTCCCTGAAGCGGGGCGCCCGTACTACGCGCGTCTGCTGAGGATCGCCGAGCTGGCGTTCCAGCGTATGGAAGAGATGGCGGCTCGTTGACCTTGCGGTCGGGCTCCACGTCCCTCCCGCGCAGTGCGGCCGTGAGCATGAGAGCGGCTAGCTTGAAGCTCTTCTCGGACGAGTTGACCAAGTCGTAGCCCGCTCGGTCGACGGTGAGCGTCCCCACCACTGCCAAGCACCCGACGGCGAAACGCTTCATGCCGACACGTCGGCACCAGGCCCTCCGCTGTTTCGACGGGTGAAAGAACGCCTCAGCCCAGCAGGCCGAGCACCACCAGCGCAGCCAGCGTGAACGCAGTGACGAACATGGTGATCCAGGCGCGCTGGGTGGCGGAAAGAGCAGTGGGCGAGTTGTTCATCGCGTGTCCTAGCGGGGGTGTGGGCCGACGATTCCGCTGGGATAGCGCGCTGATCAAGGGGCGCGTTACTGCTTGTGGTCGAGATCACGTCGCCCGCGGAAAGTGCGCCAGAGGACGCCACCCGCGGAGGCCACCATCAGGGTGAACGCACTGGTGCCGACGACGATGGCCTGGGTCACGAAACCTCCTCGGAGAAGCGTACGAAGAGGGGACGCGTCACCCACGGGTTGGTGCGCCGGGAGTCGATCAGGTCACAGTGTGGCGTCGATCGACGCAGCCAGGTCGAAGTCCTTCGTGGTCAGGCCGCCGGCGGAGTGGGTGGACAGCGTGAGCGACACCGTGCGCCAGCGGATGTCTATGTCCGGGTGGTGGTCGGCGGCCTCGGCGAGGTAGCCGACGCGGACGACGAACGCCACGGCGTCCGGGAAGGACACGAGCTCGATCGATCGGGTGATCGTGTCGCCGACGTGGCGCCACGAAGGCACGGTGGTCAGGGCGGAGGAGATCTCGGAGTCGTTGAGGAGTTGCGGCATGTGACCAATGGTGAACCCGTTTGGGCTACGCTGCACGGTTGCCACGGGAGTCCGGTACGCCGGGCTGAGAGGCGGGCGGCGAAAGCCCGCGACCGTTCGCACCTGAATCCGGATCATGCCGGCGCAGGGAGGGCTGCTCTCCCCGCACGCGGCGCAAGGGAGGGCAGATGATTCCGCGGACCGCACGCACCGTGCTGGGCCTGGCCACGGTCGCCGTGCTGGCGAGTGCGTGCTCGCTCTCGAGCGGCGAGGGCGGCGAAGCCCCGCAGACCCCGACCGTCACGCTCGTCACGCACGACTCGTTCGCCGCGCCGCAGGACGTGCTCGACGCGTTTCAGCGGCAGTCCGGGATCAAGCTCAAGATCCTCAAGTCCGGTGACGCGGGGGAGCTCACCAACAAGCTGGTGCTCACCAAGGCCAACCCGATCGGCGACGTCGCGTTCGGCGTCGACAACACGTTCGCCTCGCGGGCGCTCAACGAAGGCGTCTTCCAGGCCTACACGAGCCCCGAAGCGGATCGCGGGCCGCAGCGGTACTCCGTCGACCCGCAGCACCGCCTGAGTGCGGTCGACGTCGGCGACGTGTGCGTGAACATCGACACCGGCTACTTCGCCACGCACAACCTGCCCGAGCCCAAGTCGTACGACGACCTGGCCGACCCGAAGTACAAGGACCTCACCGTCGCCGAGAGCGCGGCCACCGCGTCGCCCGGGCTGGCGTTCCTGCTGGGCACCGTCGCGAAGTACGGCGAGTCCGGCTGGCACGACTACTGGACGAAGCTGAAGGCCAACGGCGTCAAGGTCGACAGCGGCTGGGAAGAGGCCTACACGAAGGACTTCTCCGGCTCCTCGGGCAAGGGCCCACGCCCGATCGTGGTGTCCTACGCGTCCTCGCCCGCCGCCGAGATCGGGGACGACGGCAAACCGCGCACGAAGGCGCTGCTCGACACGTGTTTCCGCCAGATCGAGTACGCCGGTGTGCTCGCCGGCTCCAAGCAGGTGCCCCAGGCGCAGAAGGTGGTCGACTTCCTGCTGTCGCAGCAGTTCCAGTCGACGGTCGCGGCCAACATGTACGTCTACCCGGCCCGCGAGGGCGTCGACCTGCCCGCCGGCTGGGCCTCGGCCGCACCGCTGCCGCAGAACCCCGCAGCGCTGCCCGCCGACCAGATCCAGGCCGGTCGTGAGAAGTGGATCGGTGAATGGCGCTCGCTCATGGGCGCGTAGCGCCGGCCCGAACGCTCAGGACGGCCGGCCTGGCGCTGCTCGGCCTGCTGCCCGTCGCGTTCCTGGTCGTGTTCTTCGCCTGGCCGGTCGTCGCGATCCTCGGCCGCGGCTTCTCGGCCGGCGGCGTGGACACGGTGCTGGCCGAAGCGCAGACGTGGCAGCTCGCCGCGTTCACGCTGGTCAGCGCCGCCGCGGCGACGGTCGTCGCCCTGGTCGCGGGGCTGCCGGTGGCGTACGTGCTCGCGCGCGTGAAGCTGCCGGGCGTCGGTCTCGCGCGCACGCTGGTGCTGGTGCCGTTCGTGCTGCCGACGGTGGTCGTCGGGCTCGCGTTCCGGGCGCTGTGGCCCGACGGCGGGGTGCTGCCGCTGGTGCTGGCCAACGCGTTTTTCAATGTGGCCGTGGTCGCCCGCACGGTCGCGGGGCTGTGGAGCCACCTCGACCCGCGGGCGACGGAGGCCGCGCGGGCGCTGGGGGCCTCGCCGTGGCGCGCGTTCCGCACGGTGACGCTGCCCGCGCTCGGCCCGGCCGTCGCGTCGGCCGCGGCGGTCGTGTTCCTCTTCTGCGCCACCAGTTTCGGCGTGGTGCTCATCCTCGGCGGCGGCCGCTACCGCACGCTCGAGACCGAGATCTACCTGCGTACGGTCGACCTGCTCGACCTCTCCGGCGCGGCCGCGCTCTCGCTCATCCAGTTCGCCGCCGTGCTGGCCGCCCTCGCGGTGGGGGCCATCGCCCGGAAACGACGCGAGAACGCCGTGAAGCTCAAGCAGGCCACGCCCCGGCGACCGCGAAAAGGTGAGTGGTGGACGGTCGGCGCGGCGGCCGTCGTGATCGCCCTGCTGATGACGCCGATCGTCGCGCTGCTGGTCGAATCGGTGTCCACTCCGGACGGTTGGAGCCTCGCCGGGTTCCGCGCACTCAACTCCACCGGGCAGAACGACGCCCTGCAGATCTCCGGCTGGCTCGCCGCGAAGAACTCCCTGGCCGCCGCCACCGACGCCACGCTGCTCGCGATGGCCGTCGGCGTGCTCGCCAGCGTGGTGCTCGTCGCGCTCAGACGTGCGCCCGGCCGCCTCGCGCGCGGCATGGGCGAGACGATGGACGCCGCGCTCATGCTGCCGCTCGGCGTCTCCGCCGTCACGGTCGGCTTCGGGTACCTCGTGACGCTCGACGCGCTGCCCGGCGACCTGCGCACGTCGCCGCTGCTCGTGCCGCTCGCCCAGGCGCTGGTGATCATCCCGCTTGTCGTGCGCATGATCCTGCCGGTGCTGCGCGCGGTCGACGTGCGCCTGCGCCAGGCCGCCTCGACGCTCGGCGCGAGCCCGGCCCGGGTGTGGCGCGAGATCGACCTGCCGCTCACCGCGCGTTCACTCGTCGCGGCCGCCGGGTTCGGGTTCGTGGTGGCGCTCGGCGAGTTCGGCGCCACGAGCTTCCTCGCCCGCCCCGACGCGCCGACGCTGCCGGTGGCCGTCGCGACGCTCATCTCGCGTCCCGGCGAGCTCAACAACCAGATGGCGTACGCCGCGTGCGCGCTGCTCATGATCGTGACGGTCGCGGCCGTCGCGCTGATCGACCGGTTCGGCTCGGTTCGCGGGCACGGCTCGGTGGGGGAGTTCTGACATGGCGCTGACCGTCCGCGACCTCACGGTGCACTACGGCTCGTTCGCCGCGGTGCGCGAAGCCCGCCTCGACATCGCCGACGGCGAGGTGCTCGCCCTGCTCGGCCCGTCCGGCTCCGGCAAGTCGACGCTGCTGCGCGCCATCACCGGCCTGGAACCGATGACGTCGGGCGAAGTGTGCTGGGACGGCACGGACCTCGCCGACGTCCCCGTGCACCGGCGCGGCTTCGGGCTGGTTTTCCAGGACGGCCAGCTCTTCCCGCACCGCGACGTCGCCGCGAACATCGCCTTTGGCCTGCGGATGCACGGGATCCCCAAAGCACAGCACGCTGCCCGCGTCGAGCAGCTGCTGGAACTGGTGGGGCTCAAGGGTTTCGAACGCCGGCGCGTGACCGAGCTCTCGGGCGGGCAGGCCCAGCGCGTGGCTCTGGCCCGAGCGCTCGCGCCCGAACCGCGGCTGCTGCTGCTCGACGAACCGCTGTCCGGCCTCGACGCGGGGCTGCGGGAACAGCTGGCCATCGACCTCGCGGACCTGTTGCGGCGCAGCAAGATCACCGCGCTGCTGGTCACCCACGACCAGGAAGAGGCGTTCACGCTCGCCGACCGCGTGGCCGTGCTCGACGCCGGTGAGATCCGCCAGGAGGGCGCCGTGCGGTCGGTGTGGCGGCACCCGGCCGACGACGACGTCGCGAAGTTCCTCGGCGTCACGTCGTTCGTCGAAGGCATGGCGGCCGGCGGGGTCATGCGCACGGACCTCGGCGAGGTCGTGCTCGCCGAGACCCCCGACGGTCCAGTGCGGCTCGGCCTGCGTCCGCATGCGTTGCGGGTGGCCGAAACCGGTGTGAAAGGCGAAGTCGCGGCGGCCGTGCACCGCCGCGAGCACCTCAGGCTGGTGGTGCGGCTCGAGGAATCCACAGTGGACGCCGTCGCCCCCGTGGCGGCGGACCTGCGCGCCGGCGATCCCGTCCGGCTCGCACTCGACCCGGACGGGATCGCCTTCGTCGGCTGAACCCCCGTCAGCCGTCGCGCGTGGCGAGCCGTCCGTAGGCGATGGACAGGCCGACCACGATGTAGCAGGCGGCGCGCAGGGCGCCTTCGGTGAGCATCGAGCCGTCGATCGGGTCTTGCAGGATCTCCGCCGGCGCCATGCTCCAGTTGCGCGTGAGCAGGAACGGGTGCAGCCAGTCGAGCGAGGTCAGGAACCCCAGGATCGTGAACAGGATGTCGCCCGCCAGCACCGACGACACCACGAGCATCGGGTGTTCGGTGAAGCTCGACACGGCCAGCGCGATCGCGCCGACGGCCCACAGCTGCAGCACGATCCACCCGGCCAGCAGCAGGATCCGGCCCAGCGCCGCGCCGAGGGAAAGCGTGGTGCCCGACAGCGTGAACATCGAGCCGGTGCCGTTGATGATCAGCCCCGTCACCACACCGGTGAAGCACATCGCCAGCACGGCGACCACACACACGGTGGCAACGCCGAACGCCTTCACCACCAGCAGCCGGCCGCGGCTGACGGGGGCGACGAGCCAGCCCCGCAACGTGCCGTGGGCGGCTTCGCCGGCGATCGCGTCGGCGCCCGCCATGGCCGAGGCCAGCGGCAGCAGCAACGCCAGCGTCATCGTGAGCGCGGCGACCGGCAGCACGAACGCGTTGTTCACCGCGCCCGCGAGCAGCGCCGCGTCGCCGTCGGCCGGCCCGCCGTCGGGGCCGCTTTCGTCCACCAACGTGAGGCCGATGCCGATCACGATCGGGATCACCGCCAGCAGCGCGAGCACGGCCAGCGTGCGCGGGCGCCGGAAAATCCAGCGCAGCTCGGCCGCGACGAGCCGCGGCAGCGGCACCGTGTCGTGGCCCGTGCGGCTCACGGGAGCCGCGAGCATCGCAGTAGTCATGCCGCCTCCGCGGGAGTGAGTACGTCGGCGGTGGTCATGCCGCCTCCGCGGGAGTGAGTACGTCGGCGGTGGTCATGCCGCCTCCGCGGGAGTGAGTACGTCGGCGGTGGTCATGCGTCCCCCTGAGTCTCGGAGCCGTTGGCCCCTTCGGTGAGCCGGGCGAACAGGTCCTCCAGGCCGGTCCGCGCGCGGGTGGCCTCGTGCACCTCGACGCCCGCGCCCACGAGCACTTGCAGCACCCGCGGTGCGGGCGTGGCCGTGAGGTCCGCGCGCACGCCGTCGGGCGTCAGCCGGGCACCGATCCGGTTCTCCCGCAGCACTTCCACGGCTTGTTCCGCGTCGGGCGTGCGCACGAGCAGCGCCGCGTTGCCCGACTCCAGCAGCTCGGCCAGCTCACCCTGCGCCACGACCGTGCCCGACTGCAGCACGGCGACGTGCGTGCAGGTCGCCTCCACCTCGGCGAGCAGGTGCGAGGAAACGACCACGGTGCAGCCGTCGGCGTGCAGATCGGCGATGATCCGGCGGATCTCCCGCGTGCCGGCGGGGTCGAGGCCGTTGGTCGGCTCGTCGAGGATCACCATCCGGCGCGGGACGAGCAGCGCCGCGGCCAGGCCCATGCGCTGCTTCATGCCGAGCGAGTAACCCTTGTACCGGCGGCGCGCGGCCACCGTCAGCCCCACGCGTTCGAGCGCCCCGTCCACGGCCGCCGGAATCGCCCCCGCCGCCAGCCGCGGCTCGGCGGCGGCGAACCGCAGCAGGTTGTCCCGCCCGGAGAGGAACGGGTGGAAGCCCGGCCCTTCCACGAGCGCGCCGACGTCGGGCAACGCGTGCGCCGCGCCTTCCGGCATCGGCCGCCCGAGCAGCTCGACCTCACCCTCGGTGGGCCGCACCAGCCCGAGCAGCATGCGGATCGTGGTCGTCTTGCCGGAACCGTTGGGCCCGAGCATGCCGAGCACCGCGCCCTCGGGCACGTCGAGGTCGACGTGGTCCACCGCGACCGTGCCGCGGTAGACCTTGCGCAGCCCGCGCGTGCGCGCGGCGAGCGGGACCGCCGGGGCGGACACCTCCTGGGAGATGCCCGCCCCGGCCTCGACCGCACTGGTCGTGTCGGTCACTTCTGACCCAGCGCCTCGTAGAGCACCTGCTCCGGCACCGCACCGGCGGCGAACCGCCCGTCGTCGGTCAGCACCGCGCCGCCGACCTTGGTGGTGACCAGGTAGCCGCTGCCCCAGGTGCCGTTCACGCGCTTGGCGAAGCGGCTCAGCAGCTGCTGCGGGTCGGCACCGCGACCCTCGGAAGCGCCCGGAGCACCCGCCGGCTTCTTGCCCGCCAGCGCGTCGGCCGGCACCTTGCCCGTGATGACGGTGTCCCAGCCGTCACCGACGAGCTTCACGTCCTGCTTGGCCTCGTCCGCCTTGGCCTTGGCCTTGGTCTCGTCTTCGACCTTCGCAGTCTTCTCCGTGACCTTGGCGCCCTGCGGCGGCGTGAAGGTGAACAAGTCGGCCGGCTGCGGCGCGAACTTCACGTCCTCGAACGCCACCTGCAGCGCCGGCGCCGTGGTTCCGTTGCTCAGCACCGAAAGCCGCAGCGGCATGCGGGTCTGCGAGTCCACGGCCACGCGGATTTCGCGCAGCAGCGTGCGTTCGGTCGGCTTCGGGGTGAAGACCAGCTCGTACGCGGGACGGTCGGCGACGTTGGCGGTGCCGTCAACCGACACCGTGCTGTTCTCGCGCACCTTCGCGAGCAGCTCCTTCGTCGCCGTGGCCGGGTCGGTCATCTCGCCGGCGTCCGGGGCGTGCTTCGTGGCGACGTCGGCCGGGATGGTCGTCTTCGTCACGGAGTTGTTGCCGGAGTGGTAGTCCCACACGGCGGTGCCGTCGCGGACGATCGTCTCCTGCGAGGCGCCGTTGGTCAGCGAGATCTTGGCCTTGCCGGTGCCGTCGCTGAACACGTGCGCCGAGTCGATGTTCAGCGCGCTCATCCCCGGAACCGCGCCACCCACGGCGCCCATCGCGGGCAGGCCGAGGTCGTTGCTCACGCTGACGGTGCCGTCGAACGGGCCGGGGTCGGCCGTCATCACCGACTGCACGAGGTCCTCGGCGCTGATCGCCGGCAGCTTCGGCGCGTCGCCGGCCGAAGCCGGCATCGCGACCACCACGAGCCCCCCGACGCCGAGCGCGGTACCGACGACGGCCGCGGTGATGGCCTTCTTCTTCGGATCCATGTCGTCTCTCCCTGTGTTCCCGAGCCCCAGTGTGCTCGGCTCCCGGCGCCGACGTTTCCCCCTCGACGCTGAGATACCCCTGAATGTTCGGCCCCCGCCGCTGAGATCGCGCTGAGAGCTCGCGCACGACCTGCGCAAACCGGCCATGATGAGACTCGTGAAACCTCGGGTGCTGGTGGTCGACGACGAGCCGGGCGTGCTCAAGGCGCTGCAACGCGGCCTGCGCGCGGAGGACATGGACGTGGTCACGGCGGCCGACGGACCGTCCGGGCTGCGGCTCGCGCGCACCGGCGCGTTCGACGTGGTGCTGCTCGACATCATGCTGCCCGGCCTCTCGGGTTACCGCGTGCTGCAACAGCTGCGCGCGGAGAACGTGACGACGCCGGTCCTGCTCGTGTCCGCCAAGGACGGTGAGATCGACCAGGCCGACGGCCTCGACCTCGGTGCCGACGGGTACGTCGTGAAGCCGTTCTCCTTCGTCGTGCTGGTGGCGCAGGTGCGCGCGGTGCTGCGCCGCGCCGGGCCCGAGGCGTCCCGCGGCACGCTGCGGCTCGGCGCGCTCGAAGTGGACCGCGCGCTGCGGCAGGTGCGCTGGGACGGCGCCGAGGTGCCGTTGTCGCCGCGCGAGTTCGGGCTGCTGGAGGTGCTCGTGGGACGCGCCGGCACGGTCGTCACGAAGGACGAGCTGCTGCGCGCGGTGTGGGGTGAGGAGCAGGCCGTGACGCGCAATCTCGTGGAGGTCTACGTGGGTTACGTGCGGCGCAAGCTCGACGCGGTCGGCGCCGGCGCCCTGCTGCGGACCGTGCGCGGCCACGGCTACCTCGCGTCCGACACACAGCTGGACGAGGTGTTGTGATCGGCTCACCGTCGTGGTGGCGAGGCCGGTCGCTGCAGGTCCGCATCACGGTGCTGGCCACCACGATCACGCTGGTCTGCCTGCTCGGCCTCGCCACACTGGCCGCCCGCCGGCTCGAACCGCTGCTCGTCGACTCGGTGGACCACGAGCTCACGGCCGCGCTCGGACCCGCGTCCGCGTCGGTCGCCACGGGCCGGCCGCCGGCCGGGGCCGACCCGGTTTCCGTGCGGGTGCTCGACATCTCCGGCGGACCCGTCGACGGTCTGCCGCGGCCGCCGTTGAGCGCCGACGCGATCGGGGAGCTCAAGGCGGGCGTGGCCGTGCAGACCGACGGCGACCGGTGGCGGGGCCAGGTCGTGAGCGCGCCGGACGGCAGTCAACGGCTCGTGGTCGCAGGCGCCGGTCTCGTGGGGTTCGCCGCGGCGGTCCACTCCGGCGGGTTGTGGCTGGTGCTCACCGCGCTGGTCGGCGCGGTCGTGGCGGGCCTCGCGACCTGGCTGGTGGTGCGCTTCGCGCTGCGGCCGGTGGCGCGCATGCGCGGCCTGGTGCGCTCGCTGCCGCCGGGCTCGCGGCTGCCGCTGCCGACGTCGAACGACGAACTGCGCGCGCTCGCCGAGGAGTTCAACGCGCTGCTGGCCCGCCAGGAAGAGGTGAGCAGCCGGCTTCGCCGCTTCACCGGCGACGCGGCCCACGAGCTGCGCTCGCCCGTCGCGTCGATCCGCGTGCAGGCCGAGGTCGCCGTGACGAACCCGAACCCGGAGCTGGCGCAGGAGACGCTCACCGACATCCTCGCCGAGGCCGAACGCCTCTCGACCCTGCTCGACGGCCTGCTGTCACTGGCCCGCTCCGACGCCGGCGAGGTGCCGCCCACCGAACCGGTCGACCTGGTCAGCCAGGTCCGCGCGGCCGTGCACCGGCTGCCGGCCGGTGCGCCCGAAACGCGGGTGAGCGCCGCCGTCGCGCAGGCCTGGGCCATGGCGACGCACTCGGAGGTCGAGCTGGTGCTCGACAACCTCCTGCGCAACGCCTGCCGCTACGCCGCCGGCCAGATCGTGGTGTCCGTGCTCGCCTCGCGGTCCGACGTGCGCGTGGTGGTGGACGACGACGGGCCCGGCATCGCGCCCGAGCACCGGGCCAAGGTGTTCGACCGCTTCTACCGCGTGGCCGACGACCGCGCGCGCTCATCGGGCGGAACGGGCCTCGGCCTGGCGATGGTTGCCGAGGCCGTACGCCGCCGTGGCGGGCGCGTGCGGGTGGGGGAATCGCCGGACGGTGGTGCGCGCTTCGAGGTCAGGTGGCGCGCGGATCGGGCCGCGGCGCGCGGGTGAACGCCGTGCGGGAGACTGGGCCGATGGACGGGGTCATCGTCGGGGCGGCGCTGGTGCGCGACGGGAAGTTGCTCACGCAGCAGCGGGCGTGGCCGCCGCACCACGCGGGACAATGGGAACTGCCGGGCGGACGCGTCGAAGAGGGCGAGAGCGACTCGTACGCGCTGGCTCGCGAGTGTCAGGAAGAGCTCGACGTGGCCGTCACGGTGGGCGGTCGCGTCGGCGAAGAGGTGCCGCTGCCGGGCGGGAAGGTGCTGCGCGTGTACTCCGCCGCGCTCATCTCCCCGGGCGACGAACCACGCGCGGTCGAGCACACGGCGCTGCGCTGGGTGGGGCCCGACGAGCTCGACGAAGTCGACTGGCTGCCGGCGGACCGTGGGCTCATCCCGGCGCTGCGGGCGCTGCTCCTCGGCTGACGAGCGGGTTTTCCCTGCCGTGGCAAGGAAAACCCGCCGTCGTGAGATCTTCAGCCGGCGCCGATGAGGCGCAGCGCCGAGGTCAGCCGGTGCTCGCCCCGCTCGGCGGCCCGGATGGCCCCGGCCTTGCGGACGCGTTCGAGCTCGGCGGTGTCGGCGAGCAGCGCCAGCGTGCGTTCCCGCACCGGCCGCAGCTCCTCGATCACGGCGTCGGCGACGGCGTCCTTGAGCACGCCGTAGGACGGGTACGCGTCGGCCAGCTGTGCCGGGTCGCCGCCGGTGCAGGCGGCGAGGATGTCCAGCAGGTTCGCGATGCCCGGCCGGCTTTCCGGGGCGTACGCGGGCACGGACCCGCCGTCGGTGCGCGCGCGGCGGATCTTGCGGCGCACCTGGTCCGGATCGTCGAGCACGAAGATCACCCCGACGGCGTCGTGAGCGGACTTCGACATCTTGCGCGTCGGGTCGGCCAGGTCCTTCACCCGTGCGCCGGCGGGCGGCAGTGTCGCCTCCGGCACGGTGAAGACCTCGCCGTAGGTGGTGTTGAAGCGCCGCGCGAGCACCCGCGTGAGCTCCACGTGCTGGCGCTGGTCCTCGCCCACGGGCACCCTCGACGCGCCCTGCAGCAGGATGTCGGCCGCCATCAGCACCGGGTAGGTGAGCAGGCTCAGCCGCACCCCGGCCTGGCCCTTGGACTTCTCCTTGAACTGGATCATCCGGGCGGCCTCGCCGTAGGTGCACGTGGACTCGAGCACCCACGTCAGCGCGCCCAGCTCCTTCGCGATGTCCGACTGCACGAACACCCGCTCCGGCGCGATGCCCGTGGCCACGAGCACGGCGAGCTGCTCGGTGGCCAGCGCGCGCAGCTTCGCGGGGTTGTGGGCCGTGGTCATGGCGTGCAGGTCGGACACGAAGTACAGGTCGTCGGGCTGCCCCTCGGCCGCCCAGCGCCGCAGTGCGCCGAGGTGGTTGCCGAGCTGCACGTGGCCGGACGGGGTGATGCCGGATAACTGGACCACGGGGGTTCCTCTCCTGGGTGTGTGCCCCGGGAGGAGACCCGCCTGACAAGCGAGAAGGCCGCCCACCGGGGCGGCCTTCGCTGGTTTCAGCGCAGAGCTTCGGGGCCGCCGGAGGGCGGCCACCACTGGGAGCTGTGCGCGAACATGGAGCACACCTTAGAACACTTGCGGGTGCCGTGGGGCAGAACACGGTTTACCGTCGAACCATGTTTGTCGTCTTGCTCACCTACACCGCGCCCATCGAGGAGATCGACCTCGCGCTGCCCGACCACGCCGAGTGGCTGGCGACCCAGTACGACCGCGGGCACTTCCTCGCCTCCGGCCGCCAGAAGCCGCGCACGGGCGGTGTGATCATCACGCGGCCGATGGCCCGCGGGAAGCTCGACGCCATCCTCGCGACCGACCCGTTCGCGACTCAGCACCTCGCCCAGTACGAGGTGATCGAGTTCTCGCCGACGAAGACGGCGCCCGAGCTGCGGCTGGTCAACGAGGCCGTGCCGCACTGACCGCGTTCGGGGCGGAAACCGGGGCCACCGGCCGGAAACGGCCGGTGAAACCTGGCGGAACTGTGGCCGCCGGCCGAGGGTCGAGCTCCAGGTTCAGGCCGCGGCGGAGAGGTCCGTTTTCGCCTTCTTCAAGGCGAGCACGGGGCACTTCTTGCACCGCGAGGACGACCGGCAGCACTTCTTCTTGACCTTGCCGGCCTTCATCAGCTTGCGCACGACCGCGCGGGGGTCGTCCGGCTGCTTCTTGTCCTTTTTGCCCACGTTGGGCTCCCACGTCCTCGACGGCAATTCTCGATGCTTCAGGTTAGGTGAGCCTAACCGATTGTGGGGCGTGGCGGTCCTCACACTTCGGCTACAGGTACCCTGATGAAGTCCGCGTGTGGCCAAAGCCGGTCACGATGCCGGTTGAGGTGGCGAAGCCGTTCTGGTGGAGGCCATCGATCCGCCCGCGACGCGGCCACCCACCCGCCTTTGAAGTTCAGGAGTCTTCGCGTGCCCGCAGCCAGCGCCACCGCAGTCGAACCCGGCCGTGCGTCCGGCAAGACGCGGCCCGACCTGCGCAACGTCGCCATCGTCGCACACGTCGACCACGGGAAGACCACCCTGGTCGACGCCATGCTCCGGCAGTCCGGTGCCTTCGCCGAGCGAGCCGAGATCGTCGACCGCGTGATGGACTCCGGTGAACTCGAGCGGGAAAAGGGCATCACCATCCTCGCGAAGAACACCTCCATCCACCGCCAGACGCCCGAGGGCCAGGTCACGATCAACGTGATCGACACCCCGGGCCACGCCGACTTCGGCGGTGAGGTCGAGCGCGGCCTGTCGATGGTCGACGGCGTCGTGCTGCTCGTGGACGCGAGCGAGGGCCCGCTCCCGCAGACCCGCTTCGTGCTGCGCAAGACCCTCGAGGCCGGCCTGCCGGTGATCCTGGTCGTGAACAAGACCGACCGCCCGGACGCCCGCATCTCCGAGGTCGTCGAGGAGACCCACGACCTGCTCCTGGAGCTGGCCAGCGACATCGAGGACGCCGACCACGACGCGATCCTCGACCTGCCCGTGGTCTACGCCTCCGCGCGCGCCGGCAAGGCGAGCCTGGAGCAGCCCGCCGACGGCGAGATCCCCGAGAGCGAGAACCTCGACCCGCTGTTCGACACCCTGCTGCGCCACGTGCCGCCGCCCGCCGCGGACCTCGACGCGCCGCTGCAGGCCCTGGTCACCAACCTCGACGCGTCCAACTTCCTCGGCCGCATCGCGCTGATCCGCATCCACGCCGGCAAGCTGCGCAAGGGCCAGACCGTGGCCTGGATGCGCGAAGACGGCACCACGCAGAACGTGCGCATCTCCGAGCTGCTCGTGACCGAGGCCCTCACCCGCGTGCCGGCTCTCGAGGCCAGCGCGGGCGAGCTGGTCGCCATCGCGGGTATCCCGGACATCACGATCGGCGACACGCTGGCCGACTCGGACAACCCGGTGGCGCTGCCCCGGATCACCGTCGACGAGCCCGCGATCTCGATGACCATCGGCGTGAACACCTCGCCGCTGGCCGGCCGCAACGGCGGCGACAAGGTCACCGCGCGCCTGGTGAAGGCCCGCCTCGACCAGGAGCTGATCGGCAACGTCTCGATCCGCGTGCTGCCGACCGAGCGCCCCGACACCTGGGAGGTCCAGGGCCGCGGCGAGCTGGCGCTGGCCATCCTCGTCGAGCAGATGCGGCGCGAGGGCTTCGAGCTCACCGTCGGCAAGCCGCAGGTGGTGCTGCGCACGATCGACGGCAAGCTGCACGAGCCGTTCGAGCGCCTGTACATCGACTCGCCCGAGGAGCACCTCGGCGCGATCACGCAGCTGCTCGCGGCGCGCAAGGGCCGCATGGAAGACATGAGCGGCAACGGCACCGGGCGCATCAAGCTCGAGTACGTGCTCCCGTCGCGCGGCCTGATCAGCTTCCGCACCGACTTCCTCACCGAGACCCGCGGCACCGGCATCGCGAACCACGTGTTCGAGGGCTACTTCCCGTGGGCGGGCGAGATCCGCACCCGCCACAGCGGCTCGTTGGTCGCCGACCGGACCGGCCCGGTCACCGCGTACGCGATGATCCAGCTGGCCGACCGCGGCACCTTCTTCGTGGAGCCGGGCGCCGAGGTTTACGAGGGCATGGTCGTGGGCGAGAACCCGCGCTTCGAGGACCTCGACATCAACATCACCAAGGAGAAGAAGCTGACGAACATGCGTCAGTCCTCCGCCGACGTGATGGAGACGCTGGCCCGCCCGCGCAAGATGGGCCTGGAAGAGGCGCTGGAGTTCTGCTCGGTCGACGAGTGCGTGGAGGTCGCGCCGGAGGTCGTGCGGGTGCGCAAGGTCACGCTGGACATCAACACCCGGGCGAAGGAGCGTTCGCGCGCCAAGAGCCGCGAGAACGGCTGACGCTTTCGCTTCGAAGGGCGCCGTCCCCCTCATCGGGGAGCGGCGCCCTTCGCTGTTCTTCACCGGCGGGAACCGGACGGCGTTCCCGGACGTCCTCCGGTTGGCGGTATCCACTCCGGTGTCGGCCGGTCCGGCCGGATGTGGGAATCTCGGTGCCGAGCGGGCTCCGGCGTGGCAGCATGTCGGCTCGGACCGTGGGGAAATCGGGAGGGTACGCGTGCGGATGGGACGCAAGGCGGCGCCGGTGCTGGCGCTCGCGGGGGCGCTCCTCGCCGCGTGCTCGAACACGCCGCCGCCCCCGGTGGTCACGTCGGTGCCGCCGGCGACCTCGACCACGCAGCCCGCGCCGTCGCAGATCGTGGTGGGCATCGACGACGTGGTGGGCGGCTACAACCCGCACACGCTCGCCGACTCGTCCACCGTCACCTCGGCGCTGTCGCAGCTGCTGCTGCCCTCGGTGTTCCGCCAGTCCGACGACGGCAAGCGCACGCTCGACAAGACGCTCATGACCTCGGCCGAGGTCGTGTCGCAGGTGCCGTTCACGGTGAAGTACGAGATCCGCCCCGAGGCCTCGTGGTCCGACGGCGCGCCGATCGCCACCGAGGACTTCACCTACCTCGCCGACGCCATGAAGACCCAGCCCGGCGTGATCGAGCCCGCCGGCTACCGGCTCATCAGCGACATCGAGTCGCGCGACGGCGGTAAGGGCGTCGAGGTCACCTTCAGCAAGCCGTACCCGGCGTGGCAGACGTTGTTCGACAACCTGCTCCCGCAGCACCTGCTCAAGGACCTGCCGGGCGGCTGGCAGGCCGCGCTGGCCACGAACTTCCCGGCCGTCGGGGGACCGTTCGCGATCAAGACCATCGACACCGCCCGCGGCGAGGTGACGTTGCAGCGCAACGACCGCTACTGGGACAAGCCCGCGGCCGTCGACAACCTGGTCCTGCGCCGCTCCGACCCATCGGGCATCGCCGCCGCGCTGCGCAGCGGCAACGACCAGTTCTCGATCACCCGCACCGACGCCAACGGCCTGCAGCTGCTCAACGAGCTCGGCTCCGCCGTGAAGCTCACGACCCTGCCCCGGCCCACGGTGGCCACCGTGCTGCTGCGGCCCGTCAGCGCGGCGCTCTCCGACCGCCAGGTCCGCCAGGGCGTGGCGGCCCTGCTGGACCGCGGCAAGCTCATCGCGGCGGGCGCCATGGGCGGTCCGGCGGCCGCGCTGAAGGCCGACGCCCAGGTCATCCCGCCCACCGGCGCCGGCTACGCGGCCACGATCCCGGCCGGTCCGCCCGCCGCGCCCGACCTCACGAAGGCCGAGGGTTACTTCAAGGCCGCCGGCTACACGAAGGAAGCCGGCGTCTGGCGCAAGGGCACCAAGACGTTGTCGTTGGTCGTCGCCTCGCCGGGGGAGGAAGAGCCCTACGCGTCGATCGCGAAGGAACTCTCCGACGAGCTCATCGCGGGCGGCGTGCAGGTCAACACCATCAAGCCCGAGCCACGCGACCTGTTCGCGTCGCTGCTCGCCATGCCCGTGCTCGACGGCCAGCAGCAGCCCGACGCAGGGGGCAACGTCGGCGTCGACATCGCCGTGGTCCCCCAACCGGTCGGCGGCGACCCGGCCACGGTGCTCGCGTCCACCTTTGGCTGCGCCCCCGACCAGGCCACCCCGGACAAGACGAAGCCCGTGGTACCCGCCAACTCCGCCGGCCTGTGCGACGAAAGCCTCCAAGCCTCGATCGACTCGGCCCTCACCGGCTCCACCACCCTGGCCGACGCGCTGAAGACCCTGGAACCCGAGCTGTGGTCGAACAACGTGGTGATCCCGTTGTTCCAGGAAGCCGAGACCCTGGCGGTGGGCAAGGGAATCTCCGGGCTGACGCCGGGGCCGCCGATGCTGGGCCCGTTCGGCTCGGCGGTGAACTGGACGCGCGGCACGAGCTGAGGGCCTCGCGCCCGGTGGATCAGCGCAGGTGATCGGCGATCTGCCGCAGGCCCTGCCGGATCAGCTCTCCGTACTCGTCGTCGCCCAGAGCGTCGATCGTCGCCTCCGCCTCGTGGAGGTGGTGGCGCGCGCGGCTGAGATCGCCCAGCTTGCGATGGCACTCGGCCAGGTTGAGGTGCAGGGAGGGCGACAACCCGGCCACCGTCAGCGTCAGTCCGGCCTCCGCCATGCGGGTGTCGGTCAGGTACTGAGCGGCCGCCAGGGCGCGCTCGTCCCAGAGCAGTTCTTCGTGTACGTCGTCCTGCACATCGGCCATGGCGTGGGCGAGTGTGCACCGGTGCAGCGGATCTCCTTGCACGCCACCGATTTCGGCCCAGATTTCGGAAACGAGCGGCGCGCGGCGGCCCGGTCGCCGCCCTGTCCGAGCAGCACCGCCTCGCCGATGCGCAGGAGTGTCGGATCGGTGATCACGCGGGAGTCTCCTTTGCCACCAGCGAAAAACGCCCCGGTGCGAACCAAGGCACCGGGGCGTTCGTCGTCGAGTGGAACTCAGATCAGCTGCAGGCTCTCGGCGAAGTGGCACGCCGTCGGGTGACCCTGGCCGTGGTCGACCAGCAGCGGTTCTTCCGTCGAGCACTTCTTGCGGCCCGCGTCGTCGAGTTCGTTCGCGAACTTCGGGCAGCGGGTGCGGAAGCGGCAGCCCGAGGGCGGGTTCGCCGGGCTGGGCACGTCGCCGGTGATGACGATGCGCTGGCGGGTGCGTTCCTTGCGCGGGTCCGGCACCGGGATGGCCGAGATGAGGGCCTGCGTGTACGGGTGCGTCGGGTTGTTGAAGAGGTCCTCGGAAGGTGCGGTCTCCACGATCTTGCCGAGGTACATCACCGCGATGCGGTCGGACACGTGGCGCACCACCGAAAGGTCGTGCGACACGAACAGGTACGACAGCCCGAGCTCCGCCTGCAGGTCCTTCAGCAGGTTGAGCACACCGGCCTGGATCGACACATCGAGCGCCGACACCGGTTCGTCGAGCACCAGCACCTTCGGCTTGAGCGCGAGCGCGCGGGCGATGCCGATGCGCTGGCGCTGACCGCCGGAGAACTCGTGCGGGAAGCGGTTGCCGTGCTCCGGGCGCAGGCCCACGGTCTTCATCAGGTCACGGACCTGCTGGCGGCCGCCGTTGTCGTAGAGGCCGTGGATGCGCAGGGGCTCGGCGATGATCTCGTTCACCGGCAGCCGCGGGTCCACCGAGGCGTACGGGTCCTGGAACACGATCTGCATGTCGCGGCGCAGGCGCTGCAGCTCGCGCTTCGACATCTTGGCCAGGTCGCGGCCTTCGTAGGTGACCGTGCCGTCGGTGAGCGGCTGCAGGGCCAGCGCGATGCGGGCCGTGGTCGACTTGCCGCAGCCCGACTCGCCGACGAGCGCGAGCGTCTCGTGCGGGTAGATGTCGAACGACACACCCGACACGGCCTGGACCGCCCCCGTGGTGCGGCGGATGACGCCGCCGCCGCGGATGGGGAAGTGCTTGACCAGGTTCTGCGCGGAGAGGACGGGCGTCCGGTTCTCGCTCATCAGATCGTCTCCGTGTCGGTCGCGGCGTCGACGGTGACCGGGACGGCAGCCGTGTCGGCCGAAGTGGCGCTGAACAGCTCGGCCGGGTCACGGCCGATCACCTGCTCGGTGAAGTGGCAGGCGGCGAACTGCATGCCGGGGCCGGGCACCAGCGGCGGCTCGGTCTCGTTGCAGATGTCCTGCGCGATCGGGCACCGCGGGCTGAACGGGCAGCCCGGCGGCATGTTCGTGGTCGCGGGCGGCGAGCCGGTGATCGGCGTGAGGCGTTCGGTCTTCACGTCGAGGCGGGGCAGGCTGCCCAGCAGACCCAGCGTGTACGGCATCCGCGGCGTGTAGAAGATCTCGTCGACGGTGCCGGACTCCACCACCTTGCCGGCGTACATCACGTGCACGCGGTCGGCCTGGCCGGCGATCACGCCGAGGTCGTGGGTGATGAGCACCATCGCCGCGCCCGTTTCCTTCTGCGCCGCCTGCAGCGCTTCGAGGATCTGGGCCTGCACGGTCACGTCGAGGGCCGTGGTCGGCTCGTCGGCGATGATCACGTCCGGGTTGTTCGCCATGGCGATCGCGATCACCACGCGCTGGCGCATACCGCCGGAGAGCTGGTGCGGGTACTCGTCCGCGCGCTGCTTCGGGTTCGGGATGCGCACCAGGTCGAGCAGGTCGATCGCCTGCTTCCTGGCCACGTCCTTGCGCACGTCGTGGTGGGCGGTGATCGCCTCGGCGATCTGGTCGCCCACGGTGTACACCGGGTTCAGCGAGGTCATCGGGTCCTGGAAGACCATCGCGATGCCCTTGCCGCGGACCTTGTTGAGCTCTTTCTCGCCGGCCTTCAGCAGCTCGACCCCGCCGAAGCGGATCGAGCCGGAGATCTTGGCGGTGCGCGGCAGGAGACCCATCACGGCCATCGACGTCACGGACTTGCCGGAGCCGGACTCGCCGACGATCCCGAGCACCTCGCCGCGCTGCAGTTGGTAACTCACGCCGCGCACGGCGTTGACCACGCCGTCGTCGGTTGGGAACTGGACCTTCAGGTCCTCCACCACGAGGACGGGGTCGCCGCCACCACGGGTGTCGTACTCGGTCATGCGCGCACCTTCGTCTGCTGGGGGTCGAACGCGTCGCGCAGGCCGTCCCCGATGAAGTTGATCGTCAGCGCGATCAGGATGATGAACACGCCCGGGAAGTAGAACAGCCACGGGCGGGTGTCGACCGCGGTCTGCGCGTTGCTCACGAGCAGGCCCAGCGACGTGTCGGGCGGCTGCACGCCGAACCCGATGAACGACAGCGCGGTCTCGAGCAGGATGCCGATCGACACCAGGATCGTCAGGTTCACGATGATCGCGCCGAGCGCGTTGGGCACCAGGTGCCGGAAGATGATCCGCGCGTCACTCGCGCCGAGCGCCTTCGAGGCTTCCACGAACTCCTTCTCGCGCAAGGAGAGCACGACACCGCGCGCGACGCGGGACACGTAGGCCCAGTACAGGCCGGCGATGACCACCGCGATCAGCCACCACGTGCCACCCACCTGGTGGGCCAGCACGGCGGCGACGGCGAGCAGTGGCAGCGTGAGCACGAGGTCGGAGATGCGCATCAGGACCGTGTCGATCCAGCCGCGGTAGTACCCGGCGATCGAGCCCCAGATGGTGCCCACGATCGTCGCGAAGATCGCGATGAGCACGGAGATCTGCAGCGAGATCTGGGTCCCGCGCATCACCTGGGCCAGCGTGTCGTGACCGACCGCGTCGGTGCCGAACGGGTGCGTGCCCGACGGCGGCGCGGAGTTGTCCTGGGTGATGTCGGCCGGCGTGAACTTCCAGACCAACGGGCCGACGTAGGCGAACAGGATGATCAGGATGAACACGATCAGGCTGATCATCGCCAGGCGGTGCTGCAGGAAGCGCTTGAAGACCAGCTGTGCCTGGCTGCGTTCCTTGACCGTGAACTCGCGCTCGGGAGCGGTGTCGGGCTTCGTCGCGACGTCGAGGCGGGAGTCCGCCCCGGTCGGCAGTTCTTCGGTCGTCGATTCGTCACGCATAGCGGATCCTCGGGTCGAGCAGGCCGTAGAGCAGGTCGGCGATGAGGTTGAGCAGGATGATGAACGTGGCGGCGATGAGCAGCCACGCCTCCACGGCGTAGACGTCGCTCTGCCGGATCGCGTTCAGCAGGAACGTGCCTGCGCCCTGCCATTGGAACACGGTCTCGGTCACCACGGCACCGCCGAGGATCGCGCCGATGTCCAGCGCGGTCACGGTCGTGAGCGGAATGAGCGCGTTGCGCAGCGCGTGCCGGCGGGTCACGGTCCAGCGCGGCAGGCCCTTGGCCCGGGCGAGCCGCACGTAGTCGCTGTTGAGGACCTCGAGCATCGACGCGCGCTGGAAGCGGCTCCAGGCCGCGTAGCTCGTGAGCGCGAGCGAGATGGTCGGCAGGATCAGGTGGCCGACGACGTCGCCGAGCTGTGCCCCGAACCCGTCGGGTGTGATCACCGACGAGGAGCCGATCGTGTAGAAGACCTGGTCGCCGACGGAGGTGTTGATCCCGATGCCGATCTGCTTGAGCACGATGGCGAACCAGAACGACGGCATCGACAGGAACAGGAAGCCGAAGAAGGTCGCGGTGTAGTCGAACTTCGAGTACTGGCGGGCCGCGCTGATCACGCCGATGACCACAGCGAGGATCAGGGCCACGATCATGGCCAGCACGATCAGGCGCAGGGTCACGCCGAAGCGGACGAAGACCTCGTGGCCGATGTTCAGGTTCGACTGCACCGACGGGCCGAAGTCACCGCTGAGGACCCCGGTGATCCAGTGCCAGTACCGCTCGAGGATCGGCTGGTCGAGGTGCAGGCGGATCCGCTCGAGCTCGATCGTCTGCGGGGGCGGGGGCGGGTTTCTCTGGATCAGGTAGCTCAACGGGTTGGCCGAGAGCGACACCATCACGAAGACGAGGAACGTCGACACGATGAGGATCGGCACCGAGACGAAGAGCCGGCGCAGTGCGAAGGCAAGCATGGAGGTCTTCCTGCTCTGGTGGTTCTGCCGCGAACCCGCCGCTTGTGGTGGCAGGGCCGGGGCGACGAGAGAGGCAAATCTGGAGTTCGGGATGAAGCGGACTTGACGGTTCGGACATGCGGTGAGGGGCCGGCGATGTGCCGGCCCCTCACCGGTTGTCCTGCGTGAATCTACCCGCGGAATCTACCGGGTGGTGATCACTTGCGGAGGCCCCACTCCGCCATGTTGTAGACCGGGGCGTCGAGCGTGGAGTTGTTGCGGATGTTCCCGATCTTGTCGGACGAAGCGATGAAGGTCGGCTTCTGGTACAGCGGAAGCACGTACGCGTCGTCGGACATGATCTGGTCGGCCTGGTTCAGCAGGTCCGTGGCCTTGGCCTGGTCGGTCTCGGTGTTGGCCTGGGCGATCAGGCTGTCGACCTGCGGGTTGGAGTACTTGCCGTAGTTGCTGCCCTGACCGGTGACCCAGTTCTGGACGGCGCCCGCGAACGGGAACGGCGAGGACACCCAGGCGAACACGATGATGTCGTAGTCGCCCTTGGTGGTGGTGTCACCGAGGTCGTCGGTCGGCGACACGTTCACGGTGATGCCCAGCTGCTTGGCAGCCGCCGCGAACAGCTCGCACTCGTCCTGGCGGATCTGGTTGCCGACGGTGTAGCGGATGCGGTACGGGCCGACGTTCTTGCCCGACGGGTCCTGCAGCTGCGTGCCGTTGAGCTTGTAACCGGCGTCCGTGAGGATCTTCTTCGCCTTGTCGATGTCACCGGTGCCCTGACCGGTCGACGACACGACGTCCTTGAAGCCCTGCTGCTGCGGCATGAAGTTGTGGTTGTTCAGCGGCTCGACCTTGTTCGTGAACTGGCCGACCGTCTTCGCGATCATGTCCTTGCGGTTGATCGCCGTGAACAGCGCCTGGCGCAGCGCCTTGTTGTCGAGGCCCGGCGACTTCAGGTTGAAGTCGAAGTGCTCCCAGGTCAGGCCGAGGCCGATGTAGGAGGAGATGTTCGGCATGTTCTTGACCTGGTTCACGAGGTCGACCTGCGGCTGCGGGTAGATGACCTGGACCTCGTTGTTCTGCAGGGCCGTCGGCTCCTGGGTGGCGTCGGTGATGATGCGGAAGATCACGCTCGACAGGTGCGGCTTGGCGCCCCAGTACTTGTCGTTCGGGACCTCGGTGACCGACTGGTTGTTCACGAACTTCGAGATCTTGAACGGACCGGCGGTCCAGGTCGGCACGGTGTCGCCGAACCACTTGTACGACGAGGCGAGGCCGGCCGGGGTCTTGGTGTCACCGTGCTGGGCGGCCAGGTGCGCGGGGTACATCGCGCCCGAGGAGCTCCACAGCTGGCGCCAGTCGGTGAACGGCTTGGAGAAGGTCGCGGTGACCGTCTTGCCGTTGTCCGAGCCGACGACCGACTGGATCTGGTCGTAGCCCGAGGTCGTGGCGGCCTGGCAGTCGGGGCAGTCCTTGCCGTTCTGGACCTTCCAGTTGTAGATGAAGTCGTCGGCCGACACCGGGGTGCCGTCGTCCCAGGACGCCTTCGGGTTGATCTTGTAGACGACCACCTGCGGGTTGGTGCTGGTGATGTCCGCCGACTCCACGAAGTCCTTGTTCAGGACCGGCTTGAGGTCCGGCGTCGCGTAGAAGGTGTAGGGCAGGATGCCCTTGGTGACCATGCCCGTCTCGAACACGTTGCCCTCGGCCGAGGTCACGTTCCAGTTGGGGATGTTCTTCTCGATGGCGTACGTGACGTCGCCGCCCTGCTGCAGCTGATCCGCGGCAACCGAGTTGCAGGTGTTCGGGTCCTTGTCGCAGCCGGCGAAGGCCTGCCCGGTCTGCACCGCGCTGTTGCCGCCACCGCCGCCCCCGCAAGCGGAGAGCAGAAGGGCCGCGCCCGCGACGAACGCACCGAGCTTCGCGGCGCGCGACCTAGTCGTCACTAACATTCATTCTCCTTGCTCGACGCCGTCGCGGGTTTGCGAGGCGACCTCTTCCTGACCGCAAGCTTCGATGTAATCGAGCTAGCTCACCGTAGTCGTGCAACCTAGGCAGTGGACAGGCGTCAAAACTATCGATCCGGACACTCTCAGTGAGATCGTGATGGAACAGCAATCTCGTCTTGCCTATGTCCACCTCGGGTTCTGCGGTTGATCGACTACTCATGGTAACTAAATCTCGATCATCGCTGCCCCCGATCGGGGACGTCCACGGGTGGTGGGTCATTCGGCTCGGGGGACAATAACCGACGTCATCATCTTTGTGGACCCCGCGAATGGACTAGTCATACAGCCGTGACAAACCGGAAGTGACAAGGAATTAACCTGATCTCGTGAACGCCCGCGATCGTTTACCGGACTGCGGGCCGGAGCGGGTGTCCAGTCCATTCCGGGACGCCGGGGCGCGGAGGGCGGAACCCCTGCCGCGGAACGTTCCGGGAACGAGAACGCCGGGGTCCCGGAGCCGGGGACGGAGTTCATTAACCTGGTGCCGTGATCCGAAAGCTCCTGCTCGTCCACGCGCACCCCGACGACGAGACCATCACCACCGGCGGCACGATCGCCCGCTACGCCGCCGAGGGCGCCGAGGTTTCGGTGGTCACGTGCACTCTCGGCGAGGAAGGCGAGATCGTGCCGCCGCGGCTCGCGCTGCTGGCGTCCGGTGCCGCGGACCAGCTCGGCGGGTACCGCTCGGGCGAGCTCGCGGCCGCGTGCGCCGCGCTCGGCGTGACCCGGCACTCCTACCTCGGCGGTATGGGCCGGTGGCGCGATTCGGGCATGGCGGGCACTGCGGCCGCGAACCACCCGCGCGCGTTCGCCGGCGGCAGCCCCGATGAGCAGGCGGCGCAGCTGGCCGCACTGCTCGACGAGCTGGCGCCCCAGGTCGTGGTCACCTACGACTCCTTCGGCGGCTACGGTCACCCCGACCACATCCGCGCCCACGACATCACCATGGCCGCGGCCCCGCGCGCGGCCTCGGTCGAGCGCGTCTTCCACGTGGTGCACTCCCGGGCCGCGGTCGACGCGGGGCTCGCGCGACTGCGGGCGAGTGGCGGCTCACCCTTCCGGGTACCCCAGGACGACGAGCTTCCCGGCACCCCGGATGAGAAGGTCACCACCGTGCTCGACACCTCGGCCCACCTCGACGCGAAGGTCGCGGCCCTGCGTGCCCACGAGACTCAGCTGACCGTGGCGCACAGCGCGGACGGCGAGGTCGTGCACTTCGCCCTCACCAACGACATCGCGCAGCCGATCCCGCCCGCCGAGTACTTCGTGCTCGCCCACGGCGACGCGGCCGGCGCGGACACCGACCTGTTCGGCGGGCTGTGACGTGCCGGCCCCGCTGAGTGCCGAACAGCGCCTGATCCTGGGCCTGCTCAGCCTCGACGCCCTGCTGCTGGCGTTGCTCGAGGTCTTCTTCCTGCCGTTGCGCGTCGGCACCCTCGGGGAGGTGCCGCTGCCGCTGACGGCGCTCGTCGGCGCGGTCACCACGCCGTGGCTGGTGCTCACGGCCGGGAAACTCGTGCGGCCGGGGCTGTCCTGGGTGCCGCTCGCGGTGTGGGTGGTCGTGGTGTTCGCCATCGGGCTCACCGGGCCGGGCGGCGACCTCGTGCTCGTGCAGGACTGGCGGGCGCTCCTGCTGCTCGGCGCGAGCGCGCTGCCCGGCGCGCTCGTGCTCGGCGGCGGGCTGGGCCGCGCGGCGGCGGCGAAGGGAAAGCTCCGTGGCTGAGGCCATTTCGGACCGGCACGTGGTGGCGGTGCTGCGCCCGTTCGTCCGCGCCTGCGCGCCGATGCTCGACGCACTGCGCGAGTCGGACCCGTTCGGGCTGCGGGGCCGCGCCCGCAAAGCCGGCGACGACGAGTTAGCCGACGACGGCTTCAAGGAAAAGGTGCTCGGCGCGCTCACGTCGGTGAAGGTGCCCGGCACCGCCGCGTGGGCCCGCATGGACATCGACGAGCGCTGCGGCTGGTGGGTCAACCGCGTCGGCCGGCTCACGTCGGTGCTCACCTCGATCCCCGGCCTCGGCGGCGCGCTCGCCGACCGGCTGCCGGTGCAGGACACGCTCGGCGCCGCTTCGCAGGGGTTGCTGCTGTGCGCGATCGCGGGGGAGTACGGCGTGACCGACGTCGGCAGCCGGGTGCGGCTGATCGCGGCGGTGCTCTTCGAGCGCGAGATCGACGCGGCGCTCGCCGCCGGCAAGCCCGCGGACGAGTCCGCAGAGGACAGTGAGGCCGCGCGGCTCACCGAAGAACTCACGGAATCCGAACGCGCCCACGGCAAGGTGACGGTGAGAGCCGCCGCCGGGACGCTCTGGCGGCTCGGGCGTTCGCTGTGGGGCATCACGGAGGAACTCGAGAAGCGCCCGCGCGGCCGCTTCTACCACCGGGCACTCGGGATGGTGCCGGTGGTGGGCGCGGCGGGCGACTACCTCGGTGAGCGCTCGGGACTCAAGCGGGCGTGGAAGCGGGCGCACGAGTGGCTGATGACCCACTCGCACTGGGCTTCGTTCTCCTGAGCCCGGGTTCGGGTCACCGCCAGAAGAGGAAGGCCTGCTGGCCGATGGCCGCGGCGAGACCACTGCCGCCGAACGCGTCGAAGATCAGGCCGGCGACGTACCAGAGTGCGTCGGACAGCGGGCGGAACGCGAAGAACAGAGCGAACAGCACCAGCGGCGCCCACGGTCGCACCCGCGCGCCGAACGCCCGCGCCTGCGGCGAGAGGTACGGCTCGATCGCGCCCCAGCCGTCGAGGCCGGGGATGGGCAGGATGTTGATCAGGAACGTCATCACCTGCAACAGCGCGAGGTAGGACAGGCCGTAGAAGAGGCCGGGCGACATCGGGATCAGCGCCGCCACGAGGCACAGCGCGGCGCCCACCCCGAGGTTCGACAGCGGGCCGGCGAGCGACACCCACGACGACGTCGCGCGGTTGCGCAGCGCGCCGCGGTTGATCCACACCGCGCCACCGGGCAGCGGGATGCCGCCGATGATGAGGAAGATCAGCGGCAGCACGATCGACAGGACGGGGTCGGTGTAGCGCCGCACGTCGAGGGTGAGGTAGCCCTTCTGGGCGACCCCGGCGTCGCCGCCGCGGTACGCGACGAAGGCGTGCCCGAACTCGTGCAAGGTCAGCGAAGCGATCCAGCCACCCGCGACGAGGAGTACGACACCGGTGACGTAGAGCGGGTCCCGGTTACCGTTGAGTCCGAGGGAATCACCGTACGCAGCCAGGATTCCGCCGACGACCGCGACCGCGAGGATGCCGATGAAGACCGGGCTGGGCCGCACTGCTGATCTCTGCACCCCACCAGTCTTCCGTATGCCCGGTGTGAAGTGTTCGGCGTGTCCCCTTGCGCGATGGGCCCGAGGTATCCCCCGAACTCGCTACTCCGCTTGACCTGACCGCACTACACGGGTGTAATCACAGTGATGTCATTCGCTGTCGAGAGGGGACAGCGGATGTCGTTTCACCACCGCCAGCCTGGGGAGTGCGTAGGAGCGAGGAGGCGGACGTGCGGTTGGAAGCAGAAGGCTCGAGGACAGACTCGATGCCTGAAAAGAGGGAGTGGGGGCACGTCGTGGGTTGGGGCGAGAACCCTGAGCAGGAGCTGGGGGATCTGACCGACCTCTTCGATGCCACCGAGGAGGAACAAGACTGGCAGGAGCGCGCCCTGTGCGCGCAGACCGACCCAGAGGCGTTCTTCCCCGAGAAAGGCGGCTCGACCCGCGAAGCCAAGCGGATCTGCCTGGGCTGCGAGGTCAAGGACGAGTGCCTCGAGTACGCCCTGGCGCACGACGAACGCTTCGGTATCTGGGGCGGTCTGTCGGAACGCGAACGGCGGAAGCTCAAGAAACGAGCTGTGTAGGGGGATCCGCGATGGGTGAGGTGTGTCCGCCGAGAACGCGGACCATCTCGCTGATCCCGGTGTCTTCTGGGGGTGCAACCCCCAGACCCCGCCCGGGGGCGAGCCCCCGGACCCCCAGTCGTGGTCACCTTTTCAGGTCGCGACGGTGAAATGTCGGGTGAGGTGGGCTCGCTGGAAGAGTGGGCCAACTCGCTGATCCCGGTGCTTCTGGGGGTGCAACCCCGAGACCCGTCCGGGGCACGCCCCGGACCCCCAAGTCGTGGTCACCTTTTTCGAGCGCGACTGTGCAGTGATGGGGGAGGTGGGCCTGCGGGAAGCGCGGCCCATCTCGCTGCGCTGATGTCTGCTGCCGGTGAAACCTCAGGCGTTGTGTCCGGGGCACTACCGGGTCTCTTGCCGTAGTTGCCGCTGGGTCGGGGCTGCGTGGTTGTGCCGTGTCGACCAGGCGCTTTCCGGTGTGAGGGCTGGGTTTTTCGTGGCTGGTGGCCGGCGTGCGCAAGACGCGGGCGCGGCTGGTTTGGGGTTGGGGCGGGTTGGGTACAGGGGTGCAGAGCGAGTCAGTCCCAGGCGCGGTTGCGGTATTTCCCTCGAAGGTTCTGTGGCGGTCACGGCGTGACCGGGTGTGTGTGGCGGTTGTTGTGCCGTCGTGCGGGCGTGTCCCATGTGGTCGGTGGGTGGGCGGATCCCAGTGCGTGGACGTGGATCCGGTGGTGTGGCGAGGACGTCAGTGTGATTCGCGCGAAGTGATTCGCGCGAAGCGGTGACCGGCGGTGCGGCCCGTGTGGGTCCGGCGCCGCGGGTGCGGGTGAAGCCGTAGGGTGGCCGCACCCGCCCGCAGCCTGACCTGGAGTGGTTGTTGACCCGCACCGTCGCTGCGTCCGCTGTGCGGACGTTGCCCGTTCTGGCCATTGTGGTCTGTCACGACGGCGAAGAGTGGCTGCCGCTCGCGCTTTCTTCCTTGCGGCGCAGCACAGTGCGGCCCCGGCACGTGCTGGCGGTCGACACGGGGTCCACGGACCTCACCGCGAAGCTGCTCGCCGAGGCGGCCGAGCCCGGAGGTGTCGCGGCAGGGCCCGATTCGCAGCCGGTGCTCTCCGGCGTCATCACTCTTTCGAGTGAAACTGGGTTCGCTGCGGCGATCGCGGCGGCGGTGGCGCACGCGGTGGAGCGGTGGGGCGACCCGGGTGCGTGGCTGTGGCTGCTGCACGACGACTGCGCGCCGGAACCCGACTGCCTCGAGCAGCTGCTGAAGGCCGCCGAAGCGGCGCCCTCGGCGAAGGTGCTCGGGGCGCTGGGGCTGGACTGGGCCGAGCCGCGGCTGATCGTGGAGGCGGGGCTGTCCACGGACGCGTCCGGGCACCGCCAGCAGATGGCCGCGCCCGGTGCCGAGCCGGGTGAGGTGCTCGCGGCGCCGAGCGCGGGATCGCTGGTGCAGCGCGAACTCTGGGACACCCTCGGGGGCTTCGACGAGGACTTCTCCTTGCTGCGCGAGGATCTCGACTTCGGCTGGCGCGCCAACGCGGCCGGCGCGCTGGTGCTCTCGGTGCCCGCGGCGCGCGTCCGTCACGCGCGGGCGCTGTCGAACGGCCACCGCACCCCCGACGCCGCCGGCCGTTCGCTCGCGGCGGTGAACCGGTCGCACGGGCTGCGCGTGTTCCTGGTGAACTGTTCGGCGTTCTCGTTCTGGTTCGGGCTCGTGCGGCTGCCGGTGCTCCTGCTGCTGCGCGCGCTCGTCTTCTTCGTCCTGCGGCGTCCGGCCGAAGCCGGCGCGGAACTGTCGGCGCTCGGCTACCTCACGCGCGGCCGCGGAAAACTCCGTGCGGCGCGGGCGAAACGCCGGGAGTCACCCCGCCCCGGCACCGTGCGCGGGCTGTTCGTCGGCCGGGGCACGCGGCTGCGCAACGCCGTGCGCGCCGGGGTCGTCGGGCTCGTGCGCCGGGGCGTGGAGAGCGACGTCGCGCTCGGCACGGTCCCCGAAGGGGTCACCGAGGAGCCCGCCTGGATCGCGCCGGAAGCCCTCGGCACCGCCGACCGCCGGCCCGTCGGACCGGAAGCGCTGCCCGCGGGAGCGTTGCGGGGCTTGAGTTCCCGCGGCTCGGGGCTGCGCCGGCCGGGCACGGTCGTGGCCGTCGCCGTGCCGACGGAGCAGGCCGGTCCGACGAAACAACCTCCAGTGGAGGAAGACGCGCGGACGGCGGAGGAAATCACCGACGAAGGCCCGAAGCCCTCGCCCGCCCCGCGTCCGGCGCCGGCGCGCGAACCCGGGCTCGTGTTCGTGGAGGTGAACCGCCGCCGCGTGCTGGCCGCGACGATCTTCGCCCCGCCCGTGGTGCTGCTCGTGCTGCTCACCGCGCTGGCGTTCGTGGTCAACCGCGGCCGCCTCGGCCTGGACCTCTCCGGCGGTGGCCTGCTGCCGGTCGGGAGTCTCGGCGAGGTCTGGTCCACCTACCTCGCGCCGTGGCACGCGATCGCGGGCGGCACGGGTGCGCCCGCCTCCGCGACGCTGCCCGTGCTCGGCACCCTCGGCGCGATCTTCGCGCCGCTGGGCGGCCCGGCCGCGCTCGTCGCGATCCTGCTCATCGGCGACATCCCGCTGGCCGCCCTCAGCGCGTACGCGGCCACGCGCAAGCTGCCTGTGCGCCGCTGGGTGCGCGCGGTGGTCGCGGCGACGTACGCGCTGCTACCCGCTGCCACCGCGTCGGTCGCGCAGGGGCGCCTCGACGTGGTGGTGGTCCACGTCGTGCTGCCGCTCGTCGTCGCGGGCATCGCACGGCTGCTCACCCGCCCGGGCACGCGCTGGCTGCACGTGTCGGCGCTCTCGGCGTTCGGCGTCGCGGTGCTCGGCGCGTTCTCGCCGCTCGCCCACGCCCTCGCGCTCGTGGGCCTGCTGCTCGGCTTCGTGGTGCTGCCGGCCCCGACAGGCCTCGCCCGGCGCGCGGCCTCGGTCGTGATCGTGGTGATCCTGCCGCTCGTGCTGCTCCTGCCGTGGCCGACGGTGCTGATCAAGCACCCCGAGCTGCTCCTTCACGGCCTGAGTGGCCCGGCCGCGCCCGCGTCGGGTGCCGATCTGGCCGGACTCACGCCGGGTGGGCCGGGTGGGTGGCCCCTCGGGGTCGCGGTGCTGGCGGCGACGTTGGTCGCGCTCGTCGTGCGGCCGACGAAACAGGTCGCCGGCGGTCTCGCGCTCGCCGGGCTCGGGGTGGCGGCCGTGGTGCTCGTGCGGCAGGTGCCGGTCACGCCGCTGCAGGGCGGACCCACCGCCACCGGCTTCACGGGGGTGCCGCTGCTGGTTGTCGGCGCCGGGCTGTTGTGGGCGGTGCTCGCGACCTGGCAGCGCGGTGGTTCAGCGGGCGTGCCCGCGCCGTGGCTGCCGAAGGTCGCCGGCGCCGCCGGGGTGGTGGTGCTGGTCGCGCTGGGGGTCGGCGCGGCCGGCGCCGGTCACGACGGCCCGCTCACCGCCCGGCCGCGCGCGGCGCTCGCGCCCGAGGTTGCCGCGGAACTCGCCCACAGCGGGCGCGCCGTGCTCGACCTCGGCCCGCTCACCCGCCAGACCGGCGGCCGCCTCCCGCTCTTCGGTGACGACCAGCTCGCCCCGACCGCCGGCACCCCGGACCGGCTCGCCGGCTGGAGCCGCGACCTGCTCACCGGCGACGCGAACGCCGTGAAGTCGGCCGTCGCGGCCGCCGCGATCTCCGGCGTCGAGTACGTGGCCCTGCCGGCGGGCAGCGACCCCCAGGCCCTCGTCGCGCCGGCCCGCGACCTGATCACCGCCGCCGCCCCGATGTCCGACGGCCGGCCCGTGGTCCGGCTCCTGCCCCCGGCCGGCGAGGTCACGCTGATCTCCCCGGAGCTGGCCAAGGCGGCTGTGACGGGTGGTGGCGCGCCCGGCGCGTCGGCCGGCGTCTCGCCCGTCGACGCCCGGCTGCCCGACGTCCGGCTGCGCGCCTCCGACGGCCCCACCGGCCGGCTGCTCGTGCTCGCCGCCGAGCAGGAAGCCGGCTGGCAGGCCAGTGTGAACGGCAAGCCCGTGCCGATCGTGCCCGCGTGGGGTCACCAGGTCGCGGTGTCGATCCCGCCGCAGACGTCGGAGGTCTCGCTCGCGTTCCCGGGCACCGAGCGCAGCCTCCTGCTGCTGGCCCAGCTCGCCGCGGTGCTGTTCACGGCGCTCACCGCCGTGCCCTCCCGCCGGCGGCTCCCGCGATCTTGACGGATCGGGCGTGCGGGCGCGGCCTCACTCGCCTTCGATCACGTCCGGTTCGACGCCGAGGTAACCCGCGACCTGTTCCACGAGCACGTCGTGCACGAGTTCCGCCAGCTCACCCGGGTCTTTGGCGCGTGCTTCGAGCGGCCGCCGGTAGAGCACGATCCGCGCCCGCGTGGGCAGCCCCGCGCGGTCGACGCCGGCCGGGACCAGGCGTGAGAGCGGCACGGAGCCGTCGTGCAGCACGCCGTCGGCGGGGGCGCGGCCGTCGGGCCGGACTTCGGGAACCTCGTCGACCGCCACGTCGAGCTTGGTCAGCTCGTGGCGCCAGCGCGCTTCGATGGGTTCGAGCGCGTCGAGCACGAGCGCGTCGAACTTCTCCGCCCGGCTCGCGGCGGCGGGCAGGGACGCGGGGTAGAGCGCTCCTCGCAGGCCTCGGCCGTGCCGGTCCCTGCGCATCCGCTGCCGTTGTCGGTAATCACGAGCCGTCGCCACCGCGCAAGTCTATGCGGTCGCGCACGTCACGCGCGTGTCGCCGGGGCCCCCTTGCGGCGACACGCTATCGTTCTGGATCGTGCGGAGCGTACGGAAATGTTCGCGGACGGGTTGTCCAGAGCCCGCTGTCGCCACGCTCACGTATGCGTACAGCGATTCCACCGCCGTCGTCGGTCCCCTCGCCACCGCCTCTGAGCCGCATTCGTACGACCTGTGCGAGGCCCACGCGCTGCGGTTGACCGTGCCGAAGGGCTGGGAAGTCGTGCGCCACGAGGGCACGTTCGCCACTCCGGAGCAGTCGGCCGACGAGCTGACCGCGCTGGCCGAGGCCGTCCGCGAGGCGGGCCGCTCGGACCGGCCGGCGCCGCCGCCCGAGCCGGAAGGCCCGTCCGGCAGGCGCGGCCACCTCCGCGTGCTCCCCGGGCGCGCCTGAGCACCGCTCCCGCCGGTAGGCTTTCCGGGCGGCGCGACCGGCGCCGCGACGAGAACGGACGGCGGGGAGAAGGCGTGCCAGATCTATCGGGCATCGTGAAGGCCTACGACATTCGCGGCGTGGTCGGCGAGCAGCTCGACGCGTCACTGGTTCGCGACTTCGGCGCCGCGTTCGCACTGCTCATCAAGGCCGAGTCGCCCTCGGTGGTGATCGGCCACGACATGCGCGACTCGTCGCCCGCGCTCTCGGCCGCGTTCGCCGAAGGCGTGACCAGCCAGGGCCTGGACGTGGTGTCCGTCGGCCTGTGCAGCACCGACGAGCTGTACTTCGCGTCGGGCTCGCTGAACATGCCGGGCGCGATGTTCACCGCCAGCCACAACCCTGCGAAGTACAACGGCATCAAGATGTGCCGCGCGGGCGCGAGCCCCGTCGGGCAGGACACCGGGCTCTCGGAGATCCGCGACACCGTGGAGCAGGGCGTGCCCGAGTTCGAGGGCAAGGCCGGCTCGGTGAGCGAGCGCGACGTGCTCGGCGACTACGCGGCCTACCTGCGCAACCTCGTCGACCTCACGCACTCGCGGCAGCTGAAGATCGTGGTCGACGCCGGCAACGGCATGGGCGGCCACACCGTCCCGACGGTCTTCGCCGGGCTGCCCATCGAGATCGTGCCGATGTACTTCGAGCTCGACGGCACCTTCCCGAACCACGAGGCCAACCCGCTCGACCCGGCCAACATCGTCGACCTGCAGGCCAAGGTCCGCGAGGTCGGCGCCGACGCCGGCGTGGCCTTCGACGGCGACGCCGACCGCTGCTTCGTGGTCGACGAGCGCGGCGAGCCCGTCTCGCCGAGCGCGATCACGGCGCTGGTGGCCGTGCGCGAGCTGGCCAAGGAGCCGGGCGGCACGGTGATCCACAACCTGATCACGTCGAAGGGCGTCCCGGAAATCGTCGCCGAGCACGGCGGCAAGCCGGTGCGCACGCGTGTGGGCCACTCGTTCATCAAGGCGGAGATGGCGCGGACCGGCGCGATCTTCGGCGGCGAGCACTCCGCGCACTACTACTTCCGCGACTTCTGGCGCGCCGACACCGGCATGCTGGCCGCGCTGCACGTGCTGGCGGCGCTGGGCGAGCAGGACGGCCCCCTGTCCGCCCTCACCCAGGACTTCTCGCGCTACGCGGCCTCGGGCGAGATCAACTCGACCGTGTCCGACCAGGTCGCGCGCATGCTAGCGGTGAAGGACGCGTACGCGGACAAGCCGGGCGTCGCGATCGACGAGCTCGACGGCCTGACCGTGCAGCTGCCGGGCGGCGCGTGGTTCAACTTGCGCCCGTCGAACACCGAGCCGCTGCTCCGGCTCAACGTCGAAGCCGCCGACCGCGCCGCGGTCGAGGCCCTCACCGACGACGTACTGGTCATCGTCCGGGGCTGAGCGAGCCAAGCTGTCCGTGACCGACCGGAGCGAACTGTGTCCGGAAGGTGCCGTTGCGACCCACCTACGCGTGGTATGGAGGAACCATGGCCATCACGCTCGACGCCGAGCTGCTCGAGATCCTCGCGTGCCCGTCGCCGGATCACGCCCCGCTGCGTCCCGGCACGCCCGACGACGCGGATGCCGAAGCGCTGACCTGCACCGAGTGCGGCCGGGTGTACCCGGTCCGCGACGGGATCCCCGTGCTGCTGCTCGACGAAGCGGTCCTCGGCCGCGACGGCGCCCCCAGCACCCCCGGTGAGCCGGATGACAGCCATGCCGACAGTGCTTGACGATTCGCTGCTCGACGATCCCGCGCGCCTGGCCGAGGCCGACAGCGCGGGGCTGCTGCGTGCCGCCGCCATGGCCGGGGCGCAGGTGCGGGCCACCGCCGAGGCCGCGGCCGAGCTGGAGCTGAGCGACCGGCTCGACCTGGGGCGCCCGCGTTCGCTCGTGCTCATCGACCGGCCCGGCGTCAGCCGCACGCTCACGCGCCTGCTGGCGGCGCTGCTCGCGCCGGCGTGCCCGGTGCCGGTGGTCGTGGCCGAGATCGTGCCGTCGTGGATCGGCGCGCTCGACGTGGTCTTCGCGCACACCGACGACCCGGGTGACCGCGAGCTGGCCGCTTCGCTGGAGCGCGCGGCCCGGTTCGGCGCGACGGTGGTGCTGTCCGCGCCGGCCGAGGGCCCGGTCGCCGCCTCGGTCGCCGGCAAGGGCCTGCTGCTCGCGCCGCGCGTTCCGGTGCCGCCGGAGCTCGCTTTCCCGCGTGGCCTGGCCGCCGGGCTGCTCACGGCCAACGCGCTCGGGTTGCTGGTGGCCGACGTGCAGACTCTGGCCGACCAGCTCGACCTCGAGGCCGAGAAGGACTACCTCGCCCGCGAGTCGTTCGCGAACCCGGCGAAAGCGCTTGCGCTGCGGGTCGCGGACCGCATCCCGCTGCTGTGGGGGCTCGACCCCGTGGCGGTGGCCGTCGCGGAGCACGCGGCGCACGCTTTCGCAGCGCACGCTGGCTTGGTGTGCGATTCGGAAGACTTCCGGCAGGCGCTCGCGCGGCCCGCTCTTCGACGGGTTGCGCAATCGGGTGGCCAAGAGCGTGACATCTTCGCCGATCCGGACGACTCACCCGGTGGAACCGCCACGAGAGTGCTGTTGCTCTCGGTGCGGACCGGGCCCGCCGCCGAGGCGGCCCGCTTCCAGGCCGAGGAGTTCCTGCCGGACGCGGACGTGATCGCGCCCGCCGAGGAGTTCGAAGCGGACGAGATCGTCCGGGCCGCGGTGCTCGCGCTCCGGTTCGAGCTCGCCGCGGTGTACCTCGGGCTCGCGGCGGGCAGCATCGGTGGCGCCGGGAGGTACGAGCCGGCCACCGTCTGACGGCTCACGGGATCAGGGGGAGCAAGTGCGGACGGTCGCCGTGGGGACGGCACCGCCCGCACGACATCGGCTCCGGCCGATGGGAAGGATTGGGAGTTGAGGTGACAGTGGAGCTGTTGCGCAACGCCGTACGGCCCTACGCCTGGGGATCGCGCACCGCGATCCCGCAGCTGCAGGGCCGTCCGGTGCCGGCGCCGCACCCCGAGGCGGAGCTGTGGATGGGTGCCCACCCGGGCGACCCGTCACGCGTGCTCGCCCCGGACGGCACCGAACGGAGCCTGCTGGAGCTCGTGGACGCCGATCCGATCGGCCAGCTCGGCGAACGCTGTGCCAAGCGCTGGGGCGGCCGCCTGCCGTTCCTGCTGAAGATCCTGGCGGCCGAGGAGCCGCTGTCGATGCAGGCGCACCCCTCGGCCGCGCAGGCCGCCGAGGGACACGAACGTGAGGAGCGCCTCGGCATCCCGCGCGACGCGCCCAACCGCAACTACCCGGACCCGACGGCGAAGCCCGAGCTCGTCTGCGCGCTCACCGAGTTCCACGCGCTGGCCGGGTTCCGTGACCCGCAGCGCACGGTGAAGCTGCTCAAGGCCATCGAGACACCGGGCCTCGCGAAGTACACCGGCCTGCTCGAAGCGCAGCCGGACCCGGCGGGGCTGCGGGCCCTGTTCACCACGTGGATCACGTTGCCGCAGTCGCTGCTCGACGAGCTGCTGCCCGAGGTGCTCGACGCGTGCGTGCGCCACGTCGCCGACCACGGCGAGTTCGGGATCGAGTGCCGGACGATCCTGGGGCTGGGCGAAGCGCACCCGCGCGACGCCGGCGTGCTGGCGGCGCTGCTGCTCAACCGCCTGACGCTGCGGGCGGGCGAGGCGATCTACCTCCCGGCCGGCAACCTGCACCTGTATCTCTCCGGCACCGCGGTGGAGATCCTGGCCAACTCCGACAACATCCTGCGCTGCGGGCTCACACCCAAGCACGTGGACGTGCCCGAGCTGCTGCGCGTGGTCGACTTCGCGTGCGGCGAGATGCCGGTGCACCAAGGCGACTGCGCGGGTCAGCGCCTGGCCGTCTACCACACGGACGCGCCGGAGTTCGAGCTCTCCCGCATGCGCTGGGAGGCCGGCGACGCCACGGAGCTCGTGGTCGACTGCACCGGCCCGCAGATCCTGCTGTGCACCGAAGGCGACCTGCTCGTGACGGCCCAGGACGGCGAACAGGTCGAGCTGCTGCGCGGGCAGTCGGTGTGGCTGCCCGCGGCCGACCCGGCCGTGTCGGTCCGCCCGCTCGGGGGCGAGCCGGCGCAGCTGTTCCGCGCCACCGCGGGCACCTGCGAGGACTGAGGTCCGCCCGGACGTCTTGAGGGAACCCGGGTTCCCTCAAGACGTCTTCGTGGTGAACGCGGCAAACGTTCACGTGGCCGAGGCGGCTGCGGACCACCGGGTCCTCTAGGCTCCCGATCGGGCATTTCGGGAATCCACGGGAGCAGGGGAGCACGCGTGTCGACTGGTGGCGGTACCAAGGCGATCATCGCCGCGCTCGCGGCCAACGCCGGGATCGCGGTGGCGAAGTTCGTCGGGTTCCTGGTCACGGGCTCGTCGTCGATGCTGGCGGAGTCGGTGCACTCCCTGGCCGACACGTCGAACCAGGGCCTGCTGCTGCTCGGGCAGAAGTCGTCGCGCCGGCGGGCCACGAAGGAGCACCCCTTCGGGTTCGGCCGGGAGCGCTACTTCTACTCGTTCATCGTCGCGCTGATGCTGTTCACGCTCGGCTCGGCTTTCGCGCTGTACGAGGGCATCCACAAGATCCTGGAGCCCGAGCCGCTCGAGTCGCCGATCGTGGCCGTGATCATCCTGTTGGTCGCGATCTGCCTGGAGGGCTACAGCTTCCACACCGCCATCGGCGAGTCGCGGAAGATCAAGGGCTCGGTCAGCTGGTGGGGCTTCATCCGCCAGGCCAAGGAACCCGAGCTCCCGGTCGTGCTGCTGGAGGACACGGGCGCGCTCGTCGGTCTCGTGTTCGCGCTGCTCGGCGTGGGCCTGTCGGTGATCACCGGCGACCCGGTGTTCGACGGCATCGGCACCGTGTTCATCGGCGCGCTGCTCGGCGTGATCGCCGTGATCCTCATCGTCGAGATGAAGAGCCTGCTCATCGGCGAGGGCGCGACCGCCTCCGACCTCACGACGATCGTCGACGAACTGGCCGCCGGCAAGGTCGAGCGCGTGATCCACATCCGCACCCAGTACCTCGGCCCCGACGAGCTGCTCGTGGCCGCGAAACTCGCGCTGGTGCCCGGGCTCGACACCGCCGAGATCGCCACGGCCATCGACGACGCCGAAGCCCGCGTGCGCGCGAAGATCCCGGTCGCGTCACTCATCTACCTCGAACCGGACCTCGACCGCGACGCGCGGTGATCAACTCTCACCGCGCCACCTCCGGAATGCCGCGTTAGGGTGATTTACCCAGATTGCCGGCAGCTCCAGGAGGTCGCGGTGCCCGGGCATGGTTTGTGGCGCACGAAGTCGATCGAGCAGTCCATCGCGGACACCGACGAGCCCGACACCAAGCTCCGGAGGAACCTGAGCGCCTGGGACCTCACGGTGTTCGGCGTCGCGGTGGTCATCGGTGCCGGCATCTTCACGCTCACCGCGCGCACGGCGGGTGACTTTTCGGGCCCGTCGGTGTCGCTCGCGTTCGTGTTCGCCGCGATCGCGTGCGCGCTGGCCGCCCTGTGCTACGCCGAGTTCGCCTCGACCGTGCCGGTCGCGGGCAGTGCGTACACGTTCTCCTACGCCACTTTCGGCGAGTTCATGGCGTGGATCATCGGCTGGGACCTGATCCTGGAGCTGGCCGTGGGCGCGGCGGCGGTGTCGAAGGGCTGGTCGGTCTACCTCGAGACCGTGCTGGGTTACCTGTTCGGCAAGGGCGCGACGACGACGTTCGACCTCGGCTGGGTCACCATCGACTGGGGTGCGCTCGTGGTCGTGGCCGTGCTCACGACGCTGCTGGCCGTGGGCACCAAGCTGTCTTCCCGGTTCTCCATGGTGATCACCGGCATCAAGGTCGCGGTGGTGCTGTTCGTGATCATCCTCGGCGTCTTCTACGTCAAGGGCGCGAACTACACGCCGTTCATCCCCGAAGGCAAGCCCGGCGGGCCCGGCGACAGTGGTGTGGAGCAGTCGCTGTTCTCGGTGATCGCGGGTGGCGGCAGCAGCTCGTTCGGTGTGTTCGGCCTGCTGGCCGGTGCGTCGCTGGTGTTCTTCGCGTTCATCGGGTTCGACATCGTGGCGACCACCGCAGAGGAGACGCGCAACCCGCAGAAATCCGTGCCCCGCGGCATCTTCGGCTCGCTGGCCATCGTGACGGTGCTGTACGTGGCCGTGTCGCTCGTGGTCGTCGGCATGGTGCCCTACACCGACCTGGCCACCTCGGCCGGCGACGGCGGCCACAAGACGCTCGCCACGGCGTTCTCCGCCAACGGCGTGGACTGGGCCGCGAACCTCATCTCCGTCGGCGCGCTGGCGGGTCTCACGACCGTGGTCATGGTCCTGATGCTCGGGCAGGTGCGGATCATCTTCGCGATGTCGCGGGACCACCTCATCCCGCGTGGTCTGGCCAAGACCGGTGTCCACGGCACCCCGAAGCGCGCGACGCTGCTCGTGGGCGGACTCGTGGCCGTCGCCGCGACGTTCTTCCCGGCCGACAAGCTCGAGGAGATGGTGAACGTCGGCACGCTCTTCGCGTTCATCCTGGTGTCGGCCGGTGTGCTGGTGCTGCGCCGCACGCGGCCGGACCTGCCGCGCGCGTTCCGCGTGCCGGGGGTGCCGCTGATCCCGATCCTGGCGATCCTCGCGTGCCTGTGGCTGATGCTGAACCTGACGGTGCTGACCTGGCTGCGGTTCCTGGCCTGGATGGCCGTCGGGGTCGTCCTCTACTTCGTCTACAGCCGGCGGCACTCGCTGCTCGGCAAACGGATCGCGTCAGGAGAGGAACCCGTGGTGCCCTCCGGGCCCACCGGCGGATCCTCAGCGCCTTCAGAGGACTGAACCACTGCTCGTCACGGCCCCTCGCCCCACGTGGGGTGGCGCGCCGTTTTGCGTTCCTGACCTGGGCATTCACCGGGACCCGGGAAGGTTGCGTGAGGTTGCCGACTTGTCATCTAAATCAGAATGATCACGAAGAGGTAACCTCCGTATCTCGGTTTGGATCACCTCTCGAACGCAGGGTGATCACGCGAGCCGTATGCGATACCGTCCGCCTCGGCTTCCCTCTGACGGGTTAATCACTCGTGTGTGATTCATACGGTAAGTGGTTTTGGCCCTCACTGGGAGTGCGCAGATCTTCTCTGATATCCCCCGTTCGGTACAGGAGTTTTCTGAATGCCCACCATCACCAGACTGCGTGCGGGTTTCACGGTCGCCGCGGTGGCCGGTCTCGCTCTGCTGGGCACGGCGACGTCCGCCCTCGCCTGCACCTCCGACGACGGTCGCGCGAACCCGATCCAGGGTCACAACCCCGACTGCTCCTCCATCAAGGGCGTCAGCGGCAAGAAGCTCGACCAGGGTGACTTCACGTTCACCGGCGGCGACAAGAGCAAGTCGCTGAACATCACCGCCACCAAGGAAGGCGTCAAGGTCGAGGCGGTTGTCGTCGCCGGCGGCGACGACGGCTACGCGGTCTACGTCCCGGGCAAGAAGAACCTGGACAAGGACCTGCCCTGGAACGACCTGATCGCGCCGCACAACTACAACGGCAGCCAGCCGAAGATCGACAAGTGGTTCGCCTGCGGCACGAAGACCGCGCCGGAGACGACGCAGCCGACCAAGCCGTCGGAGACGCCGACCACGCAGCCGACCGAGACCTCGTCGGTGCCGACCACGTCGCAGGCCGCCACGCCGACCGAGGCGCCGACCAGCACCACCGCCGCTGTCGCCGTCCCGGCCGGCAACGAGACCGGTGGCACCGGCGGCCAGCTCGCCAACACCGGCTTCGACAACGCGTGGCTGATCTACATCGCCGCCGCGCTGCTCGTTCTCGGTGGTGGCCTGCTCGCGCTGCTGAAGTTCCGCCGCGGCAGCGCCAACTGATCCGCTTTTCGGGTTCCCTTGGTACCGGAGGGGGGCCGTGCCCGTTTGCCCACGGGTGCGGCTCCCCTCCGGCCTTTTCGTTACGGGGTAAGGATTTTCAGCGTGGTCGCGGCAGGTCGCCGAAGAGTGAGCCCTGCTCGCCCAGCAGCCGCGAGCGTCCGCCCGGCCGCCCGAGGCCCGCGGCCATCGCAAGTGCCTGGTCCCACTCGGCGTCGGCGAGGTAGTCGTTGTGCTCGAGCACGCCGGGGGCCCAGCGGCGGCGGCCGTCGGGTGCGCGCAGCGGGTCGGGCAGCCAGTGGTCGCCGCCGAGCACGAGCACGCCGGACTCCTCGGGGGTGGCCTCCAGCGGGCCCGAGCCGCCTTCGGGCCGGTAGCCGTCGCCGATCAGGTGGCGGCCGGACACGTTGTGGCGCCAGGTCGTGACGCCGCCGCCGAAGATGTCCGTGCCCCGGCACAGTGCGCGCCAGCGGCCGTCGAGGTCGCCGAACAGCGCCGCGAGCGAATCCTGCGGCAGTACCGCGGGGAACGCGCGCTGGTAGCCCCACTGCAACGGCGACCCGGCGGTGAGCAGGCCGACCCGGTCGCGTTCGTCGGCGGTGAGCTCGGTCGACAGGCGCGCGGCCGCGAGCACGGCGAGCAGGCTGCCGAGGTTCTGCCCCGACAGCACCACCCGCGTGCCCGGTTCGGCGAGGTGCTGCTTCACGCGTTCGGTCAGCTCGGGCACGACCTTGAGCGCGTAACACGGCGGCACGGTCGGGTGCGCGGCTCGCGGCCAGAACGACACGAGGTCGGCCAGTGCGCCCAAGTGCCTGTTGCGCTCGGGCGAGCGCGCCGCCGTGTAGACCACGCGCAGCAGGCCGGCCGCGAACGCGCCGAGCGCGAACACGCCGACGGCCGACACCGGCGTGAACCACGCGGGCCGCAACCCGAAACCGAAGCGCACCACGAGCAGCGCGAGCCCGGCCACGGCGAGCCCGATGGCCACGATCATCACCAGCTGGTGCAGGTGCCGGCGTTCCCACGCCGACCTCGCCCACGCACGAGCGGCGGCCTCCTCCTGCTTCGCGTCGAGCTGCACCAGCTCGACCAGCGGCGGGATGCCACGACGACGCCGGCGCAGCGGCACCGCGATCGCGTACCCCGCCACGGCGAGCACCGCGATCAACGCGAGCCCGGCGCCCCACAGCACGGTGATCAGCTCGTAGGTCTCGGGCAGCCGCAGCCCCTTCGTGCCGAGCAGCCGGCGCACGGCGATGCCCAGCCCGGCGCCGAAGCCGCCGCCGAGCAGGCCCGCGAGCGCCACGACCGGAGCCGCGGCCCAGCCACCGAGCCAAGGGCGCAGCCGCTTCGGCCGCGTTTTCCACGAGCGCCGCGCCAGCAGCGCCATCGGCACGAGCGCGGCGGCGAACAGGATCGTGATGGCCAGCAGCGCCGCGCCGAGCCCTTCGACGGTGCCGTCGGTGCCGCGCAGGCTGCCGCGCGCGGGCAGTGGCGCGGCGAGCACGGCGGCGAAGACCACCAGCGCCGCCGCGAAGGTCATCAGCGTGCGGCGTGCAACCCGTCCGGGGTCACTGCCGATGGCCGCGCCGACGATCACCGCGACCACCAACCCCAGCACGCAGATCCAGCCGATCAGCCGGGGTACGTCGTCGGGCACGTGCAGCGGCCCGCCGAGCAGCAGCAACGCGACGCAGGCCAGCGCGGCCACCGTGTGCGTCGCCGACATGCCGGGCGCTTCGGGATCGGCGAGCAGCTGCAGGGGTGAGCCGCGCCGGGCGCGGGACTCGGGGGCCTGCACCCGCCAGTTCGACGACGAGACGCGGTGCAGCACGAACACCACCGCGAACAGGATGGCCACGCCGATCGTCAGCCGGACGGGTGACGAGCGCAGCTCCGACGGCACCCACGGCAGGCAGCCGCTGCCCGGTGCGAGGCACTGCGTGGCGAACAAGTCGAGCGCGGTCACGGCGATCTGCCCGATCAGCAGCATCGTCAGCAGCACGGCGGCCACGCGCAGCAGCCCGCGGCACAGCCCGCCGAGCCACCGCGCGCGGTGCACCGGCGGCAGCATCCAGAACGCGACGTTGGCCAGCGAGAACGGGAACAGCAGCGCCCACGTGGCCTTGGCGGCGCCGCCCGAGGTCATGCGGCTCCACAGGTATCCTTCGAGCGTGCGCGGGATGGACCGGCCCAGTGCGGGCACGACCGGCCCGGGGGCCGGGCGCCGCAGCCGGTCCGCCGGGCGCACCACCCTGCCTGTCCCGTCGCCGGCGACGTCGACGGTGGACACGGCGTCCAGGAGCGTTTCGCCGCTCGTGCCCGCCAGTCCGGCCACCCTCAGCTCGACGATGCGGGTGTCGGGGCCGGGCAGTGGGGCGGGCACGGTAAGGGTCTCCTAAGCCGGTCGGGGGGACGTCAAGCCGACAACGGTACTGTTCAGATGCCATCAATCCTTGGAGGAACCGCACTATGACCCCCGAAAGCGTTGCCGAGCGGCACGACACCCGGGGCGGCATCGAGTTCGCCGTCGCCGACCTCGAGGCCGCCGAGTTCGGCCGCAAGGAGATCCGCCTCGCCGAGCACGAGATGCCGGGCCTGATGGCGCTGCGCCGCGAGTACGCCGAGGTCTACCCGCTGCGCGGGGCGCGGGTGTCCGGTTCGCTGCACATGACCGTGCAGACCGCCGTGCTCATCGAGACGCTGGTGGCGCTGGGCGCGGAGGTGCGCTGGGCCTCGTGCAACATCTTCTCCACGCAGGACCACGCGGCCGCCGCCGTGGTCGTCGGCCCGCACGGCACCCCCGAGGAGCCGAAGGGCGTGCCGGTGTTCGCCTGGAAGGGCGAGTCGCTGGAGGAGTACTGGTGGTGCACCGAGCGCATGCTCACCTGGGACGGCGAGGGCCCGAACATGATCCTCGACGACGGCGGTGACGCCACCATGCTCGTGCACAAGGGCACCGAGTACGAGAAGGCCGGTGTCGTGCCGTCCGCCGACGAGAACGACTCCGATGAGTGGAAGGTCTTCCTGGAGCTGGTGCGCGCGTCTCTCGCCGCCGACAAGTCCAAGTGGACCACCATCGGCGAGGGCATCCGCGGCGTGACCGAGGAGACCACCACCGGCGTGCTGCGGCTCTACCAGCTCGCCGCCGCGGGTGAGCTGCTCTTCCCGGCGATCAACGTGAACGACGCGGTGACCAAGTCGAAGTTCGACAACCGCTACGGCATCCGCCACTCGCTCATCGACGGCATCAACCGCGGCACCGACGTGCTCATCGGCGGCAAGGTGGCCGTGGTCTGCGGTTACGGCGACGTCGGCAAGGGCGCGGCGGAGTCGCTGCGCGGCCAGGGCGCGCGCGTGATCGTGACCGAGATCGACCCGATCTGCGCGCTGCAGGCGGCGATGGACGGCTACCAGGTCAAGACGCTCGAGAACGTGCTGCCCGAGGCCGACATCGTGATCACCACCACCGGCAACAAGAACGTGGTGATGGTCGAGCACATGGCGAAGATGAAGCACCAGGCGATCGTCGGCAACATCGGTCACTTCGACAACGAGCTCGACATGGCCGGTCTCGCGCGCTACCCGGGCATCCACCGGATCAACATCAAGCCGCAGGTCGACGAGTGGGTGTTCCCCAACGGGAACACGATCATCGTGCTGTCGGAAGGCCGCCTGCTCAACCTCGGCAACGCGACCGGACACCCGTCGTTCGTGATGTCCAACAGCTTCTCGAACCAGGTCATCGCGCAGATCGAGCTGTTCACCAAGCACGAGGAGTACGACAAGGAGGTGTTCCGCCTGCCGAAGAAGCTCGACGAGAAGGTGGCGCGCATCCACCTCCAGGCCCTCGGTGGCGAGCTGACCAAGCTCACCAAGGAGCAGGCCGAGTACATCGACGTGGACGTGGAAGGCCCGTTCAAGTCGGACCACTACCGCTACTGAGCGACTGGTTCCGCCCCAGCGGCGCCCCGGGTGTTTCCGGGGCGCCGCTTCGGTTTCCCGGGCGTGGGCGGGCCCGCGGTGCACACACGGCTGTGCGTGGTGACAAGTCCGCGGGACCCGGTCTGCCCGAAGATCCGCTTCGGAGGTGCCTTCTCGGCATCGGCCGGCGGTTTCCCTGAACCGCGGCCCTCGTGCGGGAGTTTCCCGAGGTGAAGCGGCCGTGTCGCACGGCCGGGGATTGCCGAAGCAAAGGGGATCTGCCTTGTCCGCAGGAGAAGTGGGCCGAAGAGGGGTCATCGCCGGAGGGCTGGCCGCGGTGGCGGCCGGTGCGATGAGCACACCGGCGTTCGCCGACAGCGCCACGACCACGCCGGTGAACGAACGCCTCAAGGGCTACAGCTATCCGCTCAGCGCCCGCGGTGTCGCGAACCTCGCGCCGACGCCGCCGTGGCACTACGTGGGCGACATCGTCGGCGTCGAGTTCTGGACCACGCCCGGCGCGGCCGCCGCGTCGCTGCCGACCGGTCTGGACCCGGACCCGGCCAGCTCCGGCCACGGTTACGCGCTGTTCATCGACTGGCAGTTTTCCGCCAGTGACAACGAATACCTCGACCCGGTGCGCAGCCAGTACAGCGAGTTCCTGATCCTGATGGACGCCGTGCACAACGGCTCGCCGGTCGCCTGGTGCCCGTACATCTACGTGGACAACGACGAAGCGCTGGCCCGCGGCTGGATCCAGGGCTTCCCGAAGAAGATCGGCGCGATCCACCAGACGCGCGCGTTCGGCGTGCCGAGCCAGGCCGGCCCGGTCGTCGGCCCGGGCGGCCGGTTCGGCGCCACGCTCTCGTCCAACGGCCGCCAGCTGGCCTCGGCCCAGGTGACGCTGGAGAAGACCGCGCCCACGATCCCGGCGCTCGGCCGCCCGATCGTGAACCTGCGCTACTTCCCGCGCCTGTCGGCCGGCCAGTACCGCAACCCCGCGGTGCACGAGCTGACACAGTCCGTTTCGGACACCCCGCAGGTGGCGGGCACGTGGACGGGCACCGGTGACCTGTCGTTCTTCCCGGCGCAGGCCGAGGAGCTGGCCGACCTCGCCCGCAGCGCACGGGGGCGGGTTTCCGCGGCTCGTTGTCCTACACCGTCACGGATCTGATCATCCTCTGACGACGGCAGCCGGGTGCTCTCGCGACGCCCGGCCGCTCAGAGCCGTTCGTCCCGCATCACTTCGAGGTTGTGGAACACGGGCGGACCGTCGCACAGCTTGCTCATGCGCTCGGCGATCTTCGAGGTCTCCGGCAGTTGCGAGTTCCGCATGGCCTCCTCGTACGAGGGGAACTCGACGAACTCCATGTAGGTCCCGGGGTTGTCGCGGTCGCTCATCACCACCGCGTGGGTGGCCGTGCGGCTGCCCTGCGTCGCGGTTTTCCACTCGTCCATGAGCTCGTTCAGCTCGTCCGGGCGGGAGGTCTTGAACTCGATGACTTGTACGAAACTCATTGCCGGCTCCTGGTGAGACTGCCCCGAAATCCTCATCGTGCGCGTGGTCCCAGGACACGTCAACGCAGGTCAGGGGCCTGGTTCTTCACCGGGCTCAGTTCCACTCCACGGCGATCCCGGCGAGGCCGGGGCCCGCGTCGCGGAAGTACCCGCTCGTGACGCCGCCCGTGTCCAGCGGCAGCTCTTCGGCCTCCACGGGCAGGGCGTCGTCGCGGGCGCGGACCTGGCGGGTGCAGCGGGCGGGCATCGCGGACGGTGCGAACTGCAGCTGGAGCAGGTAGCTCGCGGCCTGGTCGCGCAGCATGCGGTAGTAGCCGGGGAACAGCGCGCTCGAGTCGTCGCGGACCTCGAAGCAGAAGACGTGGATGTCGCCTTCGCCGAGCTTGCGGTCGAAGAGCAGCTCGGTCGCCATGGTCTCGGCGCCCGCGTGGCGGCGGATGCGCCCGACGCGGCAGCCCTCGGCGGTGATCACCTCGACGTCCTCGATCTTGCAGCCGGGATCGCCGTTGTACACGGTCACGTAGCGGTCGGGGCCGTGCCGGCGAGCGCGGGTGACCAGTCGGGTGCGGATGCCGACTTGGCGGCGGCGCTCGTCGACAGTGATGCGGTCGTGCACCGACAGCAGCTCGAGATCGGCGTTGGAGTGGTTCGACGAGGGCAGCACACCCAGGTCGGTGAGCAGCTGGTCGACGATCGAGCCCATGTCGCCCGAGCGCAGGTCGTGGAACGACACCGCGGCCTGGTGCCCGCGCGGGCGGGCGGTGCGCGGGCCGATCAGCACCACCAGCGAGTCGGCCGGCAGCTGCAGCACCGACTCCAGCGCGCGCACGGCCGGCAACGCCTTGGGCACCTCGGGCTGGCGCAGCCCCCGCTGCCAGTAGCTGAGCGTCGACTGTCCGATCTGGACGCCACGCAGCGCCAGGTGGGCGCGCAAGCGCGCCAGCGACAGGCCCCGGTGCGCGATGGCCGTGCGCAGGGCGTGGTGGAACTCGCCGGTGCGCAGCGCGTCGGCCAGCTCCGCGGGCAGATCGCCCGAGCCACGGCGAACAGGTTCGATGATCAGTGCGCCTTCCCCGTCGAGAGACACCGCTTGTCCCTTCACCAGACCAGTGTGGAGATCACCACGTGCGCCGGCCGTGAACACCGCGGAACGTTCACGTTAGCAGCGCACCGTAGCCGCTCCGACCCCCGTTCGGGGTGGTTGGCCACGCAAGGGTGCCCATTCCGTGTTCCAGAACCAACCCGGAACGCCTCGGTCACCGGAAGAGCATCTTGCTCCACGTGACCGCGCTGTTCACCGTTGTGACGACCGAGGGTCACGTCGTGGGGGTGGGAGTGGAACAGGAACGTCGCGCCGCCCGTGCGGCGGCGCACCGCGGCCGCGGCCACCTCGAGCGGGTCCGCACCACCGGGCGGGTGCTGGCGCTCGTGGTGCTCGTCGGCATGGCGTTGCTGATGTCGGCACCGGGCGCGAGCGCGGCGCAGCCCTCCGGCGTCGGCAACGCCCACTTCGTCCCGCGGGCCGCCACCGGCGAGGCCCCCGCGTACCGCCTCGTCGCCGACGTCCTCCCGCGCGGCGACACCCCGCCGCCCGAGGACCACGACTCGGGCTGGCTCCCGTTGGCCATCCTCGCGGGTCTGCTGCTCGCCGGCGGCGGGGGTTACCTGCTGCGGTCGCGGCGCGCGGCCGCCTGAGCCGTACCGGCGTGCCCGGCGGTGCCGTCCCTCCCGCCGGGCCGCCGGTCGACCACCCCTTGCCCGGGTGACTTCGCGACGGCGTCGAGTGCCGCGTGCAGGTACGGGGTCAGGCCTTCGGCGTCCGGCCCGGTGAGCACGGTGGAACCCAGCAGCATGCGGTTGAGCAGCATCCCGGCGCAGATGGCGATCAGCACCGCCGCCCGGCCGGTGGCGTCTTCGCCGGGCAACGCGTCGGCCAGGCGGGTCTGGTAGTTGCGTTCGAGGCTCTCGCGCATGATCGCCGCCGCGCGCGGGTTGGCGACCGAGCGCAGGGTGAGCAGCATGCCGTCGGACGCGTGCCGGTCGTCGCCGGTCATCAGCGCCTTCGCCGCCTCGGCGTTGGTCTCGGGGGTCATCATCATCGACTTCTCGAACGCGACCTCCACGACCTCGGCGAAGAGCCCTTCCTTCGAGCCGAAGTACTTGCCGATCAGCCGCGCGTCGACGTCGGCCGCGCCGGCGATCTCGCGCACGCCGGCGCCGTCGTAGCCGCGCTCGGTGAACGCCTTGCGGGCGGCGTTCAGGATCGCCGCCCGCGTGGCCACGGGGTCGCGGCGCTTCGGCGTCGCATCAGGACTCATGGCCACAGAGTACGAGCCGCGCCCGCTGTCCTAGGGTGAGCGACGTGGGGCGACTGGTCGTGATCGAAGGTCTGGACGGTGCCGGCAAGCGCACCCTCGCCGACGGGCTCACCGCTGAGCTGGCGCGCGGGGGAGCGCGGGTCGGCAGCCTGGCGTTCCCGCGCTACGGCCGCAGCGTCCACGCCGACCTCGTGCGCGAGGCCCTGCACCGCGGCCACGGCGACCTCGCCGACTCCGTCTACGGCATGGCCCTGCTCTACGCGCTGGACCGCAGCGGCGCGGCCGGCGAGATCCGCGCGCTGCTGGCCGACAACGACGTGGTGCTGCTCGACCGCTACGTCGCGTCCAACGCCGCGTACGCCGCCGCGCGCCTGCGCGAGCACGCCGACGGCGACGTCGTGCGCTGGGTGTGGGACCTCGAAGTCGAGCGCTTCGCCCTGCCGAAGCCCGACGCGCACCTGCTGCTGCGGGTCGCGCCCAAGGTGGCCGCCGAGCGGGCCGTGCGCCGCGCCGAAGCGGACACCACCCGCGCGCGCGACGCGTTCGAGTCCGACGACGAGCTGCAACAGCGGTGCGCCGCCGTGTACGACGAACTGGCCGCGGCCGGCTGGCTCGCGCCCTGGCACGTGCTCGACGGCGTGGCCGGTGTCGACTTGCCGACCTTGGCGAAGTCGCTGCTGGCTTGAGACTTCAGGCTGCGGCGAACCGGGCCGGGTCGAACAAGGCGATGGGGTGCGTCGTCGCCCCGTCGACGACCAGGTCCGCCACGATCTCGCCGACCACGGGCACGAATTTGAAGCCGTGCCCCGAAAATCCGCACGCCACGACCACCCGCGGATGGCGCGGGTGCGCGGCGATGACGAAATCTTCGTCGGGGGTGTTCGTGTACAGGCAGGTCGCCGCGCGGTGGAACGTGCCGAGCCCCGGCAGCCGCGAGCCGACGAGCTCGGTGATGGCGCGCACCTCGTCGTCGTGCACCCGGCGGTCGATCGTGTCGGCCGTGGTGGGCGTGCCGGCGAGGTGCGAAGCCACCTTCACCCCCTGCGGCGAATGCGCGGGAAAGCCGTAGAACTGCTCGCCCCGCTCGGTTTCCCACAGGTACACCGGGTGCCGCTCGGGGGCGAACGCCGCCGCGTCGACCGGGTCGAACCAGTACTGCACCTGCCGTTGCACCTCGAAGTCCACGCCGAGGTCGGCCAGCAGCCCGGGGGCCCACGCGCCGGGGCACAGCACCAGCTTCGACGCCGTGTAGTAGCTCGCCGCCGTGCCCACGCGCACGCCGGATTCCGAGCTGCTCCACGTGAACACCTGCTCCTCGTGGTGCAGTTCGGCGCCGTGGCGCGCGGCCAGCTGCAGGTGCGCCGCCACGCTGCCCTCGGGTGACACGAACCCGGCACCCGGCTCGTAGAGCGCGACCTCGTCGTCGCGCGGGGTGGTGGTGGGGAAGCGGCGGCGCAGCTCGGCGGCGTCGAGCAGCTCGTGGGGGATGTCGAACTTCTCGGCCGAGAGCACGCTGCCGGTGATCGTGCGCGAATCCGGCGGACCGGCCATCAGGCCGCCGCAGCGCGTGAACAGGTGCCGGCCGGTGTCGCGTTCGAGCTCGCCCCACAGCTCGTGCGCACGCAGCAGCAACGGCACGTAGTCGGGGCCTTCGAGGTAGGCCTGGCGGGTGATGCGCGAACCGCCGTGGCTGGAGCCGAGGTTGTGCACGGGCGCGAACTGGTCGATCCCGAGCACCCGCTGCCCGCGCCGCGCGAGCCGGTACGCCGCCGCGCTGCCCATCCCGCCCAGGCCGATCACGATCACGTCGTAGTGGGTCAACCAGCGCTCCTCGTCCGTTTCGGTTCCTCGGCCACGGACTTACGTTCCGACGGCATACTTGTCTACTGTGGACAGTCCTAGGAGGATCGGTCGGCGTAGTAACCGAGCTGGGCCGAAAGTTCCTTGGCTGCCTCGGTCATCGGTCGCACGATCTGCTTGATCCGCTGCTTCGACAGCCGGTACGAAGGCCCTGAAGCGCTCATCGCCGCCACGACCTCGCCGCCCGGGCCGCGGATCGGCACGGCGACGGCGTGCATGCCGAGTTCGAGCTCCTCGAAGCAGGCCGCGTACCCGTCCTCGGCCACGCGCTCGACCTCCGACTCGAGCTCCTCGGGGTCCACGGTCGTGCGGGGTGTGTACCGCTCGAGGCCGTGGCCGAACACGCGCTTGCGCTTGGCCTCGGACATGGCGGCCAGCAGCACCTTGCCGCTGGAGGTCGCGTGCAGCGGCGTGCGCTGCCCGGTCCAGTTCTGCGTGGTGATGGCAGCCGAGCCGCGGGCCTGGCTGATGTTGATGGCCACGCCGTCGTCGGCGATCGCGATGTTCACCGTCTCGCCGAGCTCCTCGGCCAGGGCCTGGCAGGTCTGGCGGCCGAGTTTCGCGAGGTCCATGCGGCCGGTGGCCGCGCCGGCGAGGCGCACGACGCCGAACCCGATGGCGTACTTGCCGCGCTCGCCGAGCTGCTCGACGAGCCCGTGCTGTTCCAGGACACTCAGCAGCCGGGACGCCGTCGACTTGTGCACCCCGAGCTCACCGGCGATCTCCGTGATCCCCGACTCCCCGTTGCGCGCGAGCAGTTCCAGCACGGAAATCGCGCGGTCGACCGACTGAACTTGAGTTCCCGTTGCGTTGCCCGAGTCCTGGTTCCGCATGGCGCAACACTAACGGCTGGGCGGCGAACTGTTCGGCTGAGCGGGCGAATCCCTTGACGGCGAACCCGCCTGGGTCGCACTGTTGCGCAAAGTGCACATCGACGCGCAATGCGCAACATTCACGAACCGGTTCCGGTTCCCGTGACCCGTTTCCCGGAGGCAACCCGATGATCCGTGCCTGCGCCATCACCGACCTGCCCGAGGGTGAGTCGCTGCGCCTTGACGGCCCGACCCCGATCGCGGTCTTCCACACCGCCACCGGCTTCTACGCGATCGACGACACCTGCACCCACCAGGACGCCTCGCTCGCCGACGGCTGGCTCGAAGGCTGCTTCGTGGAGTGCCCGCTGCACGCGGCCCAGTTCGACCTGCGCACCGGCGCGCCCACGTGCCTGCCGGCGAGGAACCCCGTGCGCACCTACCCCGTGGTGGTGACCGAGGGCGTCGTGTTCGTCGACGCACCGGTGCCCGCGGCCGTCGGCGAGGACAGCACCCGGCACACCGCCTAGCTCTTCCCGGCCGAGGCCACGGGTCGTCCACGGCCTGCTCACACGCGCCCGGATGGAGCAACCCGATGCCGCGATCTTGATCTTTCTGGAGGTCAAACGCGCGGGTCGTGCTCGACGGCGGCGCAAGTAGTGCGAACATGTGCTCATGAAGGCACGTGTCTTGGTGGTCGACGACGACCCAGCGCTGGCGGAGATGCTCACCATCGTGCTGCGTGGTGAGGGGTTCGACACCGCGGTGGTCGCGGACGGTTCGCGCGCCCTGCCCGCGCTGCGCGAGCTGAAACCGGACCTGGTCCTGCTGGACCTGATGCTGCCGGGCATGAACGGCATCGACGTCTGCAAGGCGATCCGCGGCGAGTCCGGCGTGCCGATCGTGATGCTGACCGCCAAGAGCGACACCGTCGACATAGTGCTGGGCCTCGAGTCCGGCGCCGACGACTACGTGGTCAAGCCGTTCAAGCCGAAGGAGCTCGTCGCCCGCGTGCGCGCCCGCCTGCGCCGCACCGAGGCCGAGCCCGCCGAGTCGCTCACCATCGGAGACCTGGCGATCGACGTGCCGGGGCACGAGGTCACCCGCGAGGGCAAGGCCATCCCGCTCACACCGCTCGAGTTCGACCTCCTCGTGGCGCTGGCCCGCAAACCGCGCCAGGTCTTCACGCGCGAGGTGCTGCTGGAGCAGGTGTGGGGTTACCGCCACGCGGCGGACACGCGGCTGGTCAACGTGCACGTCCAGCGCCTGCGCTCGAAGGTCGAGAAGGACCCGGAGCACCCCGAGGTGGTGTTGACGGTGCGCGGCGTCGGGTACAAGGCCGGCCCGCCGTGATGAGCCGATGACGACTTCCGCGGCAGCCGGCCCACCCGCCGGGACCAAGAGTCACCCGAAGGTGGGACGGCCGACCGCCATCGCCCGAGCCACGGTGCGCCTCGTGCGGCGCGTCGTGGTCTTCGCGCGCCGCCGGGTGGTGGCGTTCAACGAGCTGTGGCGCCACTCGCTGCAGTTCCGGGTCACGATCTCGACGCTCGCGCTGTCGGCCGCCGTGGTCTTCGTGCTGGGCATGGTCCTGCAGAACCAGATCACCGAGCGCCTGCTCGACACCAAGCGCAAGGCGGCCGTCGAGCAGACGCAGGCGCTGGCTGACACCGCGGCCCGTGAACTGGTCGGCGTCGGCGGCGAGTCCACCGACGCGCTGCACACGCGGCTCGAGAACGCGCTGAAAAAGATCTCCACCACGTCGGCGTCGCCCGCGGGGTCCACGGCGGGCACGTTCGAGCCGGTGCTCGCGAGCGTCGGGCGCGCGCAGTCCGACGCCGACCCGGTGTTCGTGGGCCCGTTCAACTCGGTGCCGGTGCGGCTGCGCCAGTTCGTCGAGGGCGGCAACCTCGCGCGCGTCGAGCACACGGTCGCCGAGAACAACGGGAACACCACCTACCTCATCGTGGGCACGCCGCTGAGCTCGGTGGCGAGCCCGCTGCAGCTGTACTTGCTGTTCCCGCTGACCAGCGAGCAGAACACCGTGTCGACCGTGCAGAACACGCTGCTCGTGGGTGGGCTCGTGCTGCTGCTGTTGCTGGCCGGCATCACGAACCTGGTCGTGCGGCAGGTGGTGCGGCCCGTCCGGTCGGCGGCCGCGGCGGCCGAGCAGTTCGCGGGCGGGGACCTGGAGCAGCGCCTCGCCGTGGTCGGCGAGGACGACCTGGCGAAGCTCGCCGTGTCGTACAACGGCATGGCCGCGAGCATCCAGCGCCAGATCCGCCAGCTCGAGGAGTTCGGCGGGCTGCAGCGCCGGTTCACCTCGGACGTCTCCCACGAGCTGCGCACCCCGCTCACCACGGTCCGCATGGCCGCTGACGTGCTGCACGCCTCGCGCGAGCAGTTCCCCGCCGGCCTCGCCCGGTCCACGGAACTGCTGGTCGACGAGCTCGACCGCTTCGAAGCGCTGCTCGGCGACCTGCTGGAGATCAGCCGCCTCGATGCGGGGGTGGAGGAGCTTTCCGCCGAGTACATCGACGTGCGGCCCATCGCGACGCGCGCGGTCGAGCAGGTGCGCGTGATCGCGGGCACCGCGGGCAGCTCCGTCGAGCTGGTCCTGCCCGAAGAAGACGCCTCCGCCGAGGTCGACGCCCGGCGCGTGGAGCGGATCCTGCGCAACCTGCTGGGCAACGCCGTCGACCACAGCGAGGGCAAACCCGTGCAGCTCACCGTCGCGGTGAACGAGAGCGCGGTGGCCATCACCGTGCGCGACAACGGCGTGGGCCTGCGCGCGGGCGAGGCTGAGCTGGTGTTCAACCGGTTCTGGCGCGCCGACCCCTCACGCAACCGGCGCACCGGCGGCACCGGCCTCGGCCTGGCGATCAGCCAGGAGGACGCGCGGCTGCACGGCGGTGTCCTCGACGCGTGGGGCGAGCTGGGCCAGGGCGCCTGCTTCCGGCTCGTGCTGCCGCGCCACCAGCACGTGCCGATCGAGGAGAGCCCGCTGCGCCTGCCACCGCCCGACGCGGCGCCGGAGATCACGCTGATGCCGTCGTCGGTGCTCGAGGTGCAGCCGGCGCCCGGCGCGATCCTGGCCGACCGCGACGCCGATCGTGACCCCCAGCGCGATGCCGACCGCGAGGAGGTCGGCAAGTGAGGCGTGTGTTCCTCGCGCTGGCGTGTGTGCTGCTGCTCGCGGGCTGTGCCAACGTGCCGCTGGAGTCGCAGCCGCTGGTCGTGTCCGTCGACGCGCCTTCGCCGCAGGCCAACGACGCTCCCGAGCCGAGGCAGGACATCGACGCGCTGTCGCTGGTGCGCGACTTCATCCGCAACAACGGCGATCCGTGGTCCAACAACGCGGCGGCGCGGGCGTACCTCGACGACCGGCAGCGCAGCGCCTGGAAGCCCGGCCGCGCGATCACGATCATCGACAACACGTTCAGCACGGTCTACGACACCCCGCCACCGTCTTCCTCGGCGGCTCCGCCGGACCCGAACGTGCGCGACGTGGGGTTGCGCGGCTCCACCCTCGGCACGCTCAGCGCCGACTCCGCGTTCATCCCCGCCTCGGGCCCGGCCGAGCTGACGGTGCAGGTCCGCAAGCAGGCCAACGGCCAGTGGCGCATCTCGAACCCGCCACCCACGCTGATGGTGACCGACGACGACTTCGAAGCGAACTACAACCGCGTCGCCGTGAGCTTCTACTCCGCGGACTCCGGCACCTTCGTGCCCGATCTGCGGTACGTGCCCGCGAAACCGCAGTCGGGCCTGCCGGGGCGCGTGATGGACCTGGTGCTGCAGGGCCCGTCGGCCGGGCTCGGCGGCGCCGTGAAGAACCTGCTGGGCGACCAGGTCGCGCTCGACACGAACGTCAAGAACAACGACGACGGTTCGCTGCTGGTGCAGCTCTCCGGGCTCAGTGGCGCGAGCCCCGAGACGAGACGGCTGATCGCGGCGCAGATCGTGCTGTCGATGGAGACCGTCACGTCCTCGCGCATCCGGCTGCTCGCCGACGGCCAGCCGCTCGTGGCCGACCACGAGTACTGGCGCAGCAGCGATGTGCCGAACTACAGCGCAGCCTCCTCGCCGAGCCCCGACCTGCTGGGCCTGATGACGGTCGACGGGCGCATCCGGTCCCTCGGTGACGGTTCGCCGGTGGCGGGCCCGGCGGGCAACGGCGGGTACGACGTGGTCAGCGCCGCGCAGTCGATCGACGGCAAGCGGCTCGCCGTCGTCGAGCAGAACGGCGACCGCGTGCAGCTGCGGGTCGGCGACCTGGGCCGCGACCTGCCGCTCGTGGACCTCAGCGGCGGCTCGCTGAGCCGGCCCACGTGGCGGCCCGCGCCGACCGGCGCCGGTCCGTCGGGCGAGGTGTGGACGGTGGTGGACCATTCGATCGTCGCGCGCATGGTGCTCGACCCGACGGGCCACTGGCTGCGGCAGAGCGTGAACGCCAACGACCTGCTCGCCCTCGGCACCGACATCAGCGGCCTGCGCCTGTCCCGCGACGGCGCCCGCGTGGCGGCGATCGTGAACGGGCAGCTCGTGGTCGCGGCGGTCGTGCGCAACGGCGACACGGTCACGCTGCGCGAGCCGCGAGTCCTCCAGCCGGGTGATCTCTCGAACGTCGTGGATCTCGACTGGGGGTCGACCGCGGACACGCTGGTGGTCGCCACGTCGTCTTCTTCCCAGCCGGTGCAACGCGTTTCGGTCGACGGGCGCCGCCTGGACGCGTTCAACAGCTCGAACCTCACCGCCCCGGTCACCGCCGTCACCGCGGCCCCCAACCGGCCCATCGTGGTGGCCGACCCGGGCGGGCTGTGGAACGCCACCGAACTCGGCGAGGTCTGGCGGCCCCAGTCGCACACGATGCTGCACGCGGCGCCGTTCTACCCGGGCTGACACCGGTTTCCGGCCCCGCCGGTTCCGCGCGGCACCGAAACTGTCGGTGCCCGGGTGCACACTGCGGGTCATGGTTCTCGACCTGCTCGTCCCCGCCCGGTGTGCCGGCTGCCGCGCCCGGGGAGTCCCGTGCTGCGCGGAGTGTTCGCGGGTGTGGGGGTCACTCACGGAGGTGGTCCGCGCGCCCCTGAGCGGGCTCGTGCCCGCCTACGCCCTGGCGCGCTACCAGGGCGTCGCCAAGCGCGTGCTGATCGCCTACAAGGAGCGCGGCCGGCGTGACCTGGCGCCGGCACTCGGGCGGGTGCTGGCGGAGGCGCTGGTCGCGTTGCCGGGTGGATTTCCCGTGCCCGCGGGTGGTTCGCGCGCCGGACCGTGGTGCCTCGTCCCGGCACCCAGCCGTCGCTCGGCTTCCCGCCTTCGCGGCGGCCCGCACGTGCAGCGTCTCGCCGAAGCGACCGCACGCCGCCTCGCCCACACGGGTACCGAAGTGTTCGTCGCGCCCGCGCTCGCCGTGCAGGGTGCTCGCGACGCCGTGGGCCTGACCCGGGCCGAGCGCGTGGCCAACCTGGCCGGGCGGTTGCGGTTCGTGCCCGCGGGCAGGCCGCCGCCGGGCAGCCGGGTGGTGGTGGTCGACGACGTGATCACCACGGGTGCCACAGCGGGCGCGTGCGTACGGGCGCTCGCCGAAGCCGGGGTCACCGTGTCGGGGGTCGTTGCGTTGCTCGCCGCAGGGTGAGCGAACGTCACCTACACGAGTGACGTCAAGGGGGAACGTCACGATGCGGCCGCCCGTTGACGGGACATGAGGGTCTGGCTCGAAATCACGCGGCCGGCCGAACACTCCACCGGGGTGGCGGCTGTGGCGCGGCGGGTCGTGACTCTCGGCTTCCGGGCTCCCGCTCGGTTGCGCCGTAAGCGTGAAATCGCAGGTCTCGCGTACGGCTTTGAGTGGCGGGATTTCGGGCTGCGCACGGGGGTTTCGCTGCGCGCCGTAATGGGTTCCCGAATCGTGACATCCCCCGAGCCGGGGGCTGTTGCGAGAGGCGTGAGGAAGCTAACGTGCTCCGCTATCAGCAATCCCCGCAGGCAGGGAGGTGCGCAGCCCATGTCCCTGGCGCCGGAGGCGCGCTGAGTCCGCGCTCGAGCATCCGGCACGAGACGTCGTGACCGGCCATCGAGTTCTTCTCAGCCCGCCAGATCCGGGCTCCGTCCCCGCACTACCGGCGCCGTGTTGAACACAACAGCTCGCAGTCATCTCAGCGAGGGAGGTCGTGTATGGACATCGTCGTTAAGGGCCGCAACGTGGAGGTGCCCGACCACTACCGGGCACTCGTCAGCGAAAAGCTGGCCCGACTTGAGCGCTACGACAAGAAGGTCATCCGGTACGACGTGGAGCTGTTCCACGAGCCGAACCGCCGGCAGGCGAAGAGCTGCCAGCGCGTCGAGATCACCGGCAAGGGCCGCGGTCCGGCCGTGCGCGCCGAAGCGTGCGCCGCCGACTTCTACGCAGCGCTCGACTCCGCCGTCACCAAGCTGGAGAACCGGCTCAGGCGGACACACGACCGGAGGCGCGTTCACTACGGGCGCAGCCGCCCGGAATCGGTCGCCGAGGCGACCTCCATGGCGATGGCCGGCGGATCGTCGGACGCCGTCGCCCGTCCCACAGCGAGCACGGCGGTGCTGGAGGCGCCCGCCGCGGACACGGCCGAACCGATCACCGAAGGTTTCGCGGCCGTCAGCTCGGATGGGATCACCCTGCCCCGGCAGAAGCGCTGGGAAGACGACGAGGACCTGGGTTACCAGCCCGGCCGAGTCGTCCGCGAGAAGAAGCACGACGCGGACCCCATGACCGTGGACCAGGCTCTCTACGAGATGGAGCTGGTCGGCCATGACTTCTACCTGTTCAACGACTCCGAGTCGGGACGACCGAGCGTCGTCTACCGGAGGAAGGGTTTCGACTACGGCGTGATCCGGCTCGGCTGACGCCCCCGAGCGACCACGGCCACGGTGGCCCGCACGCGAGCGCGTGCGGGCCACCCGCCTGCCGGGAGTAGGGTGCGAAGGGGCCTCTCGTGACCTTCTGCGAGCACGTGCGTGCGCGGACCACGCCGTGTTCCCTACGATGTGGTGAGACGGCGGCGCCGCGCTACCCGTGCGCGCCGTGCCCACAGACCCGGGACCGGCTCGGGTGCGATCAAACCAGCTAGTGAGGTCGACCGGATGGTGCTGAACCGCCTGCTCCGCGCGGGTGAGGGCAAGATGGTGAAGCGGCTGCGCAACATCGCCGATCACGTCAACACCCTCGAAGACGACGTGAAGGACCTGTCGGACGCCGAACTGCAGGCGAAGACCGGCGAGTTCAAGGAGCGGTACGGGAAGGGCGAGACGCTCGACGACCTGCTCCCCGAGGCCTACGCGGTCGCCCGCGAGGCCGCCAAGCGCGTGCTCGGTCAGCGGCACTACGACGTGCAGATCATGGGCGGCGCGGCGCTGCACCTCGGCCAGGTCGCCGAGATGAAGACCGGTGAGGGCAAAACCCTCACCTGCGTGCTGCCGGCCTACCTCAACGCGCTGTCGGGTGACGGCGTGCACGTCGTCACCACCAACGACTACCTCGCCAAGCGCGACGCCGAGTGGATGGGCCGCATCCACCGCTTCCTCGGGCTCGAGGTCGGCGTGATCCTCGCCGAGCAGGACCCGCAGGAGCGCCGCCGTCACTACGAGGCCGACGTCACCTACGGCACGAACAACGAGTTCGGCTTCGACTACCTGCGCGACAACATGACGTGGTCGCTCGACGAGTGCGTGCAGCGCGGGCACAACTTCGCGATCGTGGACGAGGTCGACTCGATCCTCATCGACGAGGCGCGCACGCCGCTGATCATCTCGGGCCCGGCGGACCAGTCGTCGCGGTGGTACATGGAGTTCGCCCGCCTCGCGCCGCTGATGCAGGGCATCGACACCACCACGATGGGCTCGCGCGAGCGCGTCGAGAAGGCCAACCTGATCAACTCGAAGTACCACTACGAGATCGACGTGCGCAAGCGCACCGTGGCGGTCACCGAGAAGGGCGTGCGGTTCGTCGAGGACCAGCTCGGCATCGAGAACCTCTACGAGGCCGCGAACACGCCGCTGGTCGGCTACCTCAACAACGCGTTGAAGGCCAAGGAGCTCTACAACAAGGACAAGGACTACATCGTCCGCGACGGCGAAGTCACGATCGTCGACGAGTTCACGGGCCGCATCCTGGTGGGCCGCCGCTACAACGAGGGCATGCACCAGGCGATCGAGGCCAAGGAGAAGGTCGAGATCAAGGCCGAGAACCAGACGCTCGCCACGATCACGCTGCAGAACTACTTCCGGCTGTACAACAAGCTCTCGGGCATGACCGGTACCGCCGAGACCGAGGCCGCCGAGTTCCACCAGACCTACAAGCTGGGTGTGGTGCCGATCCCGACGAACCGGCCGATGGTGCGCGCCGACCGCGCCGACCTGATCTACAAGACCGAGCAGGCCAAGTTCGAGGCTGTCGCCGAGGACATCGCCGAGCGGCACGAGAAGGGCCAGCCGGTGCTGGTCGGCACCACGAGCGTCGAGAAGTCCGAGCACCTCTCGAAGCTGCTGCTGAAGCTGGGCGTGCCCCACGAGGTGCTGAACGCGAAGTACCACGGCCGCGAGGCGCTGATCGTCGCGCGCGCCGGCAAGCTGGGCGCGGTCACGGTCGCCACGAACATGGCCGGCCGTGGTACCGACATCGTGCTGGGCGGCAACCCGGACATCATCGCCGACCAGGAGCTGCGCGAGAAGGGTCTCGACCCGGTCGAGAACTCCGAGGAGTACGAGGCCGCGTGGCCGAAGGTGCTCGAGGAGATCAAGGCGGGCGCCAAGGAGGAGGCCGAGCAGGTCCGCGAAGCGGGCGGGCTCTACGTGCTGGGCACCGAGCGCCACGAGTCGCGCCGCATCGACAACCAGCTGCGCGGTCGCTCCGGCCGCCAGGGTGACCCGGGTGAGTCGCGTTTCTACCTGTCGCTCGGCGACGACCTCATGCGCCGGTTCAACGCCGTGATGGTGGAGCGCGTGATGACCACGATGCGCCTGCCCGACGACGTGCCGATCGAGCACAAGATGGTCTCCAAGGCGATCAAGAGCGCGCAGACGCAGGTCGAGCAGCTCAACATGGAGACGCGCAAGAACGTCCTCAAGTACGACGAGGTCATGAACGAGCAGCGCAAGGTGATCTACGCCGAGCGCCACCGCGTGCTCGAGGGCGAGGACCTGCGCGAGCAGATCGAGCACATGATCATCGACGTGGTCGGCGCCTACGTCGACGGCGCGACCTCGGACGGGTACGCCGAGGACTGGGACCACGAGCAGCTGTGGACCGCGCTCAAGACGCTCTACCCGGTCGGCCTGAACTGGGACGATCTGGTGGAGGACGGCGACCTCGACGCGATGGGCCTGCGCGAGGCGCTGGTCAGCGACGCGATCGCCGCGTACGCCAAGCGCGAGGCCGAGATCGACGAGCTGGTGGGCGAGGAAGGCGCGATGCGCCGCCTCGAGCGCCAGGTCATGCTCACCGTGCTGGACCGCAAGTGGCGTGAGCACCTCTACGAGATGGACTACCTCAAGGAGGGCATCGGCATGCGGGCGCTCGCTCAGCGCGACCCGCTGATCGAGTACCAGCGCGAGGGCTTCGACATGTTCCGCGCGATGCTCGACTCGCTGAAGGAGGAGGCCGTCGGCTTCCTGTTCAACCTGCAGGTCGAGCGCAGCGAGCCGGAACCGGTGTCGCAGCCGGACCCCTCGGCGCTGCCCGCGGGCGTCACGTCGGCCACCGCCGCCGCGGCCGCTTCGTTCGGCAACGACGGTGGCCGTCACGCGCGCCCGACCCCGCCGCAGCCGCCGACGACCGACACCGAGTCGGTGCCGTCGGCCTTGCGCGGCAAGGGAACCGGTGGCGGTGTCCAATCCGGACTGACGATGTCGGGCCCGGCCGAGGGTGGCGGAGTCGAGTCGCACTCGGACAGTGCCGCGAACGAGACTGCGGGCTCGGGCACCACCCGGCGCGAGCGTCGCGCGGCCGAGCGTGAGCAGGCGAAGAAGGGCAAGAAGGGCCCGCGTCGCTGAGTTCTTGGTCAGAAGAAGGGCGGGTCGCTTCGGGCGACCCGCCCTTCTTCGTGCGCGTAACGGGGGTTCGCGCCTAACGTGGGTGGTGGTGCCGACGAGGGGGAGGACCGTGGCCGACCTGGAAACGTTCACCAAGATGTTCGCGCCCGAGCACAAGGCGGATCCGTACCCGCTGTACCGCGCTTGGCGTGAGGAAGCGCCCGTCGCCGAGCTCGCGCCGGGATTCCTCGTGGTGAGCGGCTTGGCGCAAGCGATGGACGTCGTGCGTGATCCCGCGTTCGGCCACCCGGAGCCGGAGGTGCTCGACCCGGCGACCCTGCACCCGGACGACCTCGTCGACGCCGAGGGCCGCCCGGTCGTCTCGTTCCTGGGGTTGAACCCGCCGGACCACACACGCCTGCGCCGGCTCGTGTCCAAGGCCTTCACGCCGCGCACGGTCGAACGCCTGCGTCCCCGCGTCGAGGCGATCACCACCCGCCTGATCGACGAGCTGGTCGAGGCGGGTTCCGCCGACCTGATGACCGCGCTGGCCGCGCCGCTGCCCGTGGAGGTGATCAGCGAGATGCTCGGCGTGCCGGTGGCCGACCGCTCGCGCTTCGCCGAGTGGTCCCACGCGCTGGCCCGCGCCCTCGACCCGTCGTTCCTCGTCGCCGACGCCGTGCTCGTGGAAGCGGGCGCCGCCGGGCGCGAGTTCAACGCCTACTTCCGCGCCCTGGCCGCCGAACGCCGCCACACCCCCGGCGACGACCTGCTCTCGGACCTCGTCGCCGTGACCGACCAGGGCGACAAGCTCACCGAGGCCGAACTCCTGGTCACCCTCACGCTGTTGCTGGTCGCCGGCCACGAGACAACCACCAACCTCATCGGCAACGGCGTGCTCGCCCTGCTCCGTTCTCCCGCCGGCCTGCGCTCCCTCGGCACCGACGGCGAGTGGGCGGCCAACGCCGTCGAAGAAGTCCTCCGCCACGATTCCCCGGTGCAGCTCACCAGCCGCGTCGCCCTCAAGCCCACCCGCGTCGGCGACACCGAGGTCGTGCCCGGCGACCAGGCCATCGTCCTCATCGGCGCCGCCAACCGCGATCCCGCGACGCACCCGGCCCCGGACACCTTCGACCCCACCCGGGAACCCTCCCGCCACCTCGCCTTCGGCCAGGGCATCCACTTCTGCCTCGGCTCGCCCCTGGCGCGCCTGGAGGGCCGCACCGCCCTGCGCGAACTCGCCCTCCGCACGCCGACCCTGCACCTCGCCGGCACCCCGACGTGGAACCCGACGGTGACGATGCGGGGGCTGGCCGAGCTTCCGGTGGCAGTGAACTGAGGCGGCGGGTGTCCTGACCCACTCGTCAGGACACCCGTCCCGTCATGCCACCGACCGGCGCCGCACGGGTTGCACCGGCTGGACCGGTCGCACCGGGCCGGTCCGAGGCGCGAGCAGGTGGAAGCGCGTGCACACCCACCCCGTCCGCGTCCGTTCGAACCGCGCGGCCAACGCCAGCACCCGCGGCCCGCTCCGCACGGTCGCCGCGGTCTCGAGTGCCAGGTCCGTGGGCCGGCAGAGGTGCAGCGTTCCGATGCGGTGGCGGGTGCTCGGCAGGCGGCCGTGGGTCAGCAGCCGCGCGAACAACGCCGGGTCGACCAGGTTCTGCACCTGCGCGGCGGAGCGGCGCCCGCCGAGAACCTCCAGGATCGCGTTGAGCCGTCCGGCCAGCTGCCGCTCGCCGGGTGGGCCCAGGAGCTGCACGACGTTGTGCCCGGCCGGCGGCAGGTCACGTTCCGGTGGCCGGCCGGGCGCCGGCACGCGGCGCGTGGGACGGGTGCAGACGGCGGGCTCGGCGCCGGCGATGCCCCGGAGGTGGTGGGTCGTCATGTGTTCCTCCCCTGAAACGCGGACGATCCGCTGGGGGTAGTGCTCGGCAAACCACCGAATCCGGACCGCCACTGCCTGATCCGGCGAAAACCGCCGAACCGCCGCTCGCCATCTGCAAATTGCGGTACAACGTCGATGGCTAGGGTGGGCGCGTGCTCAAAGGCTTGCTGGTCGACTACGCCGGCGTCCTCACCGACCCCGACGCCCACCTGCTCTACGACTACCTGCGCACCGCTCGCGTCCGCGGCACCCGCACCGGGCTGGTCTCCAACGCGCCGGGCGCGTCACCCGGCGTCCGGAACGACCTGGCCGAGTACTTCGACACGCTGGTGTTCTCGGGTGAGGTCGGCGTCGCCAAGCCGGATCGCGAGATCTACCTCGTGGCGGCCGACCGGCTGGGCCTCGCGGCCGCCACCTGCGCGTTCGTGGACGACGCCGCGCGCAACGTCCGCGGGGCCGCCGAAGCGGGCATGGTCGGGATCCACCACGTCGCGATGACGAGCACGCTCGAAGAGCTCGCGACGCTATTCGGCTGAGCGGCGCACCAGCTCGAACGACAGCACCGCCGCGGCCGCCGACACGTTGAGCGACTCGACGTCACCGGGCATGGGGATCGAGACCCACTCGGTCACCAGCTCGGCGACGGCCGCCCCGACGCCGTCGGTTTCCCCGCCCAGCACGAACGCCGCGCGCTGCGGCAGGGGCACGTCGAACACAGTGGACTTGCCCGACGCACTCAGCGCGTACAGGCTGTACCCCGCTTCGGTCAGCAGCTCGGCTGCCTCGCGGGCGCTGCCGCAACGCAGGACCGGCGCGCGGAACGCCACCCCGGCCGAAGCCTTCACGACCATGGGGTCCAGTGCCGCGACGCCCCGCCGCGGCACGATCACGCCCTCGATCCCGGCGGCGGTGGCCGTGCGCAGGATCATGCCGACGTTGGCGGGCGTGGTGATGCCGTCGAGCAGCAGCACCCGCGACGGCGGCCGGCGCTCGTCCAGCGCGGCCGCGAGCGCGCGCATCCGCGGGGCCACGACGTCGGCGAGCACGCCTTGGTCCTGTTTGCCGTTGCCGGCCAGCACCTTCACGCGGTGGGCGCTCGCGCGCTGCACGGGCACCCCGGCGGCCTTGGCGGCGCTCTGGATCTCCGCGGCGGCGGGCCCGCGGGCGGTGTCGGCGAGGATGACCTTGTCGACCTGCAGGCCGCGGTCGCCGAGAGCTTCGAGCACGGGTTTGCGCCCGTAGACAGTCAGGAACCGGTCTTTCGGAGAAACGTCCGCCTCATCACCCACGCCGGTCAGTCTCGCACTGTGTAAGGATCGGCCCATGCCCGACCGCCTGTCCGCGCTCGACGCCTCGTTCCTGTACGTCGAGGACCACGCGACCCCGATGCACGTCGGCGGCGTGGCGATCTTCGAGCGGCCCCGCGGCGGGCTCGACTACGCACACGTGCTCGACCTCGTCGGCTCGCGCCTGCCGTTCCTGCCGCGCTACCGCCAGCGCGTGCTCGACGTGCTGGGTCATCTCGCGCGGCCGGTGTGGGTGGACGACGTCGACTTCGACCTCAACTACCACGTCCGCCGCTCCGCGCTGCCGCAGCCGGGCACCGACGACCAGCTGTTCGACCTGGTCGCGCGGCTGATGTCGCGCCGGCTCGCGCCCGAGCGGCCGCTGTGGGAGGCCTACTTCGTCGAGGGCCTCGAAGGCGACCGCGTGGCGCTGGTGACGAAGACGCACCAGTCCGTTGTGGACGGCATCGGCACCATCGACCTCGGCCAGCTCATCCTCGACGACGTCCCGGCTCCACCGGAACCCGCTGAGGACACGTGGACGCCGCGGCGCGAGCCGAGCCGGGCGCAGCTGGTGTTCGACGCCGTGAGCGAGGCCGTGCAGCGCCCCGGTGAGCTGGTGGAGAACGTGCGCTCCGCCGCGAACGACGCGCTCACCTCCGTCGGCAAGGTCGCCGAGACCCTCGGTGACGTGGCGGCAACGCTGCGCACCGTCGTGAGCCCGGCGCCGCAGGGCCCGCTCAACGTGCGCGTGTCCGGCGGCCGCATGTTCTCCGTGGTGCGCACGCGGCTGGAGGACTACCGCAAGATCCGCGCGGCCCACGGGGGGACCGTCAACGACGGCATCCTCACCGCGATCACCGGCGCACTGCGCGAGTGGCTGCTTTCGCGTGGTGTGCACCTCGGGCCGACGGCCACCTTGCGTGCGCTGGTGCCCATGGCCGTGCGCGACGCCGAGACGGCCGAGTACTCCACGCCCGCGCTCGTCGGCAACCAGGTGGCGGCCTACCTCGTCGACCTGCCGGTGGGCGAGCCGAACCCGGTGCTGCGGCTGCAGCACGTGGGTCACGCGATGGCCGACCACCTCGACTCCGGCCGGTCCGTGGCCGCGCGCGGGCTGCTGAAGGTGAGCGGCTTCGCCCCCGCGACGCTGCATTCGCTGGGCGCGCGGGCCGGCGGGTCGCTGTCGGGGCGCATTTTCAACCTGATGATCACGAATTCGCCGGGGCCGCAGGAACCGGTGTACGCGGGTGAGGCGAAACTGATCGAGATGTTCCCCGTGATGCCGCTGATGCGCACGCAGGCGCTGGCGATCGGGGTCACGTCCTACCACGGTGGTGTCTACTTCGGACTCAACGGCGACCGCAAGGCCGCGTTCGACGTCGGCCTGCTCGGCGGGATGATCGAGGAAGCGTTGGAAGAACTGAAGGGCGCGCACTGGTGAGGGTCTACATTCCGGCGACGATCGCGATGCTTCGCGAGCTCGACGCGAACGGCGAGTTCCGCGCCCGCAGTGGCACGGCGTTCGCGCTGACGGCCGGGCTTCGCGAGGCGTACGTGAGCGGCTCCGACGAAGAGCTCGAGTACGCGGCTCTGCTCGACGCCGCCCGTGCGTCGCTGCGCCTGATCAACGCCGAGGAAAAGGGCGAGCCCCGCCGCGCCGTCGTGTCGGCCGACGTGGACAACGTGACGCTGCGCGCCGACCTCGACGCCGCCGTCGTCCGCCTCGACGGCCCCGTGCGCCTCGCCCAGATCGCCGCGATCCACGTGGACTCCGCCGAGGCCGCCGACGCCGTCGCGGCCGCCGCCGCCGTGATCGACGCGGCCGACCTGGGTGACGAGGACGCCGAGTTCACCCTCGGCGACGCGGAGGACCACGAGCTGGCTTGGTACGCGCCGCAGGAGCTGCCGTTCCTGCTGGAGCTGATGTAGGCCGGTTCTCGCCGGACGGGGTGCGCGGTGCGAGCGCCTACCCGTGCGCCAACCCGTTGATCAGCAACCCCACCGTGAAATCGAACCGGTCGTGCCCCTCACCCGCCGTGAGTTCCCCGGCGTGGCGCGTGGTGTGCGGAAACGTCTCGGCCGGCAGCGCGCGTAGCCGGCGCTGTAGTTCGGGACGGTCGAGCACCCACGCGGTGTCCTCGCGCGTCGAGCGCTGCCGCACGACCGAGAGCTCCAAGCAGTAGGCCGCGATGTACAGCAACAGCGCGTCGATGGCCCACGCCGCGGTCTGCGGCGCGACACCGCCGGTGAGCAGGATCGCCAGCATGCCCTCGTTGACCCGCACGGTTTCGAGGTCGGTCGGCACCATCGCGAACGCGGCGCTCGAAATGCCCGGGTACTTCAGGTACTGGTCGCGCAGCTGCTCGCACACGTCGCGGATCTGCTCGCGCCAGGACTCCGGCGACGGCGAAGGCAGCACGAGCTCCGCGCACAGCCGTCCGATCAGCAGCTCGCCGAGGTCGGCCTTGTTGACCACGTGGTTGTAGAGCGACGCGGGTCCGGTGTCGAGCGCGGTGGCGAGGCGCCGCATGGTCAGGGCTTCGTAGCCCTCCTCGGCGACGACCTCCAGGGCCGTGTCGATGACCTGGTCCACGATCGGCGCCCCGCGCCGCCGGCGGGTGGGGGCGGCCTCGCGGTTCGGCGGCTGGTGGCGCGCCGCGCGCCGTTCTCGCGGGTTCACGGGGGTCACCTTAGCTTGACACGAACGATGTTCGTAAGTAAGAACGTTGTTCGTGTCAGCCGAACGTGGAGACGTCACCGTGGTCGGAGCCGGACCGGTGGGCCTCGTGCTCGCCGCCGAACTGGCCCTCACCGGGGCGAAGGTGCAAGTGCTGGAGCGGCGGACCGAACCCGACGTGGCCGTGAAGGCGGGCGCGATCAACGTCCCGACGGCCGAGGCGCTCGACCGCCGCGGCCTGCTGCCCGCGGCCGAACAGGTGCAACGGGACCTGGTCGCCACGTTCGCCCGCCTGACCGGCGACCAGGGCACGCGGTTCACCGGCCACTTCGCGGGCCTGGTCCTCGACGCCGACCTCGTCGACTGGACCGACCCCGACCTCGCCGCCCACGAGGCCGTCGACGGCGCCAAACTGGTGCCCCAGCGTGAGCTCGAAGCGCTGCTGGCCGAGCACGTCGCGCGGCTCGGCGTGCCGGTGCGGCGCGGGGTGGAGGTCACGTCACTCGAAGACACCGGTGAAGACGTGCTGGTCGGCACCACGGCGGGCCCGGTGCGCACGGCGTGGCTCGTGGGCTGCGACGGCGGGCGCAGCACCGTCCGCCGCCTCGCCGGCATCGACTTCCCCGGCACCGCGCCCGAGCTCACGGGGCTTCTGGCCGTGGCCGACCTCGCCGACCCGGAAAAGCTCGCGGACAGCTGGACGTGGTCGGCTCAGGGCGCCTACCGCTGCGGGCCGCAGCCAGGTCGCCTCACCACCGTCGAGTTCAACGGCGGCCCGGCCGACCGCTTCGCGCCCGTGACGCTCGAGGAGGTCCAGGCCAGCCTCCGCCGCGTCTCGGGCACCGACGTCACGCTCACCGCCCTGCGCGGCACCGCCACCCGCTGGACCGACAACACCCGCCAGGCCGCCACCTACCGCTCCGGCCGCGTCCTGCTCGCCGGCGACGCCGCCCACGTCCACCCGCCCTTCGGCGGCCAGGGCCTCAACCTCGGCGTCGGCGACGCGACGAACCTGGGCTGGAAACTCGGCGCCGTCGTCGCCGGTTGGGCCCCAGACGGCCTCCTCGCCACCTACGAGGCCGAACGCCGTCCCCTCGGCGCCTGGGTCCTCGACTGGACACGGGCCCAGATCGGCGTCCTCCGCGGCGACCCCCAGTCCGCCGCCCTGCGCTCGGTCGTCGCCGCCCTCCTGGCCACCCCCGACGGCGCCACCCACGCCGTGAAGCAGATCTCCGGCGTCAGCCACCACTTCCCGCTGCCCGGCGCCCACCCGCGCGTCGGCCGCTACGCCCCGGATGTCCTCCTGGCCGACGGCTCCCGCCTCGTCGACCACACCCACACCGGCGGTTTCGCCCTCCTGGACCGCACTCACGACACGGCGTTCGGCCGGTTCGCCGCCGAGTGGGGAACGCGCGTGACGACCGTCCCGGACCAGTCCGACGCGTCGCCGGTTGGCCTCCTGGTCCGCCCGGACGGCGTGGTCGCCTGGGCCGGTGACACCCCTGACCGCACGGGCCTGGCCGAGGCCCTGCGGCTCTGGGCGGGCGCTCCGGCCTTGACGCCGACGCACTGACGGCACACCGAAGCTCGCCGGCTCAACCTCCGGCGAACGTCCCCACCTCGTCCGCAGCCGGGGCCGTCACGGTGACCGGCTTGCCCCAGTCGGAGTAGCGCGCCGTGATGCGGGCCGGACCCGAGGCGGCCAGCACGGGGGACAGGTCGAGCACCAGCTGCAGCGGCCGGTTCTCCCCGTCGAGCCACAGGTCGAGAGGGACTTTCGTGCCGGTGCCGGCGGGGAGGCCGGCGGGGAGCTCGTCGCCGAGGCGGGACAGGTCGACGTCGACGCGGTAGTGCGTGGCGTCGGTGCTGTCGAGGGTGGTGGTGTCGCTCGCGGTGAGGGTGCCCGCGGTGCGCACCTCTTCGAGCGTGCGCGCGGGGTCGTTCTGCTCGGCGAGCTGGGCGAGGCTGCCGCCGAGGACCTGGGAGAACGGGTCGCTACCGTCGGGCGAGACCTTCACCCAGGGTTTGCGGCCCGTCACCTGGTCGAGGGCACTCGCGGGGACCTTCGCGTACAGCGACTGCGCCACGAACCGCAGCTCCAGCGGCTCACCGAGGTAGTCGGTGGTCATCCGCAGCGCCGTGCCGCCGGTGCCGAACGCGGCCTCGCCCTGGCCGTGCGACACGACGGCACCCGCGGTGACGTGGGTGGTGAACCGGGCGGACCGGCCCGCGGTCGTCGCCGCGACGGCCGCGTCGGCCAGCGCGCGGGCGTCGGTGAAGCGCGCCGGCGACGCGGAGCACCCCGTGATCACGAGCAGCGCGGCGCACACCACAGCCGTCCTGCGCATCCCGAAACCCCGTCCTGACCGGCGGAAAGAGACCCCACAAAAGCACAGCCGACCGCCCGGACCCGTTCGGGGGAAGCGCAACTACCCGTAGTAGCGCAAAGGGCGCCCCGACGGTTGTCGAGGCGCCCTTCGGTGAGACAGCGGACGATCAGCCGCCCATGTGCTTCGCGATCTCGCTCATGTCCGTGACCTGGTCGGCCGGCGGAGCGGTGACGTCGACCGGGGTGCCCCAGTCGGTGTACTTGACGACGATCTTGCCGGAGCCCGCGGCCGAGGCCGGCGCGCCCATCGCCTTCATCATTTCGCTCTCGTCCATCGTGATCTGGAGCGGGAGCTGGTCCTTGTCCAGCCAGAGCTCGGCCGGCATCTTGATGTCCTTGCCCTGGAGCAGCTGCTTGACCTGGGCCTGGGACTCGGCCGGGACGCTTTCCAGCATCTTGTCCATCGACTTGGCGAGGTCGATCTCGACCTTGTAGTGGTTCACCTGCTGGCCGTCCAGCGTGGTCTGGTCGGAGCTGACGATCCGGCCGGCCTCGCTGATCTGGTCGAGGATCTTCGTCGGGTCACTCTGCTCGGAAGCCTGCGACATGCTGCCGGAGAGGGCCTTCGACAGCGGGTCGTCGGAGTCCGGCGAGATCTTCACCCAGGGCTTGTCGGTGCCCAGCTGCGACGCCTCGGAAGCGGGGAGCTTCATGTACATCGTCTTGTCGATGAGCCGGACCTCGCTCTGCTGACCGTCGGTGGTCATCGTCATCGACATCTTCAGGTTGCCCGGGTCGTACGACATGACGCCGTCGGCCGTCACGTTCTTGCCGCCGAGCGACATGGTCATCGACATCTTCGACGACTTCGACTTCGAGGTGCCCTGCTTGGACGCCTTCGCCAGCTCCAGCACGTTCGCGAACGGCGAGGCGAGCCCCGAGGAGGCTTTGTCGCCGCCCGTCGCCGACGCGGTCCCGTTCTCGGCCTTGGAACCACAGCCCGTCAGCACGAGTGCCAGCGCGGCACCCGCGGCGACGACGAAAGTGGTTTTGCGCATGCAATCCCCCTAGGAAGGTCAATACTCCATCCGCAGTATCGCTGGAACGGGGCAACAGTTACGCACTTTTGGTCACGATTTGGGTAGTCGATCACCCGAACTGCCGTCCGCCTGCGGAGTACTGATGAGACGCGCGGTGACCGCCGTCGGTTCCAGCAGGTTTCACCGCGTCGCGACGGGCAGCTCCCTCCAGTCCGCGCATCAGCGTCGAGAACCGCCACTTCGCCGGGTCGGCACCGTCGGCGAGCCGAAGCGCCGGGAACCGCTCGATGAGGGCGCCGAGCGCGATCGCGCCCTCCAGCCGGGCGAGCGGCGCGCCGAGGCAGTGGTGGATGCCGTGGCCGAACGCGACGTGCCCGCCCGCCGGCCGGGTCACGTCGAGCTCGTCGGGGTCGGCGAACCGGTCGCCGTCGCGGTTCGCGGAGAGCAGTGACACCGACAGGAACTCGTCCGCCGGGATCTCGACGCCGCCGAGGGTGATGGGTGCCGTCGTGAACCGCGGGGTCGCGAGGTGCAGCGGGCTCTCGTACCGCAGCAGCTCCTCGACCGCGTTCGGGACGAGCGTCGGGTCGGCGCGCAACGCGGCGAGCTGCTCAGGCGCTCGCAGCAACGCGAGCGTGCCGTTGGCGATCAGGTTGACGGTGGTGTCGTGGCCGGCGATCACCAGCAGCGAGGCCATGCCGACCAGTTCGTCCTCCGACAGCCGGTCACCGTCTTCGGCCACGGTGATGAGGTCGGACAGCAGGTCTTCACCCGGAGCCGTCCGTTTGGCGGCGATGAGGTCACGCAGGAACGCGATGAACCGCTCGGAAGCGTCGACGAGCCTCTGGTCGGCAACCGCGGACACGATCACCTGTGCCCACCCGGCGAAGGTCCCGCGATCCGCTTCGGGCACGCCGAGGAGGTCGCAGATCACCGACATGGGCAGCGGCGCGGCGAAGTGCTCGACGAGGTCCACCCGGTCCCGGTCGGCGAGCTCGTCGAGCAGCCGCGCGGTCGTGGCCTCGATGCGCGGCCGCAGGCGGGCGATCGCCCGCGTCGTGAACACCTTCGCGACGAGCTTGCGCAGCCGCGTGTGGTCGGGCGGGTCGGTGTTGAGCATGTGGCTGTCGAGCAGCCGATACGCGGGCGCCAGCATCGAGAACGACGAGTCGTGGTGCCGGGCGCGCAGGCGGGCTTGTGCGGCTTCGTCCTTCTGGACGTACGGACTGGTCAACGCCTCTTTGACGTCCTCGTAGCGCGTGACCAGCCACGACCGCGTCCCGCGCGGGGACTCGACCAGGCGCACCGGCGCCTCGACCCGCAGCTTCGCTTCGATCTCGTGGGGTTCTGGACGAACTCGATGTCGAGGGGGTAGGCCTCGGGGTCGGTCGGCACGGGCGGCGTCTCCTTGTGGTGGTGGGATTTCCACCCCATCGGCTTCGCGCGCGGTTGCCAACCTCCGGCCGCCGTCAGCGCCCGTTTGTCCCGTGATCAAGAGTCACTCGGCGCCTCCCGCGCGGGAAACGAGCAGCCGCCGCAGCGACGCCAGCCGCTCGGCGCTCGCGCGGCCCTCGGTGACGACGTCGTCGAGCGCGCAGTCGGGGTCCTCCGGCGCGCCGAGGTGGCCGCAGTTCGTGGGGCACTCCTCGGCGGCCTCGGCGAACTCCTCGAAGGCGTTCACGATGTCGTCGGCGGTCACGTGGGCCAGCCCGAACGACCGGACCCCCGGCGTGTCGATCACCCAGCCGCCGCCCGGCAGGGGCAGGGGCAGCGCGACGGCCGCCACGGACGTGTGCCGACCCTTGCCGACGGCGCTCACCACGCCCGTCGCCAGCGACGCGTCGGGCACCAGCCGGTTGACCAGCGTGGACTTGCCGACGCCGGAGTGCCCGACCAGCGCCGTCACGCGGCCTTCGAGGCGTTCGGCCAGGCCCTCGGGCTTTTCGTCGTGGCGCGTGACGATCGCCGGCACGTCGAGGCCGGCGTAGCTCGCCAGCAGCTCGTCGGGGCTCGCCAGGTCGGCTTTCGTCAGGCACAGCACGGGTTCGAGGCCCCCGGCGTAACACGCGACGAGACACCGGTCGATGAACCCGGTTCGCGGTGGGGGATCGGCCAGCGCGGTGACGATCAGCAGCTGCGCGGCGTTGGCGACGACCACGCGCTCGTACGGGTCGGTGTCGTCGGCGGTGCGGCGCAGCACGCTGGTGCGCTCGTCCACGCGCACGATGCGCGCGAGTGTGTCCGGCTGGCCCGAAACGTCGCCGACCAGCGCGACCATGTCCCCGACGACCACCGAGACGCGGCCCATCTCGCGCGCCCGCATGGCCGTGACCACCCGTTCGGGGTCGGCGTTCACCGCGCACGTCCAGCGGCCGCGGTCCTTGCCGATCACCATCGCGGTGACGGCGTCGGCGTGCTCGGGCCGGCGCTTGGTACGGGGCCTGGTGCCCTTGCCGGGACGCACCCGCACGTCGGATTCGTCCAGCCTGCTCCAGTCGCCTCGCGCCAAACCGCCCACCGTCCTCCCGGTCGTCCTGCCTGGTCGAAATGATCCCATGCCGGTCGCGCCCGGCCGGGCCTGCGTGTAACGATGGCGTCTTGAGACGCGCAAGGAGGCTGGCATGTGCGGCCGTTACGCGGCGACGAAGGACCCCGCGAAGCTGATCGACGAGTTCGCCGCGGTCGACCTGACCGAGGGCGCCGCGCGCGAGGACTACAACGTCGCGCCCACCAAGAACGTCGTCGCCGTGGTGCAGCGCCACCCCCGCGACGCCGAAGGGCAGGTGCTCGAGGACGAGCCCGCCGAGCGGTCGCTGCGGATCATGAAGTGGGGCCTGGTGCCGTTCTGGGCGAAGGACCCGTCCGTCGGCTCGCGCATGATCAACACGCGCGCCGAGACGGCGGCTGAAAAGCCGGCCTTCAAACGCGCCCTGAAGTCGCGCCGCTGCCTCGTCCCGGCCGACGGCTGGTTCGAATGGCGCCGCACCGGCAAGGAGAAGGAGCCGTTCTACATGACGGATCCTTCGGGCTCCTCGATCGCGTTCGGCGGGATCTGGGAGAGCTGGCGCCCGAAGGACGGGTCTTCGGACGACCCGCTGATCACGTTCTCCATCATCACGACCGACGCCGAGGGGCAGCTTCGGGGCATCCACGACCGCATGCCCCTGATCGTGCCGCGCGAACACTGGGACGGCTGGCTCGACCCCGACCAGTCCTCAGTGGACGGTCTGCTCGTGCCCACGCCCCCGGACTTCGTCGAGACGCTCGAGCTGCGGCCGATCTCGACGCTCGTCAACAACGTCCGCAACAACGGTCCTCAGCTGCTCACCCGCACCGCACCGGCGGCGGACCCGGACGCGTTGTTCTGATGACCACGCTCGAGATCGACACCCCCCACGGCCCCGCCCGCGCCGAGCTCCACTGCGCCAAGGACGGCGCCGCCGTGCTCCTCCTGGGCCACGGCGCCGGCGGCGGCATCGGCGCGAAGGACCTCGTGGCGGTCGCCCGCGCCGCGAAGGCCGCCGGGGTGCACGTCGCGCTGATCGAACAGCCGTACCGCGTGGCCGGCCGCCGGGCCCCCGCCCCGGCCAAGCAGCTGGACACGGCCTGGCTCGCGGTGGCGGACGAGCTGTCGGCGCACTTCGACGACCTGCCGTTGGTCTTCGGCGGCCGCTCCTCGGGGGCCCGGGTGGCGTGCCGGACGGCTTCGGCCGGTCAGGCGGTGGCGGTCTTGTGCCTGGCGTTCCCCGAGCACCCGCCGGGCAAGCCGGAGAAGACGCGGCAGCCGGAGCTGGACGCCGTGGACGTGCCGACGCTGGTGGTGCAGGGAGAGCGGGACCCGTTCGGCCGTCCGGCGGCGGGTCCACACCACGAGGTGGTGCTGGTCCCGGGGGACCACACCCTGTCGGCGGACCTGGACGCGGTGTCCCGAGCCGCGGCGGAGTGGTTGGGACGGGTTCTGCGGCCGCACCTGTGACGGGTGGGTGAGACTGATCCGATGGCTTCCGAATACACCCACAGCGACCAGTTCCGCGGTGGTCGTATCCACCTGTGTGATGTCGCCGGCCTCGAGATCCGCGACTGCGAGGTGACCGGGCTGAAGATCGTCGACTGCTACGGCGGCGACGTCTACCTCGGTGGTGGCTTCGAGCGCGTGGTCGTCAACGACGTCGACGTGACGGGGTACGTCGAGGCCGAACTCGACCGCCGGCATCCCGCACGGGCGCTGGCGCGGAACGCAGTGTCCCCGGTGGACTGTCAGGCCGCTTGGGCTGCTGTCGAGACCATGTGGAGCGCGACGTTCGACCGCGCGCGGCTGTTGCCCGAGGCGAAGCTGCACGAGCGGGTCGATGGCGAGTGGTCGTTCGTGGAGACACAACGGCATCTCCTGTTCGCCTGCGACGCCTGGCTCGGCAACGCCGTGCTCGAGGAGGAAGCGCCCTATCACCCGTTGGGCCTCCCCGCCGGGGGGATGCCGGCTGACGCCGCGGCGAAGCTCGGCCTCACCCTGGAGGCCACCCCGACCCTCGACCAAGTGCTCGCGCCGCGGCTCGCCCGCATGGCCACGATGCGGCGGGTCGTCGCCGCGCTCACCGAGGGCGAACTCGACCGGCGATGCGGCCGCAAGCCGGCGGATCCGTATCCCGACCAGGAGTACGTCGTGCGCCGCTGTCTGAAGGTCGTGCTGAAGGAAGAAGCCGAGCACCACCGCTACGCGGTGCGCGATCTCACGCAGCTTGAGTCGGATGTGTCGAAACCGCGATAGCTCGACTCGACCTCACGCACCGATGGAGGCCACCACACCCCCGGTCAACCGCACCAGGTCCCCCGGCGCGACCTCCACCTCGAGCCCCCGCCGCCCGGCCGAGCAGTACACCGTCGCGAACGCCGAAGCCGACGCGTCGATCACCACCGGCAGCCGGCTGCGGTGCCCCAGCGGCGAGATCCCCCCGAGCACGTACCCCGTGGCCCGCTGCGCCGCCGCCGGATCGGCCATCCGGGCCTTCTTCCCACCCACCGCCGCCGCCAGTGCTTTCAGATCCAAAGACCCTGTGACCGGCACCACGCCCACCGTGAGCTTCCCGTCCACCTCGGCCACCAGCGTCTTGAACACGCGCGCGGCCTCCAGGCCGAGGGCTTCGACCGCCTCCAGGCCGTACGAATCGGCCCGCGGGTCGTGGTCGTAAGCGTGCAGTGTGTGCGCCACCTTGTGTTTCGTCAGCAGCGCCGTCGCCGGAGTTCCCTTGCCCGCCATGGGATCGGAGTCTACGAAGGACGCGGGAATGGACGCCCGCCACGTTCTGTTGAAACCAACGTGACCATGACGCTGACCACTGCCCGCCCTCGTAGGCGCAGCACCGAGCAGGGCCTCCCGAGCCCCCGCGTAAACTCGGCGTTGCCGTATGCGCAGAAGCGCATCGACGCCGAACGGGAAGGTAACGGTTTGCCGAGCACCCCGAACACCGCGCCGAAGAACGCGCCGGAGACGGCGGCCGACGAGCTGGAGCTGGCGGAGCGCTTCGAACGCGACGCGATGCCCCTGCTCGACCAGCTGTATTCGGCTGCGATGCGGATGACGCGGAACCCGTCCGACGCCGAGGACCTGGTCCAGGAGACCTACCTCAAGGCGTACGCGGCGTTCGCGTCCTTCAAGGCCGGCACGAACCTCAAGGCGTGGATGTACCGCATCCTCACCAACACCTACATCAACGGCTACCGCAAGCGTCAGCGGCAGCCCGTGCAGCAGCCCACCGAGGAGATCACCGACTGGCAGATCGCCAAGGCGGAGAGCCACACCTCCAGCGGGCTGCGCTCGGCCGAGGTCGAGGCGATGGACAACCTCCCCGACGCCGACGTGAAGCAGGCGCTGCAGAAGCTGCCCGAAGAGTTCCGGCTTGCCGTCTACCTGGCGGACGTCGAGGGCTTCGCGTACAAGGAGATCGCCGAGATCATGGACACGCCCATCGGCACCGTGATGTCCCGTCTGCACCGTGGCCGCGCCCAGCTGCGCGACCTGCTGGCCGATGTCGCGCGCGAGCGCGGCTTCATCCGCGGTGACCGCGAGGAGGTGGCGAAGCGATGAGCACGGGTGACGCGTCGGAGAAGGACAAGGACAAGGTCCGCTGCGAAGAGGCACTGTCGGAGATCTACCTGCTCCTCGACAAGGAGTGCAGCCCGCTGCGCGACGCCGAGCTGCGCCGCCACATCGAGGACTGCCCGCCGTGCCTCGAGGAGTACGGAATCGACGAGCAGATCAAGGAGCTCCTGCACCGCAAGTGCGGTGGCGACCTGGCTCCGGCGGACCTGAAGACGCGGCTGCGCGCCTCGATCCGCCAGACCGTGGCCACCCGCGGCGGTGTGACGGTCGAGCGCACCGAGATCACCGTCGAGCAGCGCTCCGGCGAGTAACCCACGCTCTGAACACGACGACGGCCCCCGTACCTGCTGGTGCGGGGGCCGTGTCGCGTCCGGACGCCGGAATCAGGCGTTGGGCTTCTTGCCGTGGTTCGCGCCGTTCTTCTTGCGGTCGCGACGCTTGCGGGCGCGCTTCGACATGCTTCACTCCTCGTGGTTCGCGCTGGATGGCCCGTGCGGGGGTGCGGGAGCACCAGCCGGGCTCGGGTCAACCGCTCCAGTGTGTCATGCGTGCCCCGGCTCACCTGCGGCGCCCGTGCTCATCGCCGTCCGCTCTGGTTTGATGGGCGGATGACCCACACGCTCGTGGTCGCCGAGTAGCTCGTGTCCACGCTTTCCGACCTGCTCGCCGAGAACACCGGCCTCCCCGGTGAGGCGGCCGACCACCTGCAGACCGTCGTCGCGGAGTGGCAGCTGCTGGCCGACCTGTCGTTCGCCGATTTCCTGCTGTGGGTCCCCGTCGCGAAGGACCTGCAGCCCGAGGGCGGGGATTTCGTGTGCGTCGCGCACGCGCGCCCCACCACTGCGCCCACCGCGCACCCCGAGGACGTGGTGGGCACGCGGTTCACGGTCGCCGAGCACCCCGAGCTGGCCAAGGCCGTGCGCGAGGTGAAGATCGGCCGCGAGGAAGACCCGCATTGGTACCGCGACCTGCCGATGCGGCGCGAAGCCGTGCCGGTGAGCTTCGGCGGCGAGGTGATCGCCGTGCTGAGCCGCGAGACGAACCTGGCCGCGCCGCGCGTGCCGAGCCCGCTGGAGATCGCGTACCTCGGCAGCGCCGGCGACCTGTGCCAGATGATCGTCGACGGCACGTTCCCGCCACCGGGCGGCAACCAGACCGACACGCACACCAGCCCCCGCGTCGGCGACGGGCTCATCCGCCTCGACCCGAGCGGCACCGTCGTGTTCGCGAGCCCCAACGGGCTCTCGGCCTACCACCGCATGGGTCACGAGTCCGACCTGGTCGGACAGAGATTGGCGCCGTTGACGCGCTCGCTGATCCGCGACCCGTTCGACGCCACCGAGGTCTCCCACCGCATCATCGAGGCCCTCGACGGCAAGCCCTCCACCCGCACCGAGGCCGACTCCCGGCGGGGTGCCGTGGTGCTGTTCCGCGCGCTGCCGCTGCGGCCCTCGGGCCAGGCGGCGGGCGCGCTCGTGCTGGTCCGCGACGTCACCGAGGTCAAGCGCCGCGACCGCGCGCTGCTGTCGAAGGACGCGACGATCCGCGAGATCCACCACCGCGTGAAGAACAACCTGCAGACGGTCGCCGCGCTCCTGCGGCTCCAGTCGCGTCGCACGACGAGCGAGGAGGCCCGCCTCGCGCTCGGCGAGTCCGTGCGGCGCGTCTCGTCGATCGCGATGGTCCACGAGGCCCTCTCGATCTCCGTCGACGAGCGCGTGGACCTCGACAAGCTCCTCGACAACGTGCTGCCGATGGTCGGCGAGGTCGCCACCGCGGAGTCGCAGGTGGGGCTGACGCGCAAGGGCTCGTTCGGCATCGTCATCGCCGAGATCGCGACGCCGCTGGTCATGGTGCTCACGGAGCTCGTGCAGAACGCCATCGAGCACGCCTTCCCACAGGGCCGCCCGGGCAAGGTCGAGATCATCGTCGAGCGCTCGGCGCGCTGGCTCGACGTGCTCATCCGAGACAACGGCCGCGGCCTGCCCTCGGGCTTCTCGCTGGAACGCAGCGACGGCCTCGGCCTGCAGATCGTGCGCACGCTGGTCGAATCGGAGCTGCGCGGGTCGTTGTCGCTGCGCAAGGTGCGCACGGACTCCACGGGCGCGCGCGTGCCGGGGACCGAGGCCGCGCTGCGGATTCCCCTCTCGCGCCGGCTCTAGGTGTGATGTCCGGGGAGGTTGGTCAGTCGGGTGACAGGCGGCTTGCCGCCGGTTGAGCTGTGGGGTCGGTGATGATTGTAGAAGTGCAGCCAGCCCGGTAACGCTGCCCGGCGCAGGGTCTCCGACCGTAGGCGACGCGTGAGTGGTCGTCGATGACGGTGTGCACGAACGCGGTCCCGGTGCGTGGGTTGCGGTAGGTGTTGCGCGGCAAGCCGGGAGTAGCTCGTTTGTTGCGGGCCCCCTGCTGCCGGCCGGGGTATCGGTGTCCGCCGCCGTCGGGGATGTTGCCGAACTTGGTGACATCGACATGGATCATCGAGCCGGGATGATCGTGTTCGTAGCGGCGCAGCGGTTCTCCGGTGACCCGGTCGATCCGGGTGAGCCGGTTGATCCGGCACCTGACCAGGACCGCGTGCACGGTCGAGGCGGGCAGACCGAGACGGCCGGCGATCTGGACCGGGCCCAGTCGCTTGCGCCACCGCAGCCGCATGACCGCCCGTACCAGGTGTTCGGGGGTGCGGGTCGGGCTGTGCTGCGGGCGTGAGCTGCGATCAGCCATCCCGGCGACACCTTCGAGCTGGTAGCGGCGAGCCCATTTCGCGGCGGTTTTGGCGGTGACCATGAACATCTTCGCGGCTGCGGTGCAGGTCCAGCCTTGGTCAACGATCAGGCGAGCGAGTCGCAGTCGGGTGCGTGGGGTCAAGGTGGCGTTAGGGTGGGACACGAAGGCCTCCGGCGGGTGACGTGGTTCCTAGACAGCTCCACTTCACATCCGGAGGCCTTCACCTGTCTGTACGACAGGCCGTCACCAGGTCACCTCAGCTTGGGACACCTTCCATGGACATCACATCTAGAGCCGCCAGTACTCCACGCGTTTCCCGTCGGTGTCGGCCACGAAGATCACCGCGTCGGCGCCGGCCAGCTGAGCCGGCGTCAACGGCAGGTGACCGGGCAGGATCGGCTCGCCCGTGCCGGTCGACGCGGGCAGAGCGGCCTGGAGCCGCGCCGCCGGGAACAGGGCCCGGCGGGTGGTCGCGGCGGCCAGTTCGCCCTGAAGGGTGCCCGGCCGGCTGTGCGGATTGGCGTCCGTGGCCACGAAGACGTACCGCTCACCCAGCGTCAACGCGACGAGCGCCCCCGCGCTGCCCCACGCCGCCTCCTCGGGACCCATCCGCATCACCGACGGCACCCGCTGCAGGTGCACGTTGTGCGCGAACACCAGGCTCGGCCCGCGGTGGCGCTCCTGCTCGACCATCGCGAGCAGGTTCCCGGCCATCATCTCCGCGCGCAGGCTGAGCAGGGTCCCGATGCGATCGGGCGCGGCGAACGCCATGGCCGCGTGGTAGCGCAGCAGGCCGACGGCCGTGCGTGCACACGCGGCGGCGAGGCGATAGCCGGCCGGGTCGGCGGGTTGCAGCACGGGTGCCGCCCGGTACAGGGCGCTGGCCAGGTCGTCCGCGACGATCCGCAGCGCGCGGGCGCGCTCGGAGCCGCCGACGGAGGCGGCCGCGTCGTACAGAGCGGCCTCGTTGGTCCAGTCGTCCTCAGAGCCGAGCAACGCGTCGAGGTCGGGGATCGCGGGCCGCGACGCTTCGGGCAGGTAGCCGAGCACGGCGGTCAGCGCGCGCCGCGGGCTCGGTGCGGAGGTGGTCTCCGTCGGGGCGTCGAAGCCGTGGAACCGCACCTGGTCCTGCGGCGCACGGCCGGCGTTGTGCCCGCGCAGCCACTGCACCAGCTCACGGTTGCCGGGCACGTTGCCGAACCAGTGGCTGAAGCCGGTTTTCAGCACCTCGTCGAGGTCGCCGGTGCCGCCGCGCACGTAGTCGTCGACGATCGACGCGGCGAACACGTCGGTCTCCAACGCGATCGACCGGTAGCCGCGCTCGACCAGTACGGCGAGAAGTTCGTTGCGCAGCAAGGGAAACGCCGCGATCCCGTGAGTCGGCTCGCCGAGGGCCAGCAGTGCCGGCGCGATCGGCAGCTCGTCGACGGCGCGGCCCAGGGCGGCCGCGTCGCCGAGCTCGCGGCCGATCCCGCGCAGTGAAGTGGTGGTGGACATGGGTGACCCCTTTTCTCCCGAAACCCTGTCCTCGACCGTATCGTTGAAGAATCGAGTGAGACTTCGCCGCGATTCACCTGCGGGACAAGCGCCAAACCCTCAAACGGAGGTTCACCCTGCGACCCATCGACCTGGCGCGCGAGCACGGGTTGTCGGCCCAGGCCGTCCGAAACTACGACGACGACGGCGTGCTCCCACCCACCGAGCGCAGCGCCGCCGGCTACCGCCGCTACACGCCCCGGCACGCGCAGGCCCTGCGGGCGTTCCTCGCGTTGCGCACCGGCCACGGGCACCAGCCGGCCACGGAGATCATGCGCTCGATCCACCGCGGTGACACCGAAGCGGCGTACCGGCTCCTCGACGCCGCGCACGTCGCCCTGCTCGCCGAACGCGGCACCCGCGCCGAGGTCGCGACGGCGCTGAGCACCCTGTCCGCCGGACCTTCGTTCACCGGCCGGCCGCTGACCGTCGGCGAGCTCGCGCGGCGGCTCGACGTGCACCCGGCGACCTTGCGAGCCTGGGAAACCGAGGGCATCCTGCGTCCCCGCCGCGACCGCGTGACGGGCTATCGCGAATACGGTCCGGACTGCGTCCGCGACGCCGAGATCGCACGGCAGCTGCGGCGGGGCGGCTACCGGCTCGCCCAGGTCGCGCAGTTCCTCGAGTCCCTGCGCGAGGCGGGCGGGGCCGAGGCGCTGAGCGCGTTCCTCGACGCCTGGCAGCGCCGGCTCACCGCGCGCAGCCGCGCCCTGCTCGCCGGCGCCGCCCAGCTCGACGCCTACCTCACCCTCGCGTGATCTGGCTCAGCTCGACCGCTGGGAACTCGACGCGCTGGGGCGCGAGCCCGGCCTGCAGCATCCAGGCCTCACCCGTGCCCTCGCCGGCGGCGATCGTCGCGACGGCGGCGGCGATTTCCTCGGGCGAGGCCACGGCCAGGCCGTTCGCGACGAGCGTGTCCTTGAGCCCGCCGATCATGCGCGTCTCGACGAAGCCCGGGCACACGGCGTTGAGCGTGATTCCCGAATCGGCGCAGGCCGGAGCCAGTGAACGCACCAGGCCGATGATCGCGTGCTTGCTCGCCGAGTACACCGGGTCGAACGTGGCCGGCGAAATGCCCGCGAGGCTGGAGGTGACCACGATCGCGCCCCCGCCACTCGCCCGCAGCGCGGGAACGGCGGCGCGCAGGCCGAACACCGTGCCGTCGACGTTCACCGCCAGAGTGCGGCGGTAACGCTCGAGGTCGAGGTCATCGAGTCCGCCCGCGCCGCCCGTGCCGGCGTTGAGGTGGACCACGTCGAGCCCGCCGTACTCGGCCACGGCGGTGGACACGGCGGCTTCGTTGTCCTCGGGCCGCGTCACGTCGGTGCGCACGAACCGGCCCCCGACCTCGGCGGCCACCTCCTGGCCCGCTTCGTCGACGTCGGCCACCACCACTTTCGCGCCTCCGGCGGCGAAGTGCCGCACCACCGCGGCGCCGATCCCGCTCGCTCCTCCGGTGACCAGGACGACGGTCATGCTTCCTCCCCGACTTCGGCCGCCACCGCGGCGATGACACTCTTGCGGCGGGCGTAGACGCGGGACGCGACCTCGAGCGCGAGGTACACGGCCACGTACTGCAGTCCGCTGATCAACGGCACCCGATCCACGGGCAGGGTGTAGGCCAGTACCACTCGCACGCCGGCGTCGAGGATGAGCACCACGCCCCACATCGCGGTGGTCACACGCAGCACGTGCCGGTAGGTGGGGGAACCGACCCAGTTGCGTTCGATGCGGTTGCGTGCCGCTTCGCCGAGGAACGAGCGCAGCACCTGGTAGAGGAACGGTTTGCGCGGCAGCGTCACCAGGATCCACATCCCGGCCGCCGCGGTCAGCCAGCCGTCCTTGGCCAGCAGGAACCGCGGGCTGCCCGACAGGAACGACGCCCCGACGGTCAGCACCAGGATGCTCAGGGTGAACACCGCGAGCGTGTCCACCCGCCGCTTGGTGACGAGGGTTTGCACCGCGCGCACCCCCGGCGGCACGACGCCCGCCAGCAGCGCCAGCCACTGGTCGACGCCCAGCGCACGCAGGCCGTAAAAGAGCACGACCGGGACCACGAGGTTGACGGCGAGGTTGAAGATCAGCTGCCGGCGCAGTTCCGGGGGAGCGGCGGGCTTTTCCAGCGTGCTCGTCACAGGGTCACCATCCGCTGACGGTCACGGTGGCTCCAGGTCTTCGCGAGCACCCCGACGGTGATCGCGGCCAGCACGACCAGCGCGAGCCAGCCGATCCAGCTGCCGGCCGCCGCGAAGGCGCCGCCGAGCGCCGGGTTGAGGAACCGCGCGTCCAGGAACAGGTACGCGAGCGGCCCCGTCGCCGCCACGATGAGCACACTGCCGGCGACGGCCGTCGCGAGCGTCCAGCGGCCGAGCCTCAGGTTCGCCACGGCCAGCGCGAGCGAAAGCACCAGCACCACCAGGAAAAACGGCACCCAGAAGCTCCACAGCGCGGGGTCGATGACCGGAACCCGCGCGCCCGACGCCGTGGTCACCAGCGTGGCCGAGCGCTGCACGAACAGCGCCACCACGAGCAGGATCCCCAGCACGATCCCGCTGCCGACCTCGTTCCACGTGGTGGTGGCGGTGGCGTCGGAGAAGGGGAGCTGGTCGGGTTTCCAGGCCTCGTCGGGCTCGCCTGTCTCGTGGTCACCGCCGAACCGATCGACGAGTACATAAAGGACGGTCACGCCCGCGAACAGGTACACGGCGACGGTGATCGTGGCGCCCAGCGGCGAAAAGATCGCCGCCGCCACGTTTTCCCCGCGCACCCAGTGCCCGATCCCGTTCACGAGGTAGGCGATCGGCAGCACGGTCGCGCTCAGCAACCGCAGCGCCTTGGCGAAGGACGGGTAGGTGGCCGGGCCGATCAACACGGTCGCCTTGTCGGCGTACCGCGTCGCCAGCCGTGCCGGATCCCCGAGCTCGACCAGCGCGGCGTACTCGGCCTTCGCCGGGCTCTCGCCCAGCTCCACCCGCGCCTCGACCTCGTCGGCGATCGCGGCGCGCAGCTCGCGGTCGATCTCCTGCCGGTGCTTGGCCGCCACGTGCCGCACGGTGGCGGCGACGTACCGGTCGGTGAGTGTTGTTGTCATGGCTGTTCCCCAGTTCGGTTGGTGGTTTGCGGTTCGGTGGACCCGTTCGGAGCTGGTGAGCCGCGGTCCGGCTGTGCCTGCCGGTGCGGTGGTCGCTTCGCCGAGTCGGTGTGGGCCGCGAGTGACCGCGGCGGCTGCGTCGCGCGTGTCGCTTCTCCGGTGGTGTCTGTCTGACCCACTGGTGGCGGCGCTTGCTGTGTTGACGGTCGTTTCTCTTGCCGGTCACGGGTTGCATCCGTGGTGTCGGCTGCGCCGGTGATTGCTCCGGCCGGGTCTGTCCGGGTCGTGGTGGCGGCGCCGACTGTGTCGGTTCCGCCTGCGGTGGTCGTGTCTGTGGTGCTGTGTCTGCTGCGGCGGTGACCTAGTCGGTGCTGTCCGCTTCCGCGGCGTCGGTCTCCGCTGCGGCGGGGTCGTTTTCGCTGTCCAGCCGCCCGAGAGCGGTGCCGATGGCTTGCCACTCCTTCTGCAGCTCCCGAGCGAGGCGGACCCCGTCGAGGCTGGTTCGGTAGAACTTGCGCGGCCGGGTGCCTGACGTGTCCCACTCGCTGGTCAGCAGGCCCTGCCCCTCCAAGCGGCGCAACAGCGGGTACAGCGTGTTGGCCGGCGCAGGCACCCCCGCACGCTCCAGGGCATCGAGCAGCCCGTAGCCGTACCCGGGCTTCTGCAGCGCCAGCAGACTCGCCAGCACCACCGTCCCCCGCCACAGCTCCTGCCGATGCGCGTCCAGCAAGTCGGTGTCTTTCACGTTGACCACGATATTGTGTGAGACACAGTATCGTCAACCGACGAAGCTGTGTGACGTGTCAGGCTGCGTGAGAGAGGGCGCCCGGGGACCGGTGTTCAGGTGGCGTTCGGGAGACGTTCAACCGGCGGGATGCCGCTCACCGGGAACGAGCCGAACGCGAGCGCGAACAAGGCGCGCAGAACGCGAAAGATCTTCTGCCCCAGGGGAATCCGTCGCGGGTGCGAGTCCACAACGGACCGCCGTGGGAGGCGCGAACGAAAGAACCCCGGACACGCCGAAGGGCCGGTACCGAACGAATCGGTACCGGCCCTCATGACGTTCCGCGGGAGGACTTGTTCAGTCCTGGTGAGGTGTGGCCTACCCGGGTGCGGGTGATTTCACCTCGATTGTTACGCTCGAACCGGATGGGTGTCGCCCCAAGTCGCAGGCGGAGGGGACGCAAGAGTCCCCTGCAACTGAATTCCAGTTCGGGTGTGTGGTGCTTCTGAGCCGATGGCTCAGGCGATGGTGCGCGTGCCGATCTGCGTACGGCGGCGCTTGAGCGCGCGTCGCTCGTCCTCGCTCATGCCGCCCCACACGCCGGCGTCCTGGCCGCTGGCCAGAGCCCAGGCCAGGCAGTCGGAAGCGACGGTGCAGCGGTGGCACACGGCCTTCGCCTCGGAGACCTGCAGCAGAGCCGGACCGCTGGTTCCCACCGGGAAGAACAGCTCGGGGTCCTCGTCTCGGCAGGACGCGTCGTGGCGCCAGTCCATGTTCGTGAGCTCCTTCACAGTGGCGCGGGAGAGCCGCGCCACAGTCGTCATGGCGGTCGTGTTTTTGGGTGCTTGTGAATGCTTTCACGAAGCACCGCGTTCGACAAGGGTTTCCCGAAGATCGGTGAGTCAGCTCACCCGGCCGAGCTACGCCTCTGACCTGCGGTTTCTGTCTGAAACGGACCGTCTGGCGGAAGCGCGATGCGGTGAGCGGAGGTTCTGGGTCGACGAGCGGCAAGATGCACTTTGCCGCAGGCGATCAGTGGTCGAACCGTCACACGATTACTGTGAGTGCGTTCGCAACGCTGTGGAACTCCACTCGCGTCCGCTGCCCGACGAGGTCGCCGTCGACCTGGAAGTTCACCGGCTCAGCTGCGTCGATGCGAATCATGGGCACATCGTCGTGGCGCACCAGGTGGCGCCCTTTCTGGTTGCTCTTCGTGAGCAAAGCTTGGCGTACATGAGTGAACACGGTGGGCAACCGCAGACCGTTCAACGCGAACAGGCCCAATCCCGTCTCGAACGAGCAACCCGAGTTGAGGTGCACCGCGCGTTCACCCAGGTACGTCCACGGATCGGTGTTCGACACGAACGCGGTCACCACCTCGGTGGGCTCCTCGCCCGGGATCCGCACCGTCAGGGCCGGCCGGCCCAGCGGCGGCCGGAAGTACGACCGCACCGCGGCCCGCATGTACAACGACGCACTGGTTTCCTTGCCCCGCCGCTTCGCGACGCGGCCCACCACGTCGGCGTCCCAGCCGAGCCCGGCGTTGAAGGTGAACCAGTGCCCGTCGGCGAGCCCGAGGCCGATGCGCCGCCGGCGGTCGTTCTCCAGCGCGTTCAGGAGCTGGTGTGTGGCCTCCACAGGGTCCACGGGCAGGCCGAGGGCGCGTGCGAAGACGTTGGCCGAGCCGCCGGGCACCACACCCAGCATCGGCAGGCAGCCGAGATCACCCGGGTCGCCGGTGGAATCGGCGAGCAGACCGTTGACGACCTCGTTGACCGTGCCGTCGCCGCCGTGCGCCACCACCAGGTCGAAGCCGTCGCGGGCCGCCGAGCGCGCCACGGCCATCGCGTGGCCGCGGTAGTCCGTCTCGACGATGTCGAGCTTCACCTGGCTGGCCAGCGCGTGCGCCAGCACATCCCGGCCACCGGCGGTGGTCGAGGTGGCCTGCGGGTTCACGACGAGGATGGCGCGCACATCCCCACCGTAGGTGACGTTCGTCCGGGCGGAGAACCTTCGACGGCACATGGTGACGCGAAGCTCAACACGGACAACGGCCCCGAGGGGGTGCGCCAGTACTGCGTCCGGTGACCCTGTGGCGGGCGGTCCTCCCTTGCGTACGGCGAACATCCGCTCGTCGTGACAAGTGCACCCGGGCCGACCGCCCGCTCATCGACGACAACCCCGATTTTCACGTGCCCGGCGCCCCGCGAAAACGGCCGACCGGGTGGCATACGATCGAAATAGCTCACCCACCGTGACCCGTGCAGGTCGGGTCCCTGTGCTCCCGCAAAGCAGCTTGGAAGGCCGCACCCGTGTCGCTCCCCGAGGACCAGCCGCCCACCCCGTTCGAGGTCCGCCTCGCCGGGATCCTCACCGCGCTGCCCGGGCTCGGGCTCCTGGTTCTGGGTGTCGTGATCCTCGTGCGCGGCCTGGGGGAACCCTCGCAGCCGGGCAACAACATCTGGGCCGAGTTCGGCACCTACGCCGTGCTCGCGCTCGCGTTCCTGGCCGCCTCCGCCGGGCTCGTGCTCGGCCGGCAGTGGGCGCGCTCGCCCGGGGTCGTCGTCGCGCTGATGCTGATGGGCGTGGGCTGGTACGTGCTCGGCCCCTCCGGCCAGCCCGCGTGGGGCGTGCCGATCGGCGTGTGCGGCCTGGCCGCGCTCGTGCTGCTGTTCCGCCGCCCGGCGCGCGCGTGGGCGCTCGGCCTGCGCGAAGGCGAGACGGAAGAAGAAGCCGCCGAACGCGGTGGTCTCGCCGGGCGCCGGGCCGAGCGTGAGCAGAACGAAAAGGACTAGTGTCCTGAGTCATAATTTCGGGGCCAGTGGTTAGGGTGTTGTGATGCCGAATCCGAAACTGCCGCCGTTGGTGTTGAGTGACGAGGAGCGC
>NZ_JBSGDT010000017.1:0-170036 GCF_053602515.1 Amycolatopsis sp. NPDC004368 | reverse complement strand
CGCCGACGGCTCAACGTGTTGTGGGCGATGATCCGCGACGGGAAGTGCTACCACGCTTCACCTCCCGTCACCGCAACCGCTTGACATCACGATTGGGAAGTCCTTTCCGGACTGAATGAAGCTTTCCCTGGTGCTCCACCCATGGTGGGCGAGTGCGCCGGCCCGGTGCAGTGAGCCGGCGCACCACTCGCCCATGACATTTGTCAGAAACCCGGCGGCGGACCCGTTTCCGTCAGCTTGCCGCCGGCCAGCGTGAGCCAGCGGCCGACGCCGAGCTCGGCGAGGAAGCGGTCGTCGTGACTCACGACCACGAACGCGCCCTCATACGCCTTCAGCGCGCTCACCAGCTGCTCGACGCTGGCCAGGTCGAGGTTGTTCGTCGGTTCGTCGAGCAGCAGCAGCTGCGGCGCGGGCTCCGCGCACAGCACGCACACGAGCGTCGCCCGCAGCCGTTCGCCACCCGAGAGCACGCCCACCGGCAGGTGTGCCCGCGGCCCGCGGAAGAGGAACCGCGCGAGCAGGTTCATCAGCTCGGCCTCGGGCAGCTGTGGCGCGGCCGCGCGCAGGTTCTCCGCCACTGTGCGGTTGTCGTCGAGCAGGTCGAGGCGCTGTGAGAGGTACGCGACCCGACCGTCCGCCCTGGTCAGCAGCCCGCTGTCGGGTTCGAGCAGGTCCGCGATCAGCCGCAGCAAAGTCGACTTGCCGGCTCCGTTGGCGCCGACCAACGCGATCCGCTCCGGCCCGCGGATCGCCAGCGTCGCGCCTTCGCCGGCGAACAGCTCACGCACGCGCAGCCGCTCGCCGTGGAAGACCGTGCGCCCGGCGGGCACGGCGGTGTCGGGCAGGTCCAGCACGATCGTGTCGTCCTCGCGGGCGGCGCGGTCGGCCTCGTCGAGCCGGGCCTTGGCGGCGCCGAGGCGCTGGGCGTGCATGTCGTTGGCCTTGCCGGCCGACGCCTCCGCCCACCGTTTCATGTTGCCCAGCGCGATGCGCGGGATGTCGGAGCCACTGCGGGCGCCGGTCGACGCCCGCCGAGCCGCGCGTTCGCGAGCCTGCTGCAGCTCGCGCTTCTCGCGCTTCACCTCCTGCTCGGCCGAGCGCACGTTCTTCTCGGCAATCTCGCGCGCGGCCTGCTTCGCGGCTTCGTAGTCGGTGAAGCTCCCGCCGAACAGCCGCAGCGAACCGTGGTCCAGCTCGGCGATCCGATCCATGCGGTCGAGCAGGTCACGGTCGTGGCTGACCAGCAGCAGCGTGCCCTTCCAGTCGCCGAGCACGGTGTGCAGGCGGCGCCGGGAGTCGCGGTCGAGGTTGTTGGTGGGCTCGTCGAGCAGCAGCACGTCGGGGTGTTTCAGCAGCTGCGCGGCGAGGCCGAGCGACACGACCTGGCCGCCGCTGAGGGTGTCGAGGCGGCGGTCGAGCGCGACGTCACCGAGCCCGAGCCGGTCGAGCTCGGCACGGGCCCGCTCCTCGATGTCCCAGTCGGCGCCGACGGTCGTGAAGTGCTCCTCACTCGCGTCACCGCCCTCGATGGCCGCGAGCGCTCGCACGATCGGCGCGATCTCCAGCACCTCGGCCACGGTCGGCTCGCCGGCGAGCGGCAGCGTCTGCGGCAGGTAACCGAGCACGCCGTCGACGGTCACGGAGCCGGCGAGCGGCTGGTACTCGCCGGCGATGAGCTTGAGCAGCGTGCTCTTGCCGGCCCCGTTGGGCGCGACGAGACCGGTGCGGCCCGGGGCGAGCGCGAAGGACAGGTCTTCGAACACGGGCGTGCCGTCCGGCCAGGAGAAGGACAGGCCGGAACAGACGACGGAACTCTTGGACATGGCGGGACTCTCAAGCTGAAAGGGGGCGTACGTGAGCCGCCCGGAGAACGACAGGGCAGGGTGTCGGAAGAGACGACAAAGGGCGGTGCCGAATACTCAGGCACCGCTGTCGTCGCCGGATTCACCCGGAGATGTCGTCCTCGGCCACCATCGAGGTGGTCAGCTCCCTGGTCACTCGTCCTGCACGTTCGCCGCGACCTTACCAGCCAGGGCGCCGGCGCGCCGTCACCCGTCCGTCGCGAGTGGACGGACGGGCGACGAACGCTGAGGTCAGGAGGTCTTCGGCCGGTGGCCGGGCTCCTGGTGGGGGAAGCTCTGCTGCGTCGTCGGGATCGGCGGCAGCTTGAACTGGCTCACCTCGTACTGCGCGAGGTTGTACTGGCCCTGGGTGTCGGGCAGCACCGGCGCGTGCTTGGTCGCGTCGTGGAAGCGGAACGCCGAGGTGAGGTCACCGACGGTGCGGCGGCGCCAGTCGGTGATGTTGGGCTCGCGCACGCCGGTCACGTGCTCCAGCAGCCGCAGTTGCGACGTGTGGTCGGAGGTCTCCGAGCACACCCAGCCACCCACCGTCCACGGCGAGACGATGATGCACGGCACGCGGAAGCCGAGCCCGGTCGGCAGGCCACCGCCGTCGACGCCGGTCACCGACTTCTTGAACACGAACTCACCCGGGGTCCCGGGCTTCGGGGTCGGCGGCACGACGTGGTCGAACAGGCCGTCGTTCTCGTCGTAGGACAGGATGAACGCCGTCTTGGCCCACACGTCGGGGTTGGCCGCGATGGCGTCGATCTTGCCGGCGACGAAGGTCGCGCCGGCGGCCGGCAGGTTGGCCGGGTGCTCGTCGTACGCGCTGGGCGGCAGGATCCAGCTCACGGTGGGCAGCTGGTCGTGGGCCACGTCGTACTCGAACTGGCCGAGCGGCTGCGGGTTCATGGCCTTCTCGAACAGGTCGTCGCCCGGCTTCGCGTTGAAGTACTGGGCGATGTGCGAGATCGAGGCGAGACCCGTGGTCGAACCCGGCGAGTGGTAGATCTTCCAGCTCACGCCGGCCTCGGTGAGGCGCTCGGGGTAGGTCTTGAAGGAGTACGCGCCGTTGGGCGCGCTGGTGGTGAGCGACGGGCCGCCGAACTGGCCTTCCGCGTCGATCGTGCCGGCCATCCACATGTGGCGGTTCGGACCCGTGGGGCCGAGCACCGAGCAGTGGTACGCGTCGAGGATCGTGAACGCGTCGGCGAGCGCGTACTGGAAGGGGATGTCCTTGCGTTCGTAGTAACCCATCACGTACTGGCCATTGGTCTCGCCGTCGGCGGCGCGGTGGGCGGGCAGCCACTGGTCGTTCTTGCCGCCGTTCCACGCCTGGTGCTGCACGGCCCACTCGTGGCTCGTCGACGGGATCGCCTGCGCGGCGGTCGACTTCGTGTCGAGGTGGTAGGGCAGCAGGTAACCCTTGGGGTTCTTCGCGTCCTTCTGGTAGAAAACCGAGCTGCCGTCGGACTGGCGCGCCGCGTGCGGGTCGCCGAAGCCGCGGACCCCGGAAAGCGTGCCGTAGTAGTGGTCGAAGCTGCGGTTCTCCTGCATGAGCATCACGACGTGCTTGAGGTCGGAGATCCGGCCGTTCTTCGGCGCGGGCGAGGCGATCGCCTTGCGGACGTTGGCCGGCAGGGCCATCGCGGCGGCCGCGAGCCCGCCGGCCGCGGCCGCGGAACCCAGGAGGCGTCTGCGCGTGAACCCGTTGCCCTGCTGCGTGTCGTCAGTCATCGAGGTCCTTTCGGGGTGGGAGCCACGGGAGACACTCGTCCGCCGCGGTGAGCCACGGGAGGAGCACTTGATGAGCAACAGTTGAACTTCGGCCGAAATCGGTCTTGCACAGTGACGTGCGTAACTCGATTTCCGGACGAAGCGGTGGAATCAGACGTAGGATACGTCCATTGTGGAGCGTTATTTTTCCCGTCGGCGGAACACGCCGGACCGGTTAAGGTGAGGGCGTGAATCGCACGATCGCGGTGAACTACCCCGCGCCGATCCCGGTGGGCCACGTCGTCGAGGTGACGGAGTTCGCCGACACCCGTCCCGAGAAGAAGCGCCGCGGGTTCGACATGAGCGAGGCCTTCCGCCACCCGTGCTGCTGGACCGGTGCGCCCGGCCGGCCTCGTGACTCCGTTGTGGACTGTGCTGTGGCCTGGACGATCAGGGCATCGCCGGCGTCTGACGCGGTCCCACGGCCGCACCGACGACGACCAGCACGGCGCCGACGAACAGCAGGATCGGGCCGAGGCCCAGCGAGGCGAAGTTGCCCCAGTAGACGGTGGCGATCCCGACGGCGTGGATGATCAGCATCACGGTCGCGCGACCGCTGAACACCGTCCGGTACCACCAGAAGTTCGCGCGGGTCAGATCGCGGCTGCGGATGCCGCTCAGCAGGAAGGCCGAGCGCTTCGCCCGGAGCGCGCCGAGTGTCCACGGCAGCACCGACAGGGCCGTCGCGGCGGTGACCAGGAAACCGAGGAACTGCACGTACGTCGCACCGAACCCGGAGGCGGCGGAGTTGTCGTTCACGGCCTTGAGCAGGTCGAGGAAGGTCATCGTCACCGACTGGCTGCCACTGGTGAAGGTGATCCACGGCAGCCCGAACAACGCGCCGAGTTGCAGCACCACACCCAGCACCGCCGGGATCGCGCCCGGACCCGCCTTGGTCAGCGGACCGGCGCCCTGGCCGCCCTGCTGCGCCCCGGGGAAACCTTCCTGGTGCGAGAAGCCCTGCGGCGTGCCCCACTGCTGCGGCTGGCCCTGCTGGGGAAGGGGTTGCTGCGCCGGATAGCCGGGCTGCTGGTATCCCGGCCGGCCCCACGAACCCGGCTGACCAACCTGCTGCGGATAACCCGGCGACCCTTGCTGCTGAGGATATCCCGGCTGGGCCGGCGCGCCCTGGAACTGCGGTTGAACCTGCTGACCGGGCTGGCCGTAACCCTGCGGCTGCCCGTTGAGCGGCTGCTGCGGACGCCACGCCGGGAACCCCGGCTGCGGTTGGCCCTGCGGTTCCTGACCCCCTGGGTGACTCATGACCCAGGATCGTAGCCGTCCCCGGTGGGCGCCACCGGATGGTCGGAGCGAGCCGTCAGGACAACGGCTTGTCGAGCACTGCCTTGAGGTTGCTGAACGTGTCGATCGAGTACTTGCCGTGGTAGCGGCCCATGCCGCTCTCGCCCACGCCGCCGAAGGGGAGTTCGGGGGCGACGAGGTGGAGCACGGGCATGCCGAACGTGACGGCGCCCGAGGAGGTTTCGGTGAGGATGCGCTGCTTGGTCGCTTCGGAACCGGTGAACGCGTACAGCGCCAACGGTTTGTCGCGGCCCGTGATGAAGGTGATGGCCTCGTCGAGGGACGCCATCGGCAGGATCGGCAGGATGGGCCCGAAGATCTCCTCGCCCATCACGGGGGCGTCGGGGGCGACGTCGGCCAGCACGGTGGGCGCGATGAACTTCGTGGCCCGGTCGGTCTCACCGCCGGTGACGACACGGCCGCTGTCGAGCAGACGAGACAGGCGGTCGAAGTGGCGGGAGTTGAGGATCCGACCGTAGTCGGGGCTCGCGGCGGGGTCGGCGCCGAACTTCGTGCGCAGGGCTTCGGCCAGCGCCGGCTCGAGTTTCGCGGCTGTGTCGCCGATCGCGAGCACGTAGTCGGGCGCCACGCACGTCTGGCCGGCGTTCATGAACTTCGTGGCCACGATCCGCTGGGCGACCACCGAGAGATCCACGTCGGTGTCCACGATCACCGGGCTCTTGCCGCCCAGCTCCAGCGCCACCGGCGTGAGGTGCTTCGCGGCCGCGGTCATCACGATCCGCCCGACGACCCCGTTGCCCGTGTAGAAGATGTGGTCGAAGTGCTGCTCCAGCAGCTCCGTCGTCTCCGGGATCGCGCCCTCGACCACCGCCACGGCCTCGGCGTCGAGGTAGGCCGGCACGTGCCGCGCGATCGCGGCCGACACCGTCGGCGACAGCTCACTCGGCTTCACCACGGCGGCGTTGCCTGCGGCCAGCACTCCCACCAGCGGCGCGAGCGCGAGGTGCAGCGGGTAGTTCCACGGCCCGATGATCAACGCGACCCCCAGCGGTTCTCGCACCACGCGGCCCTCGGCGGGCAGCAGCCGCCGGGGCAGCGCGACGGGTTGCGGCGCGAGCCATTCGTCGAGGTGCTCCAGCGCGTCGTCGACCTCGTTCACGATGAACATGAGCTCGGTGCGCCGCGCCTCGGTGGCGTTCTTCGCGAGGTCCGTCCGCAGAGCCTCGAGGAACTCGTCCTCCTGCTCCAGCAGCATGTGCTTGAGCGCGCCCAGCTGTTCGCGCCGCCACGCGAGCGGTTTGGTGCGACCGGTGGCGAACGACGCGCGCAGGCGGGAGACGAGGTCCGGAATCATGCTCAAGACCCCAGACCGGATCGACGCGGCCGCCACTCGGCCCGCCCGGACCCGCGGGGAACGAGGATCGTCGAGAACTCCCCCGGGGTCTCCGACATCCGCACCTGGTCGGTCACGCCCTGGTAGAGCCCGAGCGGCGTCTCGGCCGTGAACGTCTCCGGGTCCACGTACGCATGCCGCTCGCCGGTGCCCGCGACCGTGCGCGCGTACTCCTTGTCGAACACGCCGAGGCTGATGATCCACAGCGCGATGCGCGTGAGCGAGATGTGCACGCGGTAGCTGCCGCCCTCGGTCGCGCGGCGCATCAGGGCCGCGCTGATGCCGGTGGTGGCGAGCCAGGGCACGAGGTAGTCGTTGACCACACCGATGTGCGGCAGCACGGGCTGGTCCGGCGAACCCTCCAGCGTCATCATCCCGGCGACGCACCCTGCCGTCTGGTCGAAGCCCACGCGCTGCGCCCACGGCCCGCGTTCGCCGTGCAGCGAAACGGTGGTGTGGATGATGCCGGGCCGCAGCTCGGCCGCGCGCTGCGCGGACAACCCGAGCCCGGCGACGAGCCCGGGCCGGCGGTTGGCGTAGAAGACGTCCGCGCCCCGCAGCAGCTCGTGCACCTTGCCCAGCGCGGTTTTGTCCCGCAGGTAGTCCACTGTGGCCGAGCGGACGCCGACGTTGGCCGTCGAGTACGTCACCGGGTTCTCCCACTCGGTGGGGCGCCAGAGGTTCAGCGCGTCGGCTCCGTGCTGCGCCAGCGCGCGCCCGATCGCCGCGCCGGCGATCACGTGCCCCATGCCGAGCGCGCGCACGCCGTCGAGTGGCTGGCGCGCGCCGTCGGGCAGGGGTTCGGGATCGGAGTCGCCGATCTTCTCGACCTCGATGAGCGGCAGGTCGGCCAGCACGTCACGGTACTGCCGGGTTCCGAGGAATTCTTCCGTGCTACGGACCATCGGCATCACCAGGCCCAGCTCGGCCCCGGCGTCCTCCAGCTCCGCGGCGCTCCATCGGGCGACGGCGTTGGCCACGGCGGTTTCGTCGTCGTAGGTACGCAGGAGCTTGAGGGCGGCGGACTTCAGCTTGGGGTAGATGTTGAGCGGCATGACCCAGCGCCCGTCGCCGGCGCGGTAGAACTTGAGCGTGAACGGGCTGCCCGGATCGGCCGTGTTGGTGGGCGGCAGGCCGTTGATCAGCTCCCACTTCTTGTCGTAGAACGGGCACAGCCGGTGCGGTGCCGTGCGCACGTCCATGGCGATGTCCTGTCCCGGCCCGCCGCGGTGGCGCCACAACGCGGCCAGTGCCACGGATTTCGCGACCAGCCCGATCGCCGGGGCCGCACCGAGGCGCACCGCGCTCGGCACGATCGGGTCGGCGCCGAAGAACTCGACACTGCCGCCGCAGTCCTTTTCGGACAGTTTCGCGTCGGCGAGCACCTCGGCTAGCGCGGCGTGGATGTCGAAGCCGTCGTCGGCCTCGGAGCGGATCGGGTTGGCCAGCGCCGCCCGGATCCGGTCGGTGACGGTCATCGCAGCGCTCCCAGTGCCTTCATCACGGCGATCTGCTTCTCGTCCCGGGCCTTCGCCAGCTGTCCGATCGTGCCGCCGAAATCCTCGGACTGGGCGCTCAGCAGCGCGACCGTCGGCTCGTCGAGGTCGGGTGAACCCAGCTGGCCCCAGCGTTTGCGCAGGCCCGGGCCGAGGTGCTCCAGGAAGTGCGGCAGCCCACCCGCGCCGCCGCCGAGGTGGAAGCTCTCGAACGGCCCGCTCACCGCCCACCGCTGCCCGAGCGACGACGTGACCACCTCGTCGAGCTGCTGTTCGGTGACCACGCCCTCGGCCACGAGGTGCACGCACTCGCGGAAGATTGCGGCCTGCAACCGGTTCGCGACGAACCCGGGCACCTCCTTGGCGAGCACGATCGGCTTCTTGCCCAGGCTTTCGTAGAACTCCACCGCCCGCGCCACGTTCTCCGGCGAGGTCCGCTCCCCCGGCACCACCTCGACCAACGGAATGAGGTGCGGCGGGTTGAACGGGTGCCCGACCACGAGCCGTTCGGGCTGCCGCAACGCCGTGGCGATGTCGGTGGCGGGGAGGCCCGACGTGGAGGTGAGCAGCAGCGCGTGCGCCGGCGCGTGGTCCTCGATGGTGCTGAAGATCCTGTGCTTGAGGTCCAGCCGCTCGGGACCGTTCTCCTGCACCACGTCCGCCTGCACGACGGCCAGTGCGAGGTCGGGTTCGAAGCTCACCGCGAAGTCGGTCGGCAGGCCGAGCTCTCGCAACGCCGGTTTCAGCTCCTCAAGGCCCGCCTGCACGGTGTCCTCGATGCCCGGTGCCGGGTCGCTGACCGTCACGTCGAGGCCGTGGGCGGCCATCGGCCCGGCCCACGACACGCCGATGACCCCGCCGCCGACGATGGTCGCCTTCATGGTTTCCCCTCAAGCCAGGTAGTCGTGCACGACCGCAGCCCGGCCGAGCGTGAGGTCGGTCAGCAGGTGGCTGGCCGACACGATCTCCAGCACCGGCAGGTCGGCCAGCGGCGCGAGCGCGTGGGGCACGAGGTGCAGCCGCGCGGGCCCGGTCCAGGCCCCCTTGATGGTCACGTCGCTGATCCGGCTGCGCGCGAGCTCGCAGATCCGCGGCCGGCCGTCGTACCCGGGCACGATCTTGAGCATGAACGTCGGCGCGGTCAGCTCGGCGCGCGCCTGCGCTTCGTCGAGCACGCGGTGCTTGTACCCCATCGTGGCCAGCGCGACCTGGATCGAGCCGTAGTCGAGTGTGCCGACGAGGGTGTCGGAATCCGTGTACAGCCTGGGTTTGCCGAGTTTCTTCGGGTACGCGGCGACCTCGCGCCCGCTCGCGATGGCAGGGTGGCTGTCCACGTACATGCCGAGGGTGAACTCGCCGGCCTCGTCACCGTGGCGGACCATCGCGACCTGGCCGGACTCGGTGTAGTCGCCGAGACCGGTCACGTCGGGCATGCGCATCACCTCGAACCGCACCAGCGGCTCGTCGACGACCAGCGGTTCCGGCACGAGCGCCCGCAGTGCCGCCGGATCCGTCCGGTAGGTGATGTTCAGGTATTCGCGGTCGGTGAAGCGGTAGGGCCCGCGCGGAAACGCCGGCGCGGCCAGGGGCGTGGTGAGCTGGGCGAGGACCTCGTCCTCACGCATGAGCGATTTCCCACAAGATCACGAACCGGAACTTACCTGCGACTTTTCGCTGCCGCATCTCGGTCGCGGGCATGATGGGCACCATGGCCGGACCGACCTTCGACTTCGACGCCGAACTCCGTCGCTACCACCCGCGGTTGCGCGAGGCGGTCGCCGTGGGGCCCGACGACACCGTGCTCGACATCGGGTGCGGATCCGGGGCGACAACTCGCGAAGCCGCTCGCCTCGCGGCGCGGGGCAGCGCGCTCGGCGTGGACATTTCCGCGCCCCGGCTGGAGGAGGCGCGCCGGCTCGCCGCGGCCGAGAACGTGACCAACGTGCGGTTCGAGCAGGCCGACGCGCAGACGTTTCCCTTCCCCAGCGCGCACTTCAGCATCGCTTTCAGCCGCTTCGGCACGATGTTCTTCGCGGATCCCGTGGCCGCGTTCACCAACGTCGGGCGCGCGTTGCGGCCGGGCGCTCGGCTGGTGCAGCTGGTCTGGCAGACCAGGGACGGACAGGAATGGGTGTCCGAAATCAGCCGCGCTGTCGGGACTCCGCCGGAGCCGCACACGAGCCCGTTCACACTCGGCGACCCCGCCGTGGCCCGCGAAACGCTGACCACGGCGGGATTCACCGACGTACGGTTCACCGACGTGTCCGAGCCGGTGTGGTACGGCCCGGACCCCGCGACCGCCGTGGCCGCGGTCCAGCCGCTACAGCTGGTCGCCGGTGCCCTCGCTCACCTCGACGACGCCGCAACGGAGCGGGCGCTCGACCGGCTGCACGCGGTCATGGCCGCGCACCACACCGCGGACGGTGTGTGGCTCGGCTCCCGCGCCTGGCTCGTCACCGCGTCCCGAGGTGCCGGCTGAAGAACCGCACCGCGCTCGCCGCCTCGAACCGCGGCAACTGCTTGTGCCGGCCCGCGTTGGCGTGCAACGACTTCTCCGGCGAGGCGAAGGCGTCGAACAGCGCGAGAGCGTCTTCGCGCGGAATGTGCTCGTCGTCCCACTGGATGTCGAACTCGATCGGGATGGTGATCTGCTTGGCCAGATCGACGAGCGTCGAGGGCCAGAACTGGCCCAGCACCGCGGCCGTGATGCGGGGTTCGACCGCGATCAGCGGCACGCCGATCGCGGTGCCCATGTTGATGCCCCAGTAGCCCACGGGGCCGGGAATCTCGTCGGTCAGCGCGTCGAGCGCCGCCTGCCACTCGGGCACCGCGCGAGCGGCGATGTCCGCGTTGTAGCGCTCGACGATGGGGCCGACGGGTTCACCCGTCGCCATCGCCTGCTGCATCGCGGGAACCTCGCTCTCGTCGAGGTCCGTGCGCGGCCGCTCGCCGTGGCCGGGTGCGTCGAGCACGGCCACGGAGAACCCGGCGGCCACGAGGAGCCCGCCGCGACCGGTCATGGCCGGATGCTTCCTGTGGTTGCCGCCGCCGTGTCCGAGGAGCACGAGCGGGCCGGCACCGGCCACCGGGGTCCAGAGGACGCCCGGGGCGTCGCCGACGGTGAACTCGCGTTCGAGGACGCTGTCGGTAGAGGTTTCCGAAGTGAAGTACATGGCATGCCACCTTTCGGGAGTGCGTTCGGCGCTCCCGGCGACAGCTATCGCCCGACCACGAATCCCCGGGGGAGCACCCACATCGAACTGCTGAACATGGGTCTCACCTCCTCGAGCCGGGTCGCGATCGGGATCAAGCTACCGAACCCCGCGTCCCGGAGACAAATACTTTCTCTCACGCCGGCGTCACCACATAGTCCGCCCGCCGGAAACGCCGGGTTCGCCGCCAGAACTCGACGGTGCCCGCGGGCCACAGCACGGTGTTTCGCCCCGATTTCGGGTCCTGGTACCAGCTGCGGCACCCGCCCGTCTGCCACACGGTGGCGGCCATCCGCGATTCGAGCCAGTCGTTGAACGCGTCCTGCACCTCGGCCCGTACCTCGAACGCCTTGGCCCGCCGCAGGCGGCGCAGCGCGTCGACCACGTAGGATGTCTGGGCCTCGATCATGAACACCTGGGAGTTGTGCCCGAGCGCCGTGTTGGGGCCGACCATGAGGAAGAGATTGGGGAACCCGGCGACGGTGGTGCCGAGGTAGGCCTCGTTGCCCTTGCTCCAGGCGTCGGCCAGCGTGCGCCCGTCGCGGCCCTCGACCTCGAACCGGATGGTTTCCTGCGTTTCGAAGCCCGTGCCGTAGATGATCACGTCGGCGGCCACGGCCACGCCGTCTTCACCCACGACCTCGCCGGGCCGCACGGACGCGACTCCGCCGGAACGCACGTCGACGTGCGGCTTCGTCAGCGCCGGGTACCAGGTGCTGGAGATGAGCAGGCGTTTGCAGCCGATCGTGTAGTCGGGGGTGAGCCGCTCGCGCAGTGCTTCGTCGGCCACCTGCTTGCGCAGCAGGCGCCGGGCGAGCCCGGCGGTCTGCTCCAGCGCGGCGGGATCGGCGACGAACCCCACCGCCCGCTTTTCATGGATCCAGTACAGGCGATCACGCACGTACCAGCGGTAGGGCGGGAACCAGCGCGCCCAGAACTTGTGCCGAGCGTCGAACGCGCGGTCGGCCTTCGGCACGATCCACGGCGGCGTGCGCTGGAACACCGTCAGAGCGGCGACCCGGTCGACGATCTCCGGCACGAACTGGATCGCGCTCGCGCCCGTGCCGATCACGGCCACGCGCTTCCCGGTCAGGTTCACGTCGTGGCGCCACTGCGCGGAGTGGAACACCTCGCCGCCGAACGACTCCACGCCCGGCAGCTCCGGCACCGACGGGAAGTGCAGCGGGCCGACGGCCGAGACCACGAACCGCGCGCGGTAGGTCTGTCCCGTCGCCGTGGTCACGTCCCAGCGGCCGGCGCTTTCGTCCCACGCGGCGCGCGTGACGCGTTGCCCGAAGCGCAGCCGGTCGAGCAGCTTGCGCCGGCGCGCGACGTCGCGCAGGTACTCCAGGATTTCCGGCTGCCGGGCGAAGAGCCTGCTCCAGTCGGGTTTCTGTGCGAACGAGTACGAGTACAGCGGCGAAGGGATGTCGCAGCCGCAGCCGGGGTAGGTGTTGTCGCGCCAGGTGCCGCCGAGGTCGTCGGCCGCCTCCAGCACGCGGAACGATCGGAACCCGGCCTTGTCCAGCCGCGCGGCGACGCCGAGGCCGCTGAAGCCCGAGCCGATCACCACGACGTCGACGACTTCAGCCGGCATCGGCGAGCTCCCGCTTGAGGACCTTGCCCGACGGGTTGCGCGGCAGCTCCGTGACGAACCGCCACTCCACGGGCACCTTGAAGTCGGCCAGCAGCTGCACCGCGTGCGCCCGCAGGCTTTCCTCGGTCGGCGTGGTCCCGGGCCGCGGCACGATGACCGCGCGCACGCGCTCGTCGAAGATCGGGTCGGGCACCCCCACCACGGCGACCTCGGCCACGTCGGGGTGCTGCGCGAGCGCGCTTTCGACCTCGAGGCTGTAGATGTTCTCGCCACCGCGGATGATCATGTCCTTGAGCCGGTCGAGCACCCGGACGAACCCGTCGCCGTCGATCGAGCCGACGTCGCCGGTGTGCAGCCAGCCGTCCACGAACGTCTCCGCCGTGGCCTGCGGGTTGCCCCAGTACCCTGCGACGACCGACGGGCCGCGCAGGCACAGCTCCCCGACGGTGTCGCGCAGATCACGCGGCGGCTCACCCGGCAGCGCGATCGCGACCTCCACGCCGTCGACGATCGGGCCGACGCTCCACGCGTGGCTCAGGTACTCCTCACCCTCGGTGTAGGTGGCGATCGACGTCGCTTCGGTGAGGCCCCAGACATTGGCCAGGACCAGATCCGGCAGCTGCTCCAGAACCTGCGCCGGGAACGGCTCGGGCACCGGCGAGCCACCCATCACGAACAGCCGCAGCGACGACAGGTCCGCCCCCGCGTCTTCCGCCTTCAGCAGGATCAGCCGCAGCATCGCCGCGACACCGGCGAAGAACGTGATGCGCTCGGACGCTATGAGCGCCACCGTGGTCTCCGCCTTGAACGCGGGCGTGAACACGCAGCAGGCGCCGTTGGCGAGGAAGCCGATGAACTGCGACACGATTGCGGTGGCGTGGAACATCGGCGCGGCCACGAGCGTGCGTTCGCCGGGGGCGGCGCCGAGGCGCTCGCGCACGGTGCCGGCGTTGAAGAGGAGGTTGGCGTGCGTCTGCATCGCGCCCTTGGGACGGCCGGTGGTTCCGGACGTGTAAAGCAGGTGTGCGACGTCGCCCGGTTCGCGCTGCTGCCCCGGAAGCGCTGCGGCGTCGGCGGTTTCGCCGGTGTCGGCCGTGAGCACACCGGCGTCGACGGCGCCGGGCAGGTCGCGGTCGGTGATCACCAGCTTCGCGCCGGAATCGGTGAGCACGTGCTCGATCTCGGGGCGGGCGAAGCGCGTGTTCACGAGCACGCCGATGGCCCCGGCGAGCTGCAGGCCGAAGTAGCTCACCGCGTACCGCCAGCCGTTGGGCAGCAGGATCGCGACGCGGTCGCCGGGTTCGACGCCGAGCTCCCGCAGCCGCGTGGCGACCACGGCGGCACGGCGCACCATGTCGGCGTGGGAGATGCGGGTGTCGCCATCGACGAGGGCTTCGGTTTCGTCGTGTCTGTCGGCGATGTCGAGCAGCATTTCGGGCAGGGTTCTGGGCGACACGGGGGTCTCCTGTGTTGTCGTGGGGTGCTCGGGGGGTGCTCAGCGGTAGAAACCGCCGCGGGTGAGGCCGGCGCCGCCGTCGAGGCGAAGCGCCTGGCCCGTGGTGTAGCCCGCGGCCGGGGACAGCAGGTAGAGGACCGAGCCGACGACCTCGCCCAGCGTCGCGACCCGGCCCATCGGCACGCCGGCGAGCAGCCGCTCGCGGGCCGATTCGGGCATCGCGAGCACCTTGGGCGTGGCGAACAGACCGGGCTCGACGGCGTTCACGCGCACGCCGTCGCCGCCCCACTCCGCGGCGAGCGAGCGGGTGAGGCCGAGCACGCCGGCCTTCGCCGCCGCGTACGCCGCCTGGCCGGGCAGGCCGTCCTCCGCCGCGACCGACGAGAGAAACACGATCGAACCGGCGGATTCCTTCAACGCCGGGTAGGAGGCGCGGGCCAGCACGAACTGGGCGACGAGGTTCGCGTCCACATCGGACCGGAACTCGCCGATCGGGAACCGGCTCGCGCGGTGGACGGTGTCGACGATCCCGGCCGCGCCGACGACTGCGTCGAGCCCGCCGAGCCGCTCGGCCGCTTCGGCCACGGCCTGGGTGGCGGCGGTCTCGTCGGTGAGGTCGGCGACCAGGTGCTCGGGACCGGCCGCGGCGCGGTCGATGCCGACCACGCGGGCGCCCGCCTGCGTCAACGCGGTGACGAGCGCCTGCCCCAGACCACCGGCCGCGCCCGTGACCACCGCGCGGGTGCCCGGCCGTGGCAGGGGTGACCAGTCGTGTTCCACCATGAGATCCTTGTCCCGTGTCGATCGATTGATCGACACCAAGGCTAACCAGGTGGAGTTCGCCGCGTCAACGTGTCGATCGTACGATCGGCACGTTCGTCTCCCCCGCTCTTCACCGGAAGGAGGGCCATGGCCAGGAAGAAATCACTCGACGACGGGCCCGCGCTCCGGGACCTGATCCTCGAACGCGCCAGTGAGCTCTTCCACGAACGCGGCTACAGCGCCACCTCGATCCGCGACCTGGCCGACGCCGTGGGCATCTCGTCGTCGACGATGTACCACCACTTCACCAACAAGCAGCAGGTGCTGCACGCGATCGTGTCGCGGTTCATGACCGATTTCGTCGACGCGACCGTGCCCGTGCTGCGCGACGCCGCGCTCCCGCCGGGCGAACGCGTGCGCCGGGTCGTGCGCCTGCACCTCGAACTGAGCGACGACCGGCGCCCGGAACTGCTGGTGGGCAACCCCATCCGGTACGCGCTCGACCCGGCGCAACGGGCCGAGGGGATCAAGCTGCAGACCGCGTACCACGACGCGTTCCACGACGTGCTCGCCGAGGGTGCCGCGGCCGGCGAATTCCGGATCGACGACGTCACCGTGACCACGATGGCGGTGCTCGACATGCTCAACGGCGTGCGCGAGTGGTTCGCACCGGCGGGCCGGTTGACGCGCGAGGCGATCGTCGCCCAGTACACCGCACTGGTGCAGCGGCTGCTCGGGACGTGAAAAAGCCCCGGCCGACGGGGTCGGGCGGGGCTGTCTGCTTGCGCGGACTTACTTCGTGGTCGCGACGGCAGCGCTCAGGATGATGTCGGTGACCTTGTCGGGCCGGGAAACCAGCACCGCGTGCGAGGCACCCTTCACCTCGACGGTGTGGGCGTGGGCGCGCTGGGCCATCCACTCCTGCGCGGCCGGCGGGATGTTGTGGTCACCGGTCGGGATCAGGCTCCACACCGGCTTCTGCTTCCACGCCGGGGCGGTCGAGGCCTCGGCCAGCGCGGCCATGGTGACCGGCCGCTGCTCGGCGGCCATCAGCTTCGCCTGCGACAGCGGCAGGTCCTGGGCGAACTGCTTCGGGAACAGGTTCTGCTTCACGTAGAGGTCGGTACCACCACCGGGGAGGGCGACCTCCTGCAACGTGTTCCCGAGCGTGCTGCCCGGGAACTTGCTCGTGAGGCCGAGGCCGGTCTCACCGGTGTCGGGCAGGTAACCCGCGATGTAGACCAGGGCCTGCACCTTGGGGTCGTTGTACGCGGCCTCGCTGATCACGTTGCCACCGTAGGAGTGCCCGACCAGCACCACGGGCCCGTCAACGCTGTCCACGAGGGCCTTGATGTAGGCCGCGTCGGAGGCGACCCCACGCAGCGGGTTCGCCGGCGCGATCACCTGGTAACCGCGCTGCTCGAGGCGCGCGATCTCGCCGTTCCAGCTGGACGCGTCCGCGAAGGCGCCGTGCACCAGCACGATCGTCGGCTTCGCCTTGGCCGGAGCGTGGTGGTCGGCCTGCTGCGGCGCGGCCGACGACGGCACCGCCACGAACACGGCGGCGGCGGCGAGCGCGACGGTCGCGGCGGCGATCCGGCCCAGACGAGTACGTGTGCGCATCTCTTGCTCTCCTCAGGAAGTTCGGGGCTTCGCTTGTGCGCAACTATGTTGCACACAACTTAATTTCGCTACGTGACGTAGGTCTCAGCATCTGCGGGAGACCTGCCGTCCCACCGGGTCACAACCCACTCGACCAGCAAGCTCTTCGCGCCGGAAGACGCCCAGGGTTCGTTCGGGCGTGATGGCTGCCCATCGGGCACCGCCAGGAATGCCTTCCGACCGGCACCCGGAAGTGGGCTCAGCGCCCCGACCAGGCCAAGTAGGCCAGCGCGACCTCGGTCGTCTCCGCGGCCCACTCGTCCCAGGACAGGCCGTCGGACCAGTAGTCGCTGGTCGCGGCCCGGTGCACCGCCGCGCCGAGCACGGTTCGCGCCGCCATCCGCACCGCCGCCGACGGGTCCGGCCGGCGAACTTCACCGAGGTTCGGACCAACGGCGTCGAGGAACGCCTGCTGGATCGCGGCCAGCGCCGCGAGGCCCCGGTCACGCCCCTCGGCCCGCTGGGCGTCGAGGAGCTCCGGGAAGATCCGGCCGTGCCGCGCGAACGTCCGCGCCAGCGCGGCGACGAACGCACCGACCACCGCCCGCAACCCGGCCCCGGACGCCCCCAACCCCTCGCCGACGCCACTCTCCAGCCGCCCGAGCAGCTGATCTTTCACCGCGAGCAGCAGCTGATCCTTGCCGGAGAACCGCAGGTAGATCGTCCCCACCGACACACCCGCCCGCTCGGCGACCGCGCCGACGGTGAACTCCGCGATCCCACCCTCGGCCAGCACAGCGCCGGCGGCATCGAGCACCTTCTGCAGCGACTCCCGGCTGCGTGCTTGCCGGGGCGGACGGAAGCCGGCGGAGCGGGCCCACGGCGTTGGTGAGCATCGAGGTGCACGGCGCGCACGTCGACTTCCCGGTCTTCGACGCCAAGACGACGGCGATCGGCTCACCCCGTCGGGCACAACGGCGCCGGTAAGTCCACCCTGCTGCGCATGCTCTCGGGCATCTACGAGCCGACCCGGGGCTCCACCCGGGTCGTCGGCAGGATCGCGCCGGTGTTCGACCTCGGCGTAGGTCTGGACCCGGAGGTCTCGGGCCGCGAGAACATCTTCATCCGCGGCCTGTTCCTCGGCATGTCCCGCCGGCAGATGGAGAGGCGGATCGAGGACATCGCCGAGTTCACCGAACTCGGCGCCTACCTCGACCTTCCCCTGCGCACCTACTCGGCCGGCATGCGCGTGCGGCTCGCGCTCGGCGTGGTGACCACCATCGACCCCGAGATCCTCATCCTCGACGAAGGCCTCGGCACGGTCGACGCGGCATTCCTCGCGAAGGCCCGCGCCCGGCTGATCGACCTCGTGCGGCGCTCCGGGATTCTGGTGTTCGCATCGCACGCCGACGAGCTGCTGCGAGACCTGTGCACCACCGCCGTGTGGATGGACGAAGGCCGGATCCGCCTGCACGGCTCACTGCCGGAGGTCCTCACCACCTACAAGGGCTGACCGTCCCCCACAAAGGACTCAGCCGAGCCCGGACGCCGCCGGCACCAACGCGTGCCGCACCGCGAGCGCGGCGGCCTCCAGCCGCGAATGGACCCCGAGCTTCACCAGCACCCCCTGCACGTGACTGCGCACCGTGGCGGTGGAGACCCCCAGCCGGCGGGCCATCGTTTCGGTCGTGTCGCCGTCGATGAGCATGGCCAGGCACTGGCGTTCGCGGCCGGTGAGAAAGCGTTCTCTCAAGTCGACGTCGCGGGAGCGGTCCGCGGTGGGAGCGGTGGTGCGCGCGGGGACGTCGACGAGGGTTTCCCCCGCGATCACGCGGTCGATGGCGGTGATCAGCTGCTCGATCCCGCAAGTCTTGTGCACGTAGCCGGCCGCGCCGGAGCGCAGGGCGTCGGCCACCGCGCCGTTGCCGGGGCTGGCGGTGAGCATGATGACCTTCGTGCCGGGGCTCGCCGCGAGCGTGGCCGCGACGCCGTCCTCCACCGGGCCGGCGCCGAAGTTGCGGTCGAGCAGGCAGACGTCCGGGCGGGTCTCACGCACCAGGTCCACCACCTCGGACAAGGTGCGGGCCGTGCCCACCACCTTCAGCCCGTGCCGCGCCAGCAACCCGGCCAGCGCTTCGAGGAAAACCTTGTGGTCGTCACCCAGGACGATGCTCGTCATTCGTGCTCCCCTTCACTCAGGTGGCTGGGGAAGACGATCCGCACGCACGTACCTTCCGGCTCACCCGGGCCGACCAGCGCCTGCGCCCCCGACGCCTCGGCCAGGCGCGCGACCGTGACCAGGCCGAGCGACGCCGTACCAGGCGGGATGCGCCCGAACCCCGGCCCGTCGTCCGTGATCGACACGGTGACCGGTGAGTTCGCGGTCAGCTCCACGCGGACGTGACCATCAGGCCCCGCGGCGCGGACCGCGTTGCCCAGCACGTTGGCCAGGATTCGCCACAGCACCGTGCCGTCCGCGCGGACGGCCGCGGCCGCGCCGTCCGCGAGCACCACCGAAGGCTCGCTGACCCGGTCGGCCAGCTTCACCAGCTGCGCCAGCAACGGGCGCAGCGGCACGATCTCCGCGTGCGTCTCGGCGGCCAGCGCGTGGGCGACCAACGTGCGCAACCGCGAGACCTGCTCCCCGATCAGCTCCACGCCGGCCACGTCCTTCAGTTCCGACTCGACCAGGTAGGCCAACGTCGTGATCTCGTGGCCGAGATCGTGCAACACACCCCACAGAGCTTGAACGGTCCGATCTTCGCTGCGGCGCCCGGTCGCCGACCGGCGTTCCGGCACGGTTTCCATGGCTTTTTCCCTCGCCTTTACTTTCCCCGACCGAGGGGTGTCGTCCCCGATCTTGGGGGCGTTACTCGCGCATAACCCGGCCGGTGAGGAAAAGGCGGAAATCAGCTTTCGTGCGTGACACCGCTCGTGGTGACCAAGATCTTCCACGGCCCCGGCGGCACCCCGGCGTCGTCGGTGAACTGCCAGTCCACCCGATCGTTCTCCCCGTTCAGCTCGGTGAATCCCAGGCATCCGTTCAGTGCAGGTGAGACGTCCATTCCCGCGCCGTTGAAACGATCATTCGCCGGCCGGGCGTCGTCCGTGCCGAACACGTACTCCGCGTCGTCGTAACGGCCCGGACCCGCGTCCTGGATCTGCCCGTAGCAGGTCTTGCCGCCGTGGCGGATGCGCACCCAGCGATTTTTCAACAGGCTGTAGCTCGGATCCGAAACCCGCGCGGAATACGGTTCGGCCCCCGCCCACGGCACCACGGTGGCCCGTTGACGATTGGCCACCTCGTCTCCCACATCGTCGAAGGGGAGGTCGAGGTAGAACGGATTCTCCCGCGGAGTCATGCGTGTGGGGAAGAATCCGTTGGCCGCGGTGCGCGGTTCGGTCTCGCAGTTTCCCGTCCTGACCACGCCGTCGCAGCCGCCGTAGTGCTCCATCCACCGGTCGTCGTAGGCGGACTGGACCTGACTGCCGTCCTCGGCGTTCGGGTCGAAGATCTCGCCGACCCAGAAGGTCGTCGCCACGATTCCCGTGTGCCACGGGTAGCCCGAGGGCGGCGGACCCGCCGGCGCGCCCGCCCCAGGGGAGTGGACGGGCGCGCCGGTGCAGGACGCGGTGATCATCACGGCCGCCAGACCCCACACCGCGTACCTGATCCGGGTCGCTGCCCGGCGAGGACCGGGCAGCGACGGCGGGCGGACGTCAGTCACCAGGCTCCACAGGAGCGATGACCTGTCCGGGCTGGGCACCGACCAGCGGCTTCGCGTTGCGGCCGAACGTGCCGGCCCTCACCGAGTTGCGGCTGGTCACGCTGAACCGTTGCGGGCTCGTGGTGGACGCCTGGATGGCGGCCGCCGCGGCCGAACCGGAACCGGCGGCGAACGAGTAGTCGTCGGTCGTCACGGAACCGTTGGCGATGAGCGCGAGGCCGAAGCTCATCCCGACCGCGCCCGCGGGCGCCGGCGGCGTGGTGAACGTGCCCTGCGTCCAGTTCGGAGCCGCCGCGAGCCAGGGACCTGCCGTCCAGTAAGTCCAGTAGCCCTGCGCATTGCGGTAGTACAGCGCGAACTGCGTGATCGCCGTGGACTTGTACCAGACCCCGAGGGTGTACGTGCTGCCCGCGGTCACCTTGGGTGTGCAGGAGCCGAGGTCGAACGTCGGCAACAGCTTCGCGTCGCCGTCGGTGTAGTTGGCCACGTCGAGCTTTTGGGCGTACGTGCCCGTGTGCTTGTCCGTGGTTCGCGTCCACGTCGGTGTGTTGCCACCGTAGCCGCCCGGCATGTAGCAGTCGGGGAAGTTGGTGCCGCTCGTCGAGCTTTCGAGCGAGGTGTTGACGAGGCCGGTGTTCGTCGAGGCCGGCGCGGTCACGATCGGCTTGACCGTGCCGCCGATGGCCTGGTTCATCGTCTTCACCGTCGTGCCCAGGCTCTTGCGGGCGTTCAGCCACGACAGGAACTGGTCGAGACGTGTGGTGGAGATCGACAGCTCGTCGCAGCCAGTGCCGTCGCACACGTGGTGGAAGGTGAAGGTGAGCAGACCGCCGTTGGGCTCGGCCGCGGTGACCGCGCTCTGCATCTCGGCCAGCGTCCAGGTGTTGTCGTCCTGGTCGAGGGCCTTCAGCTCGTACGCGTCGGCGGGCTTGGTCGTCTCGGCGCGCGGACAGCCGGCGCACCCGTGCGCCGAAGCCAGGTCACCCAGACCACGGGCGCTGTTGTAGCCGCATGTCCTCGCCGTGTTCTTCACCGCCGTGTTCAGCGACGCGTACGGGTACGCGAAGCTCGTGACGGAGAAGCCCATGCCGGCCAGCGCCGCGCGGTCGTTGCAGATCTGGCGCTTGGCCTCGTCCGCGGGCACCGTCGTCAGGTCCGGGTGCGACACAGTGTGGCCGCCGATCTCGTGCCCGGCGTTCTTGATCGTGTTCAGGTTGGCCTGCGTCAGGTAGTTCGCGGCGCCGACCGACCCGCTGATGATGTAGAAAGTGCCCTTCATGTTGTACTTCTGAAGGATCGGCAGCGCGCTCATCTGGTCGGCATTGCCGTCGTCGAAGGTGAGTACCACGCCCAGCGGCCGCGCCGGCGAGGCACCCGAGGTGGAACTGCCCACCACCAGCGCGGGCAGCACGCACAGCAGCGCGGCCGCGCAGACCGCGAGCCGTTTGCGGGCCCGGCGGAAGTCGAATCCCTTGCGGGCCTTGCGGTGTTTCCGCGTTCGTTTCATGCGTGGCCACCAAATGATCGGGGATACCTCAGCTGACCGTATGGTCGAAACCCGGGAGCCGGATCCCCCTGCGGGACGAGCCTGCCTACCGCAGATGCCGGATCTCCGTCATCTGCATGAGCCGTCTTTCGCACAGCTGGCTGAGGACAACCCGATCCACGGCCTGTTTGCTGTGCGGCGTGGACATCACCCGTCTGTTCCTGATCGAGGATCACCGCATGGTGGCCGACGTGCTCAGGTCAAGCCTCGCCGCGGTTCCCTGGATCAGGGTGGTCGGCACGCGCGCCACCTCCGATCCGGCACTGCGCTCCGCGCTCGTCGCGCAGCAGCCGGACGTGGTGACCGTGGAGCTCGAGTCGCTCCCCGATTTGCGCGAACGGGTGGGCGCCTGGCGTGAGGCGGCCCCGAGAGCCCGCTTCGTCGCCCTCACCGCGAGCCGGGACCGTGATCTCGCGGTGAGCGCGGCCCACGCGGGGATCGACACCTGGATCCCCAAGGAAAGTTCGCTCGAAGACCTGCTGGACCGCGTGCGGGACGCCCGCGCCGGGCACGCGTGGTACCCGCCGGAGCTGCTGGCGGTGCTGTTCGACCGGCTGCGCCGCGACGGCGCCACCCCCCGCCGACCGGCTTCGGGCCCTCTCGACGTGCTGAGCGAGCGTGAACGCGAGGTGCTGGTGGCGATGGTCGACGGGGACCGCAGTGACCAGATCGCGGCACGCCTGCAGCTTTCCCGCAACACCGTGCGCACGCACACCCGCAACCTGTTCCGCAAGTTGAAAGTCCACAGCGGACTGGAAGTCGTCAAGATCGCCCGAGCTGCCGGCATCGAGCCCCAAGGCGAGGCGCCGGCACGGAAAGGGGAACTCCCTTGACCCTCATGGCCGAAACCCCCCTCACCGAGGCCGAGAGCCTCGCTTGCGTAGCCATCGTCGGCATGGGCTACGTGGGCCTGCCGACCGCGCTGGGCCTGCACGCCGACGGCGCTCGCGTGCTGGGTCTCGACACGAGCGCCGACCGCCGCGCCACGATCCTGGACGGTGAACCCGACCTCGTCGACGCCGATGTCGCGCGTCTGGAGCTGGCGCGCCGCGACGACCGCTTCGACCTCACGGGCGACCCCGCGCGGCTGGCCGAGGCCGACGCGGTGATCGTCTGCGTCCCGACGCCGCTCGACCGTTACCTGACACCGGATCTGGATCCGTTGCGCTCGGCGTGCCGGGCCGTCGTCGAGCACGCGCGGCCGGGACAGACGCTCGTGCTCACGTCCACCAGCTACGTCGGCACCACCCGGGAGCTGCTCGTCGAACCGTTGCGGGACAGAGGTCTCGTGGCCGGTGAGGACGTGTTCGTGGCGTTCAGCCCCGAGCGCATCGATCCGGGCGTGCCCGAGCACACGCAGCTCGGCACGCCACGCGTGGTGGGCGGCTGCACAGCGGCGTGCACCGGCAACGCGCGTCGGGTGCTGTCGAGGTTGACGCCGCTCGTGCACGAGGTGTCGTCGGCCGAGGCGGCGGAGCTGACGAAGCTGTACGAGAACTCGTTCCGCGCCGTGAACATCGCGCTGGCCAACGAGTTCGCCGGCATCTGCTCGACGCTGGCCCTCGACCCGATCGAGGTGACGCGCGCGGCGGCGACGAAGCCGTACGGGTTCATGAGCTTCTACCCCGGCCCCGGCGTCGGCGGGCACTGCATTCCCTGCGACCCGCACTACCTGCTGTGGCAGCTGCGCGAGGCTCACGGCAACGCGCCCCTGATCAGCCAGGCGATGACGTCGATCGCGAACCGGCCCGGCCAGGTGGCCGACCGCGTCACGGCCACGCTTTCGGCCGCCGGACGTGGGGTCGCGGGCGCGCGGATCGTGGTGGTGGGCGTGACGTACAAGCCGGGTGTGCGTGACCTGCGTGAGTCCTCGGCGCTGGAGATCATCGAGCGGCTGGCGGCCGGCGGGGCGAAGGTCGATTACCACGACCCGCTCATCCCGGGGCTTCGCCTGGGCGGGCGGTCGTACCAGAGCATCCCCGATCCGCACGGCACGGATTTCGACCTCGTGCTGATCCACACCGTCCACCCCGGACAGTCCTACGACTGGATCGAGCACTGCCCCTTGGTGCTCGACGCCACCTACACGTTCGACGCGGCCACTCACCGCGAACTGGTCTGAGTTTTTCCGGCTGAGAAAGGGCTTACTGATGCGGTGTTTGGTGACCGGCGGCGCGGGGTTCATCGGCTCCCACCTGACCGAGCGGCTGCTCGGCGAGAACCGCGAGGTGGTGGTGCTCGACGACTTCAGCACCGGCACGTCGCAGAACCTCGCGGCCGTCGCCGGCGACCCGCGGCTGCGGATCGAGCGCGGGTCCGTGTGCGATCCGGACGCCGTGGAGTCGTGCATGGAGGGGGTCGAGCAGATCTACCACCTGGCCGCGGCCGTCGGGGTGTTCACGATCATGCAGAAGACGCTCCACAGCCTGCGCACCAACTTGCTGGGCACCGAGGTCGTGCTCGACGCGGCGCGGCGCCACGACGCCCGCATCCTGGTGGCCTCGACCAGCGAGGTGTACGGCAAGAACACCACGATCGGCCTTCGCGAGGAGGACGACCGCGTGGTCGGGTCGCCGCTGAAGAACCGGTGGTCCTACGCCGAGGCGAAGGCGCTCGACGAGACGTTCACCTACCTCTACAGCAGTGAGCTGGGCGTGCGGACGGTGCTGGTGCGGCTGTTCAACACCGTCGGGCCGCGGCAGCGCGGGCGTTACGGCATGGTGGTGCCGCGGTTCGTGGATCAGGCGCTGACCGGGCAGCCGCTCACGGTTTTCGGCACCGGCCGGCAGACGCGGTGTTTCTGCCACGTCCTCGATGTCGTGCCCGCGCTCGTCGCGCTGCTCGACGACGAGTCGGCACACGGCACCGTCTACAACCTCGGTAGCCCCGAGCAGGTGAGCATCGAGGAGCTGGCCACGCTGGTGATCGCGGCGACGGGGTCGGACAGCTCCATCATTCGCGTCCCGTACCAGGAGGCGTACGGCGCTGGGTACGAGGACATGCAGCGGCGCGTGCCGAACTGTGCGCGCGCGGCGCAGCAGGTCGGTTTCCGCGCGGTGCACAGCCTGCGCGAGACCATCGACGCGGTCATCGACGACCGGCGGGCGCAGTTGCGGACCGCCGTCGCCGGTTGACAGCGCATCGGCCGACCCGGTCGCGTCGCCGCGGCCGGGTCGCCGTGCTCCTCGTCTGCGAGCTGCTCGTGCTGACGTTGCTGCGAGACGGTGGAGCGCGCGCGGCCGTGCCGCCGCACACGATCGCGTCGCTCCCCTACTGGAACCTGGCCGAAGGCACGTCGACGGTGCAGGCGCACACGTCACAGGTCACCGAGGCGTCGCCGTGGCTCTACGGCCTCGACTCGCAGGGGCGGCTCGTCGCGCAGTCGCGGCGCACCGAGGATCTCGCGCGCCTGCGTTCGTCGGGCGTCGACATCACCCCGACCATCGCCAATGTCACCGAGGGACGCTGGCACCCGCAGATCGTGCAGCGCATCCTGCACGATCCCGCAGCGACCGCTCGCCACATCGCCGACATCGTGGCCCTCGTGGTGCAGGGTGATTTCGCGGGCGTCGACATCGACTACGAGGAACTGCGCTCGACGGACCGCGCCGTCTTCACGGCGTTCATCTCCCGATTGGCGGAGTCCTTGCACGCCAGCGGGAAACGGCTGTCGGTCGACGTCTTCGCGAAGACGATGGACGCCGGCTACGACGAACGCAACCGCGCCCAGGACTACGCCGCCCTGGGCCGCGCGGCCGACCAGGTGCGCCTCATGGCGTACGACTACCACTGGCAGACCTCCGCTCCCGGCCCGATCGCGCCCGAGGGGTGGGTCCGCGACGTGCTGACGTACGCCACGTCGCAGATCCCGCGGTCGAAGCTCGTGCTCGGCGTGCCGATGTACGGCTACGACTGGGTGGGACACAACGCCGTCCCGGTCACGTGGGTGCAGGCGTACGGCCGCTCGCGGGAGTTCGGCGTGCAGGTCGAGTGGGACGGCTTCAGCGAATCACCCCACTTCTCCTACACCGACGCTTCCGGACAACGCCACGATGTGTGGTTCGAAAACGCGTACAGCGCCTCGATCAAGTTCGCCCACGCCCGCCACTTCGCGATCGGCGGCGTGTTCCTCTGGCTCTTCGGCACGGAAGACGACCTCGTCTGGTCGAAACTCGACACCTACTGGACTCGCGCGGAGGCACGATGATTCCCCTGTGGCTGCTGGTGATTTTTGTCTTCGGGGTGAACTTCACGGTGTGGGGCACGGCCGGCCTGGCCCGTGCGATCGAGAACCGCGCACGGTCGCGTGGGTCTTCGACACCGGCTCGGCCCGGGTCGCGGGTGTTGCCACGCCCCTCACCCGTACCGCGCCCGTCACCGGTCCCTGGGCCGTTACCGCTGCCCCGACCGAAGTCCGCTCACGTCGACCTCTCCCGGGTCGCCGTACTCATGGCCGCGCACAACGAAGAGGTCGTGATCGCCGACTCCCTGGCCGCCATCACCCGCCTGGTCCCGGCCGCCAACGTCCACGTCGTCTCCGACGGCTCCACCGACCGCACGGTCGAGCTCGCCCTCGCCGCCGGCGTGAACGTCACCGAAACCCCCACCAACGTCGGCAAGGCCGGCGCCCTCCAGGCCGGCGTGGCCCACTTCGCCCTCGCCACCCGCTTCGACGCAGTACTCCTGCTCGACGCCGACACCCGCCTCGACCCGGGCTACTTCGACGCCGCCCTCCCGGAATTCGACGACCCCTCCGTGGTCGCCGTCGCCGGCTGCGCCGCCACCGACTGGACCACCGCCCGCCGCGGCTTTCTCCCCTTCCTCTTCACGGCGCACCGCTCCCGCATCTACGCGCTGCTGCAACGCCTCCTCAAGTTCGGCCAGACGTGGCACCGCACCAACGCCGCCCTAATCGTCCCCGGCTTCGCCAGCCTGTACCGCGCCAAGACCCTGCCCCTCATCGACATCAACCCACCGGGCTTGGTCATCGAGGACTTCAACATGACCTTCGAGATCTACCGCAAACGCCTCGGCAAGGTCGGCTTCTCCCTCCGCGCCATCGCCGTCACCCAGGACCCGGACTCCTTCCGCGACTACATCCGCCAGACCCGCCGCTGGGCCCTCGGCTTCTGGCAGACCGTCAGCCGCTACCGCCCTCGCGCGGACCTGTTCAGCGGCATGCTCGCGCTGTACGTCGTGGAGCTCGTACTCGCCAGCCTCTTCATGGCCCTGCTGCCCCTGATGACCCTGCTGCTCCTACTCGCCCTCATCCCGGGCTTCTTCTCCGTCCCCATCGCCGGCGACGTCACCCTCGCCATCGGCCACTACGTCAACCTCCCCACCATCGCCTTCGGCATGCTCGTTCCTGATCTTCTCCTGACCCTCATCGTCACCATCATCGAACGCCGCGCCCGCTACCTCCTCATGGCGCCCCTCTATCTCCCCCTCCGCTGCATCGACGCTTGCGTAGCCCTCTGGACCCTTCCCAGTGCCTTCCGCGTTCGCTCCTCGGGCCTCTGGACCAGCCCCACGCGCCGCGCGGCAGACGCGGCAGTGACTGCTGGACCTGTTCCTTCGGCCGCCCTCACGCCCCTCACCACGGGCTCGACCGCAGCTTCGGCCACCCCCTCGACCCCCGCTGCCGCCACCGCGACAGCCACGCCCTCGACCCCCGCTGCCGCCGCCGCGGGTTCAGCCACGCCCGTGGCCGCCGCCGCGACAGCCACTCCGACCGCGGAACCTGCAAGCGGTGCTTCCAGCGCAGGCAGCCGCGTTCTTCCATCCCCCTTCCCTCGCGACGTTCCCCTCCAGCCCCACTCCCCCAATCCGACACCGCCCTCGCCGCCAACCGCCTCCACCACTCCCGACACCGAAGCAGCCTGGCCACCCGACTGGCCCCCGGAATTTCCCCCCGACCCGTTCCCTCGGGAAAAGGTCAGCTGAGCCCACCGCCCGGCCGGCTTCACCACTCTCGCGGGCGAGGTCCAACCTCACTGCCGCAGATCGGCAAACAGCGCGTCCAGCCGCGCCGTGTTTCCGTTGACAGCCGCGCGGTTCGGATCGGGCAGAAGCGCCGTCAGGGCCCACGCACGACCACGCGTCCACGTGGCATCGTCGACGGCGAGCTTGGTACGAAACACCTCCCGGGACGGGCCATCGAGCAGGGTCCACGCCACGATCAGGTCGACCGCCGGGTCACCGATCGCCACGGTGCCGAAGTCGATGACCGCCGTGAGGTGACCGTCACGAGCGAGCAGGTTGCCCGGCGCGGGATCTCCATGCACCCACACCGGCGCGCGGCCCCACGCCGGCGCCGCCAGCGCCGCATCGAACACCGCCGTCGCAGCGGCCGTATCGATGCGCCCCTCCAGCGAGGCTAGCCACGGGCGCACCCGCGACTCCACCACAGCCGAGTCACGCCCGTCACCCATCCCGACACCCCTGAACCCGTTGCTCCACTCCGGTGGCGGTCCACCCGCCGTGTCGATCGCCTGCAGCGCAAGGAAGAACTGCGCGAGGTCCGCAGCCGCCGCACCAAGGTCCGACAGCTGCCCAGGCTCGGGCCGCCGCCCGTCGAGCCACCGGTAGACCGACCACGGAAACGGGTACTCCCCCGTCGCCTCGCCCTGCGCCAACGGCACCGGAACCGTCAGCGGCAGACGCGGCCCCAGCCACGGCAACCAACGCTGCTCCCTCACCACCTGCCCTTCCCACCGCGCGAACCGCGGCAGCCGCACGGACATCGTGTCGCCCAGCCGATAAGTGGCGTTGTCGACACCCGGTGACGGCACCGGTGCCACCGGAAGCTCCGCCCACTGCGGAAATTGCCCGGCTACCAGCCGCCGCACCACTTCCACCGTGATCGTCACTTCGTCGGACGACATATCCCCTGCAGTCAACAGGCCTCCCCCGCTCGGTGGCCCTCAACTCCAAACCACCGGGTCATCGCTGTCCACCGAATTCCACTCACCTCCTCAAGCCGGCAAGCACACGGCCGCCAGACCCGCCTCAGGCGCTCTTCGCCAAGGCCAGCTTCTGCGCGGCGTTGACCAGCGGCATCAGCCGCGTACCGAAGTTCCGCACCGCCATTCCCGTCCGGGTCGCCGGAATCAGCATCGCGGCCGCCACAGGAACGTTGCGCTGCCTCGGATTCACCAGCTTCCGATGCGTCGCCTCATAGCGCCCGATCGCCGATGTCGGATCATCCGGAGTCGCCGCCAGCTCGGTGGCCAACGTGTGCGCGCCGGCGATCGCCAGCGTGGAACCGTCTCCGAAGAGCGAGACACACGACGCCGCGTCGCCCACCAGCGCCACCCGACCGGCCGACCAGCTCGGCAACCGCACGCGCGAAACCGAGTCGAAGTAGAGGTCGTCGGCGGCCCGCACCCGGTCGAGCAACTCCGGCACCCGCCACCCGGCTCCGGAGTACGCGGTCTGCAGCAAGCGCTTGTGCTGCGTCGTGTCCCGGTAGTCGAAGTCCGGCAGGCCCGCGTGCCGGAACATGAACGCGACGATCCCGCGCTCCCGCGACGGATGCACCGCCACCGCCCGTCCCGGCGAGTTGTACATGACGATCTCGCTCCGGTCGGCCACCGGCTCGTCGAGCGGCATGGTCGCGACGTATACGCCCATGTGCTCCACGAACTCCCGCTCCGCGCCGAACGCCAGCCGCCGCACACCCGAATGCAAACCGTCGGCACCCACCACAAGGTCGAACCGGCGTGGCGCACCGCGTTCAAAGGCGACGTCGACCCCGCCCTCGTCCTGCACGAGCTCGGTCACCGCGTCGTGGAACACGTACTCCGCGTTTTCGGCACTCGCCTCGTACAAGATGCGCGCGAGGTCCGTGCGCGTCAGCTCGACGTCAGGCCCCCCGCTGCCGGCCACCGGCACCCGCCCGACGCGTTTCCCCCGGTCGTTCACGAACCTCAAGCCCGTGACGGCGGTGGCCGCCTCTCTCAGCCGCCCGGTGAGGCCCATCTTCCGGATGACCTCCACGGCCGGCCCGCGGACGTCCACCGGGCTGCCGCTCGAGCGCAGTCCGGCCGCGCGCTCGACCACCGTCGGGCGGTACCCGGCACGCGCCAGCCAGTGGGCCAGCGTGGTCCCGGCGACGCCCGCACCGGAAATCAGCACTGCCTTCATGGTCTCGACCCCTTCTGCCACCGGTCCCCTGACCGTTGGTCAGTATCGACCGTACACGGCTGTCCGCCGGTCAGGCAAGGAGTAGATTCGAGGGCGTGAACGAAGACGCCCCTCCCGACACCCGCGCGCGCATCCTGCAGGTCGCCATGGACCTGTTCACATCCCGCGGGTACCACGCGACCTCGGTCCGGGAAATCGCCGAACAGGTCGGCGTCACCAAGACGGCTGTCCTCTACCACTTCGCCGGCAAGGCGGACATCATCGCCGCGCTGGCCGAGCCGATGCTGGTGGACCTGGAGGCCACCATCGACAAGGCCGAGGCCTTGGCCGCGGATCCGCACGCGGCGCGCGAGGCGATCTTCGAGGGCTTGCTCGACGTCTGGCTGCGGCACCGCTATCTTCTGCGGCTCAACCTGCGCGACCTGGGGCTGACCGCGTCCCAGTCGGTGTTCGACCGGTTCCGCGACAGCATGCTGCGAGCGAACCTGATCGTGGCCGGCCCGCACCCCGACCTCACGCTGGACATCCGCGCCTCACAGGCCATCGCCATGCTGAGCGACCCCGTCGTGCTCTACGCCGACCACCCGGTCGCGGAGCTGCGCACCGCCGTGCTCGACGGCGTCCACCGCCTGTTCGACGAACCCGGCCCGCACGCCGGGCGCGGCCGGCCGACCGTGATGACCGACAGACTGCTCGTGATCTGCCGGGAGATGCACGACAAGGGCTTCCCGGCCGCCAAGATCGCCGATGAGCTGGGCGTCTCCCGGGCGACCGTCTACCGCCACCTCAAGGCCTAGCATTATTGAGACGCTTTATGATACTTTTGAGACACCAGCGAAGCGACACACATCAACAGCTGCACATCACAGGCACCGATTACTCAGCACTGATTACCCAGCACTGATTACCGACACGACAGCACCGAAAACCCGGCGACCACACCAGGAGGCAGATGAACGAGGCCGACACGACATCCGCACGGGGCGAAGCGTCAGCCCAGGACGGATCGGACCGTCTCCTCATCACGGGCGACGACTGTGGTGCCATCGTCGGCCGTGATGATCGGACGCTGGATGAGCGACGGATTCGCAGACAGCGCCTCGATCCAGCGGGCGCGGTCCGCGGGCGTGCGTGACCACGACTTCAGGTCGAGTTCGGCCGCGACCTTCTCGCCGGTGCGCGTGATGTCCCACGGGTCGAGCCCGAGCCGGTCCAGCACGGCCTCGAGCTCGGCGGGCGTCGGCGGCTCGTCGAGGTAGCGGCGCACGGTGTAGGTGGCGCCGGCCTCGTCGAGCAGCGACACGGCGGAGCGGCACTTCGAGCAGCGCGGGTTCACCCAGATTTCCACGGGCTCACCGTACGCGACCTACTTCGAGAACGCCTGCAGCTGGCAGTCGTCGGCGAGCTTGTCGAGGTTGTTGTAGGTGTCGGACGAGCGTTCGTCGATCTGCCAGGTGAGGCCGTCCGGGTCGAGGCTGGTGTCAGGGGCGACGTGCACGTGGGCGCCCTTGTCGGTCATGCACTTGACCATCTCGCGGAACTGGTCGTTGTACTTCGGGTTGGTCCGCGGCGAAAGCTGGGGCGGCTGCAGCGGCAGCTCGCCTTTGCAGGCAGCCACGGCCTTCTTCGACGCCGGGCTGTTTTCGTTGAGGTCGATCTGGGGCTCGCTTCCCGGACCACCGACGGGGCCGGCGGAGTTCGAGTTGCCGAGGGGGTGGCCGTTGGTCCGGAGGCAAGCCTTGTAGGCGTTCCAGTAGCCGTCCTGCTCCTCTTGTGAGCTGTCCAGCCGAAGCTGCGGCCGGCCGGCGTCGGGATCGGCCGCGGTGGAGGACGCGGGTGCACCCGAGGAAGGGCTGCCGGTGTCGAGCGTGGCGACCTGCGGAGCGGCGGGTGAAGCGGAGCAGGCGCTGAGGAGCACGAGCGCGGCACCGGAGACGAAGAGCGACATGGATGAACGCACATAGCAAAGCTGACAGGAGAATGTGAGGAAGCTATGACGACGGAGTCAGGAGGCCGCCAGGACGAAGCCTGATCGTCGACGGCCCGCGGGGCGCCGGGTGCCGGGGATCACCCGCCTGTGGCGGAGCGTTTCGGCGTACGGTTCAGCCATGAACTTGCCGCTGGCCACCGACCGCCTCGTGATCCGGGACTGGTCGACTGACGACGCCGAAGCCGCGTTCCGGATTTACGGGACGGACGAGGTCACCCATTGGCTGACACCCGCGATGGATCGCGTCACCGACGTCGCCGCGATGCGCTCCGTGCTGCACGCGTGGCAGGAGGCCCAGCCGAACCTCGCGCCGCCGCGCGGGCGCTGGGCCGTGGAGCGCACGTCGGACGGTGCCGTCGTGGGTGGGCTCGGGATCCGGTTGCTGCCGCCGTTCCAGGAAGATCTGGAGCTGAGCTGGCAGCTGCACCCGGACGCCTGGGGCAAGGGCTACGCCACGGAGTCGGCGCGGGCGCTGATCGAGTGGGCCTTCACTCAGGACACCGAGGAACTGTTCGCCGTGGCGCGCCCCTCCAACACCCGCGCCATCGCGACCGCCAAACGCCTCGGCATGCAATGGGTCGGCGAAACCACCAAGTACTACGACCTGCGGCTGCAGGTCTATCGCATCCGCCACAGCGACATCATCTAGCGGCCCGCCCCGCCGGGTTCGCGACGGTGGATGCCACGCGAACCACCCAGCGCAGCGAGCTACCGCGACGAACAACGTGGTGCCGCCCGTGTGAGCCGTCCATGCGGGAGGTCCGCACGGGTGGGTCCACACAGCTGGGTCCGCGCCGTGGGTTCCGCACGGCTAGGTCCGTACCGGATTCCGCACGGGGGGTTCTTCGCGGCAGGCTTCGCGCAGCAGGTTCCCCGCGGCAGGCTGCGCGCCGCGAACTCCGCACGGCTCGGTCGGCGCCGCGGGTTCCGCATGGCTTGCTCCGCACGGCTAAGTCCGCGCGGTGGGTTTGCCCGGCTGAGTCCGCGCCGCGGCCTGCCGCACCGCGAGTTCCGCGCCGCAGGTTGCGGGCTGTGGGCTTCGCGCAGCTGAGTCCGCGCCACGGGTTCCGCACAGCCGGTCGGCACCGCGGGGTCCGCGCGGCGGGGTCCGCGCGGCGGGGTCCGCGCGGCGGGTTTGCTCGGCTGAGTCCACGCTGCGGGTTCCGCGCCGCAGGCGGCGGGCTGCGCACGGCTGGGGCCGCGCCACGGGTTCCGCACGGCTCAGTCGGCACCGCGGGTCCGCATGGCTGGGTCCGCGCGGCGGGTTTGCTCGGCTGAGTCCACGCTGCGGGTTTCGCGCCGCAGGTTTGCACGCCGGGGTCCGCGCCGCAGGGTCCGAACTGCGGGTTCCGCGCCGCACGCTTCGGGCTGCGGGCTGCGGGCTGCGAGCTCCGGGCTCCGGGCTGCGTAAGGCTGAGTCTGCGCCGCGGATTCCTCGCGCAAAGAGCTGCCCGCGGCGGGATTCCGCACGCGGCGGGCTTCGCGCAGCGGGTTCTTTGCGGCAGGCTTCGCGCGGCAGGGTTCGTGCGCTTCAGGCTTCAGGCTTCAGGCTTCAGGCTTCAGGCGCAGCAAGTGGTCGAGTGGCCGTCTGTCCACTACGGACCCGCCTCAAGCAGAAAGCCCGCCACGGTCTCCCCCTCGAGAACCGTGGCGGGCCTACAGCCCCCGAACCGGCCGGGCCGCCCTAGCCATCCGAACCGTCCGAGCCGCCAATGCGAAAGCCCGGGCAGGAGCGGCAAAAAGACTAAACGTTCGCCGGCGCCCAAAGGCCGTCGATTTCGCGCTCCGCAGCCGCCAGGCTTTCGGCGGCCAAGTCGCGCAGGTCGGCCATGGCCGGGTTGGTGTCGGCGAGGGTGAGTTCCGCCGAGATGAACCGTGGCTCGAGGCCGGTGATCGCGAGGCCGTGGGGCAGCCACGGTTCGGCGTGGTCCCAGCCGAAGCGGGGGGTGCCTTCGCCGTATCCGCCGCCGCGGGAGGCGAGGACCAGGAGCTCGCGGCCGTCGAGGAGGCCGGTGCCGGTGGTGGGGTCGAAGGACAAGCCGGGGGCGATGAGGTGGTCCACCCAGGACTTGATGACGCTCGGGGCGCCGTAGTTGTACAGCGGCAGGCCGAGCAGCACGGTCGAGGCGTCACGGATCTCGCCGATGAGCTCTTCCGAGAGCTGCCAGGACGCGGCCTGCTCGGGTGTGTGCTCGGAGGCCGGCACGACGCGGGCGAGGCCGGTGGCGGCGTCGAGGTGCGGGATCGGAGTAGTGGCCAGGTCGCGGTACGTCACGGTGCCCTCGGGGTGGGCGGCGCGCCACGCGGCGGCCGCGCGGGCAGTGAGGGCCCGGCTGACCGAACGGTCACCGTTGATGGAGGAGTCGATGTGGAGGAGGTGAGGCATCTCGTTCGCCGTCCATAGATAGTTTGTGTAGGGCAAGCCATTTATAGCACACCGACGACTAGCGGCTTCTCGTATACTGGACACATGGCCGTCAACCAGCCGCCCCATCGGTGCGGTGCCCTGCTCGACCACCTGTCGCGGCGGGTGCGGACGCGGGCGGAGTCGGTGCTGGCCCCCATGAACCTGCGGCCCCGCCACCTGCTCACGCTCACGGTGCTGCGCGACCACGGCAGCAGCACCCAGCAGGCCCTCGCGGCCACGCTCGGGATCGACAGCACGAACCTCGTCGGCTTGCTCAACGACCTCGAGGCCGACAACCTCGTCGAGCGGCGCCGGTCGCCCGAGGACCGGCGGCGGCACGTGGTCGAGCTCACGGACGTCGGCGCGAAGAAGCTGGAGAAGGCCGAGTTCGCGCTGGCTGCCGTCGAGGACGAGGTGCTCTGCGCACTGAGCCCCGAGCAGCGCGAGCAGCTCTACGGCCTCCTGCAGCAGGCCACCGCCAGCACGGACGTCGAAGCCTGCGTCGAGGCCGATCGGACGCACGTGCAGGCCTGCGTCGCGGACGACGTCCGACCGCGCTGAAAAACCGGCCGCACCCGCTCCTCGTGATCGCGCCACAATAGGTACCGCCCCGAGGGGAGGACCGATGGCCGACACCGTGACCAGGCCCGTTCCGGTTCCGCTGCGGCCGGCGCGGCGCGGGGCGAAAGGCGCGCAGATCCTCAAGATCGCCCGCACCACGGACCACAAGACGATCGGCGTCCTCTACCTCACGACGTCGTTCGCGTTTTTCCTCATCGGCGGCCTCACCGCCCTGCTGATGCGCACGGAGCTCGCCCAGCCCGGCCTGCAGTTCCTCTCCCCCGAGCAGTACAACCAGCTGTTCACCATGCACGGCACGATCATGCTGCTGCTCTACGCCACCCCGAACCTCTTCGGCTTCGCCAACTTCATCGTGCCGCTGCAGATCGGCTCACCGGACGTCGCCTTTCCGCGCCTCAACGCGTTCTCCTACTGGCTGTACCTGTTCGGCGGGCTGATCGTGATCAGCAGCTACATCACACCCGGCGGCCCACCGGACTTCGGCTGGACCGCGTACACCCCGCTGTCCGACGCCATCCACGCACCCGGCGTCGGCGGTGACCTGTGGATCACCGGGCTGATCGTGTCGGGGCTCGGCACGATCCTGGGCGCGGTGAACATGGTGACGACGATCGTCACGTTGCGCTGCCCCGGCATGACGATGTGGCGGATGCCCATCTTCACCTGGAACATCCTGCTCACCGGCGTGCTGATCCTGCTCGCGTTCCCGATCCTCACGGCCGCGCTGTTCGCCCTGCTCGCCGACCGGCACATCGGCGCGCACGTGTTCGACCCGGCCAACGGTGGCGTGATCCTGTGGCAGCACCTGTTCTGGTTCTTCGGCCACCCGGAGGTCTACATCGTCGCGCTGCCGTACTTCGGCATCGTCACGGAGATCATCCCTGTCTTCAGCAGAAAACCACTGTTCGGCTACCGGACCATGGTGTTCGCGACGATCGCCATCACCGGCCTGAGCGCCACCGTCTGGGCGCACCACATGTTCGCGACCGGCGCCGTGCTGCTGCCGTTCTTCTCGTTCATGACGTTCCTCATCGCCGTGCCCACGGGGATCAAGTTCTTCAACTGGATCGGCACGATGTGGAAAGGCACCCTCACGTTCGAGTCACCGATGCTGTGGTCGATCGGGTTCCTCGTCACGTTCCTGCTCGGCGGGCTCACCGGCATCATCCTCGCCGCCCCGCCTTTGGACTTCCACGTGCACGACAGCTACTTCGTCGTCGCCCACTTCCACTACGTGCTGTTCGGCACCATCGTGTTCGCCACCTTCGCCGGCATCTACTTCTGGTTCCCCAAGATCACCGGCCGGATGCTCGACGAACCGCTGGCCAAGTGGCATTTCTGGACGACGTTCCTCGGCTTCCACATCACGTTCCTCATCCAGCACTGGCTCGGCGACGCCGGCATGCCCCGCCGGTACGCCGACTACCTGCCCACCGACGGGTTCACCCTCATGCACACCATCTCCACCATCGGGTCGTTCGTGCTGGGGGCGTCGGTGCTGCCGTTCATCTGGAACGTGGTGAAGAGCTACCGCTTCGGCGCCCGCGTGGAAACCGACGACCCGTGGGGCTTCGGCAACTCCCTGGAATGGGCGACGACCTGCCCGCCGCCGCGGCACAACTTCCTCGAGCTGCCCCGCATCCGCTCCGAACGGCCGGCCTTCGAGCTGCACTACCCGCACATGATCGAGCGCCTGCGCGAAGAAGGCCACGTGCACCGCGGCGGCCGGCAACGCGCGACACCCGCCCAGAAGGCAGCCGAGGCGACGATCCCGCCCGAGGACTCGGCCGGCTGATCGAAAGTGTCCTAGGCTTTCCCGAACGGGAGGCGAACCATGGACTCTGCGGCGCAGCGGCTCAAGAAGTACCGCGAGATGCGCGACTTCGAACGCACCGCCGAGCCCGCGGGTGCCGACGCGGCCACCACGCCGGGAAACCGCTTCGTCGTGCAACGCCACCGTGCGCGTCGGCGTCACTACGACTTCCGCCTCGAGCTGGCCGGCGTCCTCATCAGCTGGGCCGTGCCGAAGGGCCCGACGCTCGACCCGAAGGCCCGCCGCCTGGCCGTGCACGTCGAGGACCACCCGCTGGAGTACGCCGATTTCGAGGGCGTGATCCCCCGCGGCGAATACGGCGGCGGCGACGTGATCGTGTGGGACCGCGGCAGGTGGGAGCCCGTCGACACCGACGACCCCGAGCAGGCGCTGGCCGACGGCAACCTCCACTTCGACCTGTTCGGCGAGAAGCTGCGGGGCCGGTTCGTGCTCATCCACCCCAGCCGCGACGGCGACGGCAAGCAGTGGTTCCTGTTGCACAAGCAGGACGACCACGCCACGGCCGGCTGGGACGCCGAGGACCACCCGAAGTCCGTGAAGAGCGGGCTCACCAACGACGAGATCAAGGCCGCTCCCCCGGCGTTGTGGCGCGGCGACCTGCCCGCCGCCGAGGCGGAGCAGAAGCTCAAGCCCGTGTTCCGCCCGGCGTCGGAAGCCGAGTTCGAGGCCCTCGACGAGCTGGGCGTCAAGGGCTCCTGGACCGTCGCGGGCCGCAAGCTCGCGCTCACCAACCTCGACAAGGTGCTCGTGCCCGGCCGTGACGGCGAAGATCCCATCACCAAACGCGAGCTCATCCGCTACTACACGCGCATCGCCCCGACCATGCTGCCCTACCTGGCGAACCGCGCGCTCAACACGAACCGGTTCCCCGGCGGCATCGAGAAACCCGGCTTCTGGCACAAGGAAGTGCCCGACCACGCTCCGAAGTGGTTGCACCGCTGGCACTACGAGGAAGCCGATCCCGACGACGTGCAGCAGTACCTCGTGCCCGAGGGCGTCGCGGACCTGGCGTGGCTGGCCAACTTCGGCGCGCTGGAGCTGCACGCGTGGACGTCGCGGATCGAGGACGTCGAGCACCCCACGTGGACGTTGTTCGACATCGACCCCGGGCCGGAGACGTCGTTCGACGACGTGCTCGCCCTCGCGCGCCTGCACCGCACCGCGCTGGAACACTTCGGGCTCATCGGGTTGCCGAAAGTGACGGGACAGCGGGGGATCCAGGTGTGGGTGCCCGTCGCGCCGCGCTACACCTACGCCGAGACGCGCAAGTGGGCCGAGACCGTGTCGAAGACGATCGGACGCACGCTGCCCGACCTCGTGAGCTGGGCGTGGCACAAGGACCGCCGCGGCGGCAAGGCGCGGCTGGACTACACGCAGAACGTGCTGAACAAGACCCTCGTCGCGCCCTACAGCGTGCGGCCGCGCGCGGGTGCGCCGGTTTCCGTGCCGCTGCGGTGGGAGGAGCTCGACGACCCGGAGCTCACCCCCGACCACTGGACGATTCGGACAGTCCTCGATCGGGTGGAGGACGTCGGGGATCCGTTCGAAACCCTGCTCGGCGTGGAGCAGGAGCTGCCGGAGCTGTGACATTCCCGGTTTCAGTCTGACCTGGAGCGCACTCCAGGCCTAGGGTCGGGGCCATGCGATTCGGACTCTTCGTTCCTCAGGGTTGGCGTCACGACCTCGTCGGCATCGACCCCGCTGACCACTGGACCACCATGCTCGACCTCGCCCGGTTCGCGGACGAGGGCCCTTATGACTCCATCTGGGTGTTCGACCACTTCCACACCGTGCCGGTGCCGAGCGACGTCGAAGCCACGCACGAGGCGTGGAGCCTCATGGCTGCCTACGGCGCGGCGACTTCGCGCGTGCGGCTCGGCCAGATGTGCACCTGCATGGGCTACCGCAACCCGGCGTACCTCGCGAAGGTCGCGGCCACGATCGACGTGATCTCCGGCGGTCGCGTGGAGATGGGCATCGGCGCCGGCTGGTACGAGCACGAGTGGCTCGCCTACGGCTACGGTTTCCCCAGCGCGGGCGAGCGGCTCGGCATGCTCGACGAGGGCGTGCAGATCATGCGCCAGCTGTGGACCGAGGGCAAAGCCTCCCTCGACGGCAAGCACTACCAGGTCGACGGCGCCATCTCCCGCCCGCTTCCCCTGCAGGACGGCGGAATTCCCCTGTGGATCGCCGGCGGTGGCGAGAAGAAGACGCTTCGCATCGCGGCGAAGTACGCCGATTACACCAACTTCGCCGGCGACGTCGAGGGCTTCAAGCACAAGTCCTCCCTGCTCGAGGCGCACTGCAAGGACGTCGGCACGGACTACGGCAAGATCGTCCGCTCCGCCAACTACAACGTCGTGATCGGCGAGACCGAGAAGGACGTGCAGGACCGCTTGGCGTGGATCCACTCGCACTACGAGCCGCACCTGCCCGCGGACGTTCTCGAGTCGACGGTCGCCGGCTACCGCAATGGGCCACTCGTGGGCACCCCGGAGCAGATCGTCGAGCGGCTGAAGGAACTCGAAGGCCTCGGCATGACGTACACCATCACGAACTTCATCGAGGCGGCGTATGACCGGTCGGGTCTGGAGCTGTTCACGTCGAAGGTGATTCCGGAGCTCGGCTGAGGTTTGGTGTTCTGCCGACCGGTCGGTGCCCCTTGTGGGGTACCGGCCGGTTTCTGTTCTGGCTGGGGGTTCTCGGGTGCTGTCCGGCGGTGGTCTCGAGCGCCGACCGCTGCTCGACCCGGGCGGTCGGCGGGGTTTGTGGATTGTCTGCGCCGGCGGCGAGAAACACTCGTGTGGGGGACCGTTTCGCGGCCGGTTGTGCGGTGTGCCAACCGGCCTCCTTGCTCTTGACTTGGCTGTGGTTTCAGGGAAACACGACCATTCGTGGTTGCGTGTGCCAACGCTGAACGGTTGTCCACAAGGCACCCCGAGTTGTGGACAACTCTCCTGCTTCGGCGTTGGTTCCAGGGAATTGTCGGTCCCTGGCGGTAGACTGGACGTGGGACGCCCCCTCGGGAGGGCCAGGGTTCCGGCAAAGTCTTGTGGCCTGGTTGCAGGGCGGGCACGGTCTCTGGTTAATCATGTGAGTGTCTAGGTCCCATGATCGTCTGGGAGAGCCGTGCCCGCTGCGCCATCGTGCCTGATTCCCACCATTGTTGATCGCTTGACCCCGCGCATCGCCCCGGACACGGATATCGGAATGGGCTATGGACCTGCGTGAACTCCTGCGTCAGGTACCCGATCCACGAGACCGGCGCGGTATCCGCCATTCCGTGGCCTCGATCCTGGGCCCTGGCCGCGGCAGCGGTGTGGCCGGAGCGCGCTCGTTCGCCGCGATCGGCGAATGGGCCGCGGATGCCCCCGCAGCATGTGCTGGCCGCGCTGGGCGCGCGATTCGATTCCCGCCACAACCGGTTCGTCGCACCCGATGAAGCCACCGTGCGCCGGGTGACCGGCCGACTCGACGGTGACGTCCTCAATGACGTGATCAGTGCCTGGCTGACCGGGCAGGACCGCACAGACCCCGAACCTGATCTCGATGTGCTGCCGGCGGCGATCGCCGTGGACGGGACATCCCTGCGCGGCACCTTCGCCCGCACCGGCGGCGCCGGCGTGCACCTGCTCGCCGCGATCACCCACGAGAACGCCCTGGTGCTCGGGCAACGCCACGTCGCCACCGGCAGCAGCGAGATCACCTGGTTTCCGCCCCTGCTGGACACCCTCGACCTGACCGGGCGGGTGGTCACCGCCGATGCCCTGCACACCACCGCCGCCCACGCCCGCTACCTCCATGCCCGCGGCGCCTACTACGTGTTCACCGTGAAAGAGAACCAGCACCGCCTCCACAGCCTGCTCCAGACACTGCCCTGGCACGAGATCCCCGCCCACATCACCACCGACCGCGGGCACGGCCGCACCGAACACCGCATCACCCGGCTCGCACCCCTGGGCGAGTTCGCCGGCTACCCGGTTATCGATTTCCCGCACGCGACGCACGCGTTTCTCATCGAGCGCCACACCACCCACCACACCAACGGAAAACACACCGCCCACACCGCGCTCGGAATCACCAACATCACCGCGCCCTGGGCCCACCCCGCCCACCTCGCCCGCTACGTCCGCCGCCACTGGCACATCGACAACAAACTCCACTGGGTCCGCGACGTCACCTACACCGAAGACCACTCCCGCGCCCGCACCGGCACCACACCCCGCGTCATGGCCACCCTGCGCAACCTCGCCACCAGCGCACTCCGCCTAACCGGACACACCAACATCGCCGCCGGACTACGCCACATGACCCGCAACCCCACCCAAGCCCTCACCCTGCTCGGCATCCAGCCCTAACACCACAAAGACTTTGCCGGAACCCTGCCTCGGGAGGGCGGGGGTTTGTCCGGCGGGGGTTCGTCCGGCGGACGGCCGGGTTGGCGGTTGTTGCAACACTGCCGGAAGCATGCCGGGAAGTCCGCGACGGTCGTCGTTGTCGGCATCCGCTGCGCGGGCGCCGAGACTCCGTCTGTAGCGAGGAGGGGCTTCGGCAGGGTCGACGGCGGACTGGGGGACAGAAGGTCGATCGATCGTCTGCCCCAGGCGGGGTCGCGCTCCGGTGGAGGCAATGGAAGATCGGTGTTTCGTCAATCGGCCAACCCGCGTTCATCGGATTTCACGCACGTGCGAGCCACCGAACGGCCTACGCTGCAGCCCCGGCGGTGGGTCCATGCGTTCTCGACTCAGAACCCACGGAAGCGACGGAAGCGGAGGTCTGCAGAAATTCAGCGAGCACCGCCGCAGCACTCACCGGCGGCGAGACGGTGTAGCGCACAGAAGCCGTTGACCGTGGCGGTCCACGCCCTCGGGCCAGATGCGACAACGCCCGAAGATCAGCGTTTCGTCAGCACCACCAGATACCGACACTCCTCCCCCGTCGGGTTCACGTACGTGCAATCCACCGGACGGCCCAGTTGCAGGCAGTCCCCCGCGTCGAGTTCGTGCGTTGTGGGGCCCTCGACGAAGCGCAGGTGGCCTGAGAGCACCCAGATCTGGTGGTCGGCGAAGGCGTACGAGTCGACGGGGAAGCTGACGGACGCGCCGGCCGGGAGGGTGACCTCGACGAGTTCCGTGGCGCCGCGCGCGGGGGGCGAGAGGGAGCGGCGGACGTAGCCCGTGACGGGGTCCGTCCAGGTCGGCTGGTCCGCAACGCGCGCGAGGCGGCGGTCGGAGGAGCCTTCGGCGCGGGCGATGAGTTCGGAGAGCGTCATGCCCAGCGCGGAGGCGAGACGGCTGAGCAGCACGGCCGTGGGCTGGGCCTCGCCGCGTTCGATTTTGCCGATCATGGCGCGGGAGACGCCCGAGCGGTCGGCCAGGGTGCCTGCGGAGAGGTCGTGGGCGAGGCGGGCGTCGCGCAGGGTGGTGGCGAGGGAGGTTGACAGGGGGTCCGTCACAGGGTGGCACTATAGCAGCCAAGAAACGCTACTATAGTGTCCATGCTGATCCGAGACGCCGATGAGCGCGACGCCGAAGCGTGCGCGGAGATCTATGCGCCGTACGTGCGCGACACGACGATCACGTTCGAGAGCGAGCCCCCGACGGGCGTGGAGATGGCGGAGCGCGTGGGCCGCGCGGCGAAGGCGTACGCGTGGCTCGTGCTGGAGATCGACGGGCGCGTGGCCGGGTACGCGTACGCCGGACCGTACAAGGAGCGCGCGGCGTACCGGTGGTCGTGCGAGGTGAGCGTGTACCTGGAGGTCGGGCGGCGGCGGACGGGTGGCGGCCGGGCGCTGTACGAAGCGCTCTTCGCGCGCCTGGTCGAGCGCGGGTTCCGCATGGCCGTCGCCGGGATCACGATGCCGAACGAGGCCAGCGTCGGCCTGCACCGGGCGCTGGGGTTCGAACCCATCGGCACGTACCGGCGCATCGGGTGGAAGCACGGAGCGTGGCGGGACGTCGCGTGGATGCAGTGCGCGCTCGTGCCCGATTCGGACGAATCACCGGAGGAACCGCGCTGAGCGGTGCAGAATGGGGCCCATGAGCGCCGACCTCGACGAACTGCGCAGACTGCGCCGGGCCCGTGACCGGATGGACCGCGAGTACGCCGAGCCGCTCGACGTGCCGGCGCTCGCGCGCACCGCGTTGATGTCGACGGCGCACTTCAGCCGCCGGTTCCGCGAGGCCTATTCCGAGACGCCGTACTCCTACCTGATGACCCGGCGCATCGAACGCGCCAAGACACTGCTGCGCAACGGGCTCACCGTCACTGAAGCGTGCTTCGCCGTCGGTTGTACGAGCCTGGGGTCGTTTTCGGCGCGGTTCACGGAGCTGGTGGGCGACACGCCGTCGGCGTACCGGGCGCGCAACCACGAGCACGTGGCCGCGGTGCCGCCGTGCCAGATGATGGTGGCCACCCGGCCGCGCAAGACCGGGGGCGCGCCGCGGGAAAGCAGTTTTGGAGAAGCGTCGGCCGTCGCGCCCGCATAATCTCGCCGTATGACCGTTTCCATTGCCGCTGTGCACGTGATCGTCGACGACCCCGACGCAGCCGTCGCCTTCTACCGCGACACGCTGGGCTTCAAGGTGCAAAAGGAAATCGCCAACGACGGTTTCCGCTGGGTCACCCTCACCACCGACACCCAGCCCGAGATCGAGATCGTGCTGTCGCAGCCGCACGCCGGCCGGTCGAAGGCCGACGGCGACACCGTGGCCGCGCTGCTCGCCAAGGGGGAGCTGGGCGGGATCAACCTGCGCACGGACAACCTCGATGAGACGTTCGCGAAGATCGCGGCAGCGCCCGGGGCCGAGGTGCTGCAGGAGCCGACAGACCAGTTCTGGGGCGTGCGCGACGCCGCCGTGCGGGATCCGGCGGGCAACCTGGTGCGGATCGCACAGGCCTAGTAAGCAACAGGCCCAGCAATCGCCCAGTCAGTCGAAAGCCCAGTCAGTCGAAAGCCCAGTCAGTCGAAGGCCCAGTCAGTCGCCGGCGATGTCGAGGTCCTCGATGTCCTGCTCGAGGCGGGCGCGCCAGGACCACTGCGGCTGGGCCCAGTCGGTGTCGTCGGCCGGGGGTTCGCCCAGGGGCAGCGCCTGGTCGGTCACACCGTGGGTCACGCGGTAGGCCAGCGCCGACGTCGCCGCGCGGATCCACCGGTCCCCCGCCGCGCCGGAGGGCGGGGCGACGCCGAACGCGTGCGTGAACCACACCGGCAGCAGCGCGCTGGACCCGATGGCGTCGGTGATGCGTTCGCGCAGCTTGGAGTGCAGTTCTTCCCAGTCGCGTTCGGACTTCTCGATCTGGGGCAGCACGCGGGTGCGGGTGAGGTCGTCGGCTTCCAGCATCTGCCGCGCGGCCTCGGCGTCCTTCACGGCGGCGGGCAGCTGACGGTCGAGCACGCCACGGCGGCGGGCGACCACTTCGGACAGTCGCGCCTGCGCCTCGCCGCGGCGGGGCTCGCCGTGCTGCGTGGTCGCGAGCACGCCGAGGACGTCGATGAGCGCGTTTTCGCTCTCTGCCAACGCTTCGCGCGCCTGCGGCAGCCGGGCGATGTCCTCTTCGTACGGACGGCGCTGGGTCGCCGTCATGAGCTGCGCGGCCAGCGAGTGGCGACGCTCGGCGTCGGCGGCGAGCTTGCGCAACGCGGGGCCGACGTCGTCGAGGTCCACCACCGGCACCTTCTCGGACACGCGCACCGCGCGTTCGAGCAGCTGCAGGCGCTGGCGCAGCCGTTCGAGCTGACGCGTGGCGAGGTCGAGGCGGGACTCGTGGCGGGACTGGGTGTCGGAGAAGGACTCGAACGTCTCGCGCAGCTCGGTGATGTCCCGGCCGGTGCGCGACTCGAGGTCGACGACGGTTTCCTGCATGCCGTCGACGGTCTCGGACAGCGCGTCGAACTCGCTGTCCTGCGCCTCTTCGCCGTCGGCGTAATACTCGGTGTCCGGGTAGTACTCGGAGTAGGTCATCGGACCTCCTGCACCAGGAACCAGACCGTGCCCACGGTCGCGAGCGCGGCCAGCACCACCAGGATCGCCTGCGCGGCGACCGGAACCAGCAGCGACGCGGCCGTGAGCCCCGCCGCGCCCGCCCCGGTGTACGCGGCCCGCAGCCGCCGCTCGACCATCAGCGGCGTCGGCCCCAACGGCCCGAGCGCGATCCGCAACCCGGCGCCGACCAGCGGCAACGCGAGCAGGATCCACACGGGGCCGATGCCGCCGAACAGCATCAGCGCCCCCGCGATCATCCCCACGGCGACGGGCGCGGCCGCGAGGTACAACGCCATCTTCTGCACGCCGACGCGGTGCCGATCGAGCTTCGCGACCCGCAGCTGTTCGGTCGCGATCTCGACCTCGCGCTCCGTGCGCAGCAGGTCCTCGGCTGCGTCCACCAGGCTGTCCAGGGCGCGCGTGCGCTCATCCCCGGTCTCGGGCAGGTCGGCCAACCGCGCCCGCATGCCCTCCTGCACCCGGGCGACGCGCGCGGTCGCCTGCTCGCGCTTGTGCTGCGCTGGCGTAGTCACTCGGCCACTGTAGGTACGAATCGCGCCAACGCCCGGGAACGACGCGGCTCGTGTCGGAGTGTCGTGGCCGGTCAGATGACGCCGAACAGGCAGAAGCCGCCGTCGGGGCCCTGGCGCAGCATGAAGGTGGCGCTGCGGGGCGGCGAGGCTGCGGGGTAGTCGGAGTAGACGTCCACGAACTGCGTGGTCTCGTGCAGCGGCTCGGTCTGCCAGACGCGGTAGTTCCGCGCGTTCGGGTCCGCGAAGTGCCCCTGCACCAGCGACGCCGGGCTCTCGTCCGCCGACTCGCACACGTACGCGGCGGCGCCGGTGAGGTCGTGGGCGTTGAGCTTGCCGAGCAGTTCGGTCATGAACTGCGGTTCCGGCAGGGTCGGCGAGGCACTGACCGGGTGGTTCTTGTTCAAGAAGAACCCGGGAGCCACGAAGCCAGTGACGGCGACGCCGGCGGCCAGCAGCACGACGAGGCCCAAAGGAATCCAGAGCCAGAGGCGGCTCTTCTTCTCGGGCGGTGGCGGGTAACCGGAGGGAGCCCACTGCTGCGGCGGATACGGTTGCTGCGGGTACTGCTGTTGGCCATACGCCTGCGGCGGATAGGGCTGCTGCGGATACGGCTGTTGCGGCGGGTACGGCTGCCGGCCGTAGGGCTGCTGCGGATACTGGCCACCCGGCTGCGGTGAGTATCTCATCGTCCTCCTCGGAAGCTCACGGACTGTAACTTACCGACAGCCCAGCGCCGCCGCGCGGGTTTCGGTCCGAATCCGGCCGAACCCGGGGATATCCCCGACGCACCGAGCGCCCGAACCGGGCAGAATCGAGTGGTGCGGATCAGCTTGCTCGGCCCCCTGGAGGTCCGGACCGACGACGGCGCGCCCGTGGAGATCGCGGGCGCGCGGCTGCGGGCGTTGCTGATTGCGCTGGCCTTGGAGCCCGGCCGGGAGGTGGCGGCGGCGCGGCTGGTCGACGCCGTGTGGGGTGAGCGTCCGCCCGCGACGGCCAATGCATTGCACGCGCTGGCCTCGCGGCTGCGCAGGGCCGGGGTGGCGATCGAGTCGACGTCGGGCGGGTATCGGCTGACGGCGACCGTGGACGTGTCGCGGTTCGAGGAGCTGGTCGCGAGGGCGCGACACACGGCCGAAAGCCGCACGCTGCTGCGCGAGGCACTCGACCTGTGGCGTGGTCCCGTGGCCGCCGACGGCGCGTACTTCCAGGCGCCGCTCGCTCGGCTCACCGAGCTGTGGCTCGGGGCGGCCGAAGACCACGCCGAGGCGGTACTCCGCCAAGGCGGCGGCGAAGAGCTGACGGCGGAGCTCACCACATTGCTGGCGGAACACCCGTTGCGCGAAGGGCTCGCCGCCGCGCTCATGCGCGCGCTGTGTGCCGCCGGGCGGCCGGCCGAAGCTCTGACGGTGTTCGAGGGAGTGCGCAAGGCCCTGGCCGAAGAGCTGGGCACGGATCCGTCCCAGCAGCTTTCCGCGCTGCACACCGAAATCCTGCGCGGGTCCGCACCGGAGCGGCACACCGAGGCACGCACCAATTTGCGGGCCGGGCTCACGAGTTTCGTGGGGCGCGACGCCGACATCGACCAGGTCGGCAAGCTCGTCGGCGAGTACCGGCTCACCACGTTGACCGGGCCGGGTGGTGCGGGGAAAACACGGCTGGCCACGGAAACCGCGCGCACGCTGCTCGACCGGACCACGGGCGACGTCTGGTTCGTGGCTCTCGCGCCGGTGACCGACACCGACGTGGCGCAGGCCGTGCTCAGCGCGCTCGGCCTGCGCGAGCAGGGACAGCTCGGGCTCGTGACCGGCGGGACCGCGACCGACCGGGCGGTCGGCGTGCTGCGGGACCGCGAAACCCTGCTGGTGCTGGACAACTGCGAGCACGTGGTCGACGCCGCCGCCGAGCTGGCCGACCGGCTCCTGGGCGAGTGCCCGCGCCTGCGGATCCTCGCGACGAGCCGCGAGCCGCTCGCGGTGACGGGTGAGGCGTTGTGGCCCGTGGCCCCGCTGGCGCTGCCGCCGGAGGGCGCGAGTGTCGCGGAAGCCATGGAGTGCGCATCGGTGCGGTTGCTGGCCGACCGGGCCGCGGCGGTCCGGCCCGGGTTCGAGGTTTCGGAAACCACCGTCGACGCCGTCGCGCGCATCTGCCGCGCGCTCGACGGGATGCCGCTGGCCGTGGAGCTGGCGGCGGCCCGCCTGCGGTCGCTCACCATCGGCCAGCTGGCCGCGCGCCTCGATGACCGGTTCCGCCTGCTCAACGCCGGCAGCCGCACCGCGATGCCGCAGCACCGCACGCTGCGCGCGGTTGTCGACTGGAGCTGGGAGCTGCTCTCGGACGCCGAACGCACGCTGCTGCGCCGGCTCGCCGTGTTCTCCGGCGGCGCGACGGCCGAGGCCGCGACCGCCGTGTCGGGCATCGAGGACGCCGCCGACCTGCTGGCGGCCCTGGTCGACAAGTCGCTTCTCGTCGTGTCCTCCGCCGACGAACCGCGCTACGGGATGCTGGAGACGATCAAGGCCTACGCGGCCGAACGGCTCGACGAAGCCGGCGAACGGGAGTCCGTCCGGCAGGCGCACGCGGAGTGGTTCGCGCGGTTCGCCGAGACGGCTGACCCGCACCTGCGCGGCGCCGAGCAGCTCGGCTGGCTCGCCCGGCTCACCGCCGACCACGACAATCTGGCCGCGGCGGTCCGCGGCAGCATCGCCGCCGGCGACGCGGCGATGGCCGTGCGGCTCGTGATCGCCGCCGCGTGGTTCTGGCTGCTGGCCGGGCACAAGGGCGAGGGCCAGGAGCTGATCACGACGGCGCTGGCCGTGCCGGGTGACCTCGCCGCCGAGGACCGGGCCGCCGCCAACGCGCTCGCCGCGGTGTTCGTCACGGCCGGCCTCGCCGATTTCGACTCGGCCGACGAGTTCCTCCGCGCGGCGATGGAGCTGAGCGGGGAAACCCAACGCCACCCCGTGCTGCGATTCATGGTGTCGCTGCACGAACTGCTTTCCGGTCTCAAGACCGGCGCGCAACCGCGACTGGACACTTTGGACGAACTCATCCGGGACGACGACCTGTGGCTGCGGGCCCAGGCGCGGCTGAACCGGGCCCAGCTGTTGCTGGCCGGCGGCGGCGGGCAGGACGCCGCCGAGGCCGACATCGCCGAGTCCGTGCGCTTGTTCCGGCTCATCGGCGAACGCTGGGGCACGTCGCTGGCGCTGGGCAACCTCGCCGACCTCGTGGCGCGCCGGGGCGAGCTGCGGCTCGCGATCGAGTACTACGGCGAAGCCATCACGGTCGTCTCCGAGATCGGCACGCTCGAAGACGTGCTGTGGGCGCGGGCGCGCCAGGCCCAGCTGCACTGGCTGCTGGGCGACGTCGAGGCGGTGGACGCGGCGCTGGCCCAGGCCGACCTCGAGGCCGCGGTGGTCGTGTACCCGGACGCGCTCGCCGGTCTGACGCAGGCCAAGGCGGACATCGCGCGGTGGCGCGGCGACGCCGCCGGGGCGCGGGCCCAGTTCGACCGGGCCGAAGGGATGCTGCGCCACCTGTCGGTACACCCGTCTTTCCAGGCGACGGTGCAGCTGTCGCGCGCATATCTGGACGCCGAGGCCGGCGATCTGGCTTCCGCCGCACGCCGGCGGCGCGAGGCGGTGCGGCTGGCGTCGGGAGACGCGGTGTACCTGGCCCAGGCCGTGGTGAGCGTCGCGGACCAGGCCGTGCGGCTCGACCGGGTCGAGGACGCGGCGCGGTTGCTCAAGACGGCCGAGGGCCTGCGCGGCGGGCCGGACTGCTCGCAGCCGGACCTGGTGCGGTTGCTGGAGATCGTCGACGTCGAGGCGGTGGAAGCGTTCGACGCGGCCGAGCTCACCGCCGCCGTGGAGTCCGTGCTCGGCTGACGGATCAGCGAACAATGTTGCGGCTGAACAGTTTCCGCGCCCACAGGTAGCCACCCAACGCGATGACTGCGCACCAGCCCACGGCGAGGTAGGCGTTCGAGCCGACCGGCGTGCCGTGGATGAGCGACCGGATCGTCTCCATCACGGGCGTGAACGGCTGGTACTCGGCGAACCACCGCAGCGCGGCCGGCATCGAGTCCGTGGGCACAAAACCACTGCCCAGGAAGGGAAGCAGGATCAACGGCATGGGCAGGTTGCTCGCGCTCTCCACGCTTTTCGTCACCAGCCCCAGCGCGACCGTGAACCAGGTGAGTGCGAACGAGAGCAGCAGGAGCATCCCGATGATCCCCAGCCAGCCGGCGAAATCCGCGTCCGCGCGGAACCCGATGGCGAACGCCAGGCCGAGGACCACGGCCACGCACAGCATGGCCTGGATCATGCTGCCCAGCACGTGCCCGGTCAGCACCGCGCCGCGGCTGATGGCCATGGTGCGGAAGCGGGCGATGATGCCCTGGGTCATGTCCATGGCCACGGCGATCGAGGTGCCTTGCACCGCACCGGCGATGGCCATGATCACGATGCCGGGCGTCACGTAGCTGACGTAGGCCGCGCGCCCGCCATCCGGCGTACCGAGGCCGGCGCCCAGGGTGCCGCCGAAGACGTACACGAACAGCAGCAGGAAGATCACCGGCATGATCAGCAGCAGGATCGTCATCGACGGGTAGCGCAGCATGTGCTTGAGGTTTCGGCGCAACATCGTCGAGGAGTCGCGCAGGGCGTAGGTCATCGGAGGCCGCTCCGTTCGGTGAGGGCGAGGAACACGTCGTCGAGGTCGGGCAGGTGAACGGACAGCTCCGCGGCTTCCAGCCGAGCCGAATCGAGCTTGTCCAGCACGGCGCGCAGCGACTGCACGCCACCGTCGCTGGGGACGTTCACGGTGAGGGCGTCGTCGTCGCGAGTGCCGTCGGGAAACAGGCCCGCAGCCGCGGCCACGGTGGTCGCGTCGTCGAAACGCAGCCGCACGTGGCCGCCGGGGATCAGGCGCTTGAGCTCCTCGGCCGTGCCCTGCGCGACGAGCCGGCCTTGGTCGAGCACGGCGATGCGGTCGGCGAGCTGGTCGGCTTCCTCGAGGTACTGCGTGGTGAGGAAAACCGTGACGCCCCCGGCCACGAGCCGGCGGATGATCGTCCACATCGTCCTGCGGCTGCGCGGATCGAGTCCCGTCGTGGGCTCGTCGAGGAAGATGATTCGCGGCACACCGACGAGGCTCATCGCCAAGTCGAGGCGCCGGCGCAGGCCACCGGAGTACGTGGACACGAGCTTGCGCCCCGCGTCCGCCAGGTCGAACTGCTCCAGCAGCTCCACGACGCGCCGGCGGCCCGCGGCCTTGCCGAGGTGGTGCAGGTCGGCCATGAGCCGCAGGTTCTCCGTGCCCGTGAGCAGGTCGTCGACGGCCGAGAACTGACCCGTCACGCCGATCGCGGTCCGGACGCCTTCCGGGTCGGTCGCGAGGTCGTGCCCGGCCACGCGCACGTGTCCGGCATCGGGCGCGAGCAGCGTGGACAGGATCTGCACCGTGGTGGTCTTGCCGGCGCCGTTGGGCCCGAGCAGGGCGAACACGCTCCCTTCGGCGACGTCGAGGTCGATGCCGTCGAGCACCGTCTGGTCGCCGTAGGCCTTGCGCAAGCCGGTCGCCGTGATGGCCGTCATGGTCGGGTCTCCCTCCGTGGTGGCCCCACCGTCGCCGATCGCCCTGACACGGGGCTGGGCTCACGCTGACACCGCGCTGACACGGCCGGGACCAGCGCTTTTCGACGGCGAGCCCGTGGACTTGTCCGCGAGCCGCCCTTAGCGTGGTCGCCATGACGACGTATGTGCTCGTGCCCGGCGCCTGCCACGGTGGCTGGTGCTTCGACCGGCTCACGTCGCGGCTGCGCGACCTCGGCCACCGGGTGCTGCCGCTGACGTTGACCGGGCTCAGCGAGCGCCGGCACCTGCTGCACGCGGGCGTCAACCTCGAGACGCACATCGAAGACCTCGTCGGGACACTGGAGGCCGAGCGCGTGGAGAACGCCGTGCTCGTGGGCCACAGCTACGGCGGCATGGTGATCACCGGCGCCGCCGATCGCGTGCCGGACCTGGTCGACGCGCTGGTGTACGTGGACGCGTTCGTGCCACGCGACGGCGAGTCCTGCTGGCAGCTCACCGACGACCGGCAGCGCGAGTGGTACCTGACCGTCGCCGAGACCGGGTACGCCGTGCCACCGCTGCCGTTCTTCGACCCCCGGGCCTCGGCGCACCCGCTGGCGTCGTTCCTGCAGGCCATCCGGCTTTCCGGGGACCTCAGCGGATTCCGCCGCCGCGATTACGTGTATGCGAAGGAGTGGGACGGCGGGTCGCCGTTCCAGCCGACCTACGAACGGCTCCTGACCGATCCACTGTGGAACGTCCACGCCCTCGACGGCAAGCACGACGTCATGCGCGACGCCCCGGAGGAGCTCCTGCGCATCGTGCTCGACGCGGGCTGAGCCGGTTCGTGGTGCGATAGGGCGTGGAGATCAGGGAGATGCGCGCGTTCGTCGCGGTGGTCGAGGAGGGCGGGCTGTCGGCGGCGGCGCGGCGGTTGCACGTGAGCCAGCCGGCGGTGACGCAGACCGTGCAGGCGCTGGAACGCCAGCTCGGGGTGCAGTTGCTCGTCCGGGGGAACGCCGGTGTCCAGCCCACCGAAGCCGGGATGACCTTGGCGAGCGAGGCGCGCGCCGTGCTGGCACGCCACGACCAGGCCGTGGCCGCGGTGACGCGGCTCGCGTCCGGCAACCCGCTGCGGGTGGGGATACCGCTGGAACTGCCACCGGATCTCCTGTCGCGTGCGCTCGCCGACCTGGCCGCCGCGTTCCCGGACACGCGGGTGCAGGTGGTCCACGGGTCGACGGCGGGACAGCTCGCGTTGCTGCGCAAGGGAGATCTCGAGCTCGGCCTGGTCCGCGAACACCCCGTCGGCCCTGAGCTCGACGCGATGCCGGTGCTCGAAGAGAAGCTGGGTGTGCTGCTGTCGAAAGACCAAGCCGGTGAGCTCGCGGGCCCCGACGGTGTCCGGCTCGACGCGCTGGCCGGCCTCGACTGGGTCGGCTTCGCGAGGGAAGGCAGCCCGGCCTGGTACGACGAAATCGTGGCCATCTTCCGGTCCCACGGCCTCGAGGTCGGGCCGTCGACGGGCCAGTCGCTGATCCCCGAGCTGAAGTTCGCCGCGGTGAGCGCGGGCGGCGCGTTCACCCTCGCCCCGCCCGGCTGGACGCAGCCCGTGCCCGAGCACATCACCTGGTGCCCGCTCGTCGGCGCGCCGCTCGTGCGCCGGACGTGGGCCGTGTGGCCGGCCTCCTCGCACCGCCGCGACCTCGGGCACCTGGTGGCGGCGCTGGACGCCTTATAGGCGCCATAAGGGAGCCGTATCGCCAGGTCGGAAGCCTGATCGGGCCGTTTCGCTTGAACGAGACGACCGCGCACCCACGCGCGGCGGACTCGGGAGAAGTGAACGAAATGACGGCAGAACTGGCGGGAACCACCGCTCTGGTCACCGGCGCGACGAGCGGCATCGGGCGCGCCACGGCGGTCGCGCTGGCCAAGCTCGGCGCGCACGTGCTCGTGAGCGGCCGCGACGCCGGCCGGGGCGAGCAGGTGGTGAAGGAGATCGTCGCCGAAGGTGGCCGGGCCGCGTTCCTGGGCTCCGACCTCGCCGACGCCGCGTCGGCCCAGGACCTCGCCGCGCGCGCCCTCGCGGTGACCGGGCAGGTGGACGTGCTGGTCAACAGCGCGGGCATCTTCCCCTTCGGCCCCACCGAAAACACGACCGAGCCGGACTTCGACTCGGTGTACGCGCTGAACGTGAAGGCGCCGTACTTCCTCGTCGCGGCACTCGCGCCGGCGATGGCCGAACGCGGCACGGGGTCGATCGTGAACGTGTCCACCATGGTCGCCGAGTTCGGCGCGGCCGGGATGGGCCTGTACGGGTCCAGCAAGGCGGCGGTGGAGCTGCTCACCAAATCGTGGTCCGCGGAGTTCGGGCCGCGCGGGGTGCGTGTGAACGCCGTGAGCCCCGGCCCGACGCGCACCGACGGCACGGCCGCGATGGGCGAGAGCCTGGACCAGCTGGCTTCCCTCGCGCCGGCCGGACGCCCGGCGGCCCCGGACGAGATCGCGGCGGCGATCGTCTTCCTGGTGACCGGCGGCGCGAGCTTCATCCACGGCGCGGTGCTGCCGGTCGACGGCGGACGGGTTGCGGTGTAAGGGATTCCAGAGCCGGCTACTGGTGCTGCAGCTGCGGGGACTTGCGCAACGTGCGCAAGGACCGTGCGTCCGCGAACCCGGCACTGCGGGCCGCGGCCTCCAGCGTCGAACCGTCGGCCAGGAGGTGCTCGGCGTGTTCGAGGCGCAGCTTTTGCTGGTACCGCAAGGGAGTCATGCCGACGGCGTCCACGAAGTGCCGGGTGACGGTCCGTTCGCTGCAGCCGAGTTCCCGCGCCAGCGAGGAGAGGCGCAACGGCTCGGCGTACCGCGTTTCGATCACGTCCTGCAGGCGGTGCACGAGGTCGGACAGGTGGTTGCGGTGACGCAGCAGGCCGGTCGCGGGCTGCCGGCCGTTGCGGCGCCCGTAGATGACCAGCGAGCGCGCGATGCGTCCGGCGACGCCCGGTCCGTGGGCGGTGGCGACCAGGTGCAGCGCCAGGTCGATGCCGCTGGCCCGGCCGGCGGACGTGGCGACGCGCTCGTCGACGACGTAGAGCACGTCGCGGACCACGGTGGTGGCCGGGTAACGCAGGGCGAAGTCGTCCTGGAGGTCGTGGTGGGTGGTGCAGCGGTGGCCGTCGAGCAGCCCCGCCTCGGCGAGGGCGACGGTGCCGGCGGAGACACTCGCGACGAGGCCGCCGGCGGAGTGGTGGACACGCAGCAGGTCCAGCCCGCGGCGCAGGTCCGGCGCGACTCCCGGAGTGAAACCGGCGCCACCGGGGACGATGAGGATGTCGTCGCGGCCCAGAACGGGCGCGCGGGTCGACGCGCGAACGGGCAGGCCTTCGGCCGTGGGCACGTCGGGTTCCTCGGCGAAGTAGGCCAGCTCGTAGGGCAGGCCCAGCTCGCGCGCGGCGAGAAAAACGTCAGCCGCGCCCGCGATGTCCAGCAGGTACGCCTGAGGTGCGAGCAGGAACACCACCCTCGTCATGCAGCCGACGCTACCGGCGAGGTCTCCCCGGCCTGTGGTGCGAGCGCAGGCCGGGGAGACCTCGGGTAAGGGTGCTGCCCTCGTGGGCCCGGCGTGACCGAAACCCGTCACGCCGCCAGCGGAGGCACCTGCTCGCCCTCGATCGGCGGCGCGGGCGGGGTGCCGTCGCCGAACGGACGGCCGCCGAGCTCCTCACGGCCGTGCGGCGTCAGCCACCCCGACAGGTCGGGGCCGGCCGGGATGACACCGGTCGGGTTGATCGAGCGGTGCACCACGTAGTAGTGCTCCTTGATCTGGTCGAAGTCGATCGTGTCGCCGAAGCCGGGCGTCTGGAACAGGTCGCGGGTGTAGGCCCAGAGCACCGGCATCTCGGTGAGCTTCTCGCGGTTGCACTTGAAGTGGCCGTGGTACACCGCGTCGAAGCGGACGAGCGTGGTGAACAAGCGCACGTCGGCTTCGGTGATGGTGTCGCCGACCAGGTAGCGCTGGGTCGTGAGGCGTTCGGTGAGCCAGTCGAGCCGGGCGAACAGCGCGTCGTACGCCTTCTCGTACGCCTCCTGCGATCCGGCGAAACCGGCCTTGTACACGCCGTTGTTGACGTCGCGGAACACCTTTTCGGCGACGTCGTCGATCTCGCCGCGCAGGGCTTCGGGGTAGAGGTCCGGGGCGCCTTCGCGGTGGTGGGCGCGCCATTCCAGCGACAGGTCGAGCGTCATCTGCTTGAAGTCGTTGGTCACGACCTTGCCGGTCGGGATGTCGACGATCGCCGGCACGGTGATGCCGCGCGGGTACTGCGGGTCGCGCTTGAAGAAGGCTTCCTGCAGGCGCTCGATCCCGAGCACCGGGTCGCGTCCGCCCGGGTCGAGGTCGAACGTCCAGCTGCGCTCGTCGTGCGTCGGCCCGCAGATGCCCATGGACAGCACGTCCTCGAGGCCCAGCAGCCGGCGCACGATCGACGCGCGGTTGGCCCACGGGCACGCGCGGGCGATCACGAGCCGGTAGCGGCCGGGCTCCACGGGCCAGCCGTCGCGGCCGTCGGCGGTGATGCGGTCGGGGAGGTAGTTCTGGTCGCGCTTGAACTCGCCCTTGTCGGAGCTCATGTCACCACTTTCGTCGAAGGGAAGGTCGGTCACTCCGGGCACGTCGGCGCGCCGGGTGGTTCCAGCGCCGCCGCCAGACGCGCGAGGATCGGGCCCGCGCCGCGGACCTCGTCGGGGGTCAGGTGGTCGAACAGGTGCGAGCGCACCCTCGCCAGGTGCCCCGGGTACGCCCCAGCGAGCTTCGCACGGCCGGCGTCGGTGAGCGAGGCGTTGGCCGCGCGGCCGTCACTCTCGCACTTGGACTTCTGCACCAGGCCACGCTTGACCAGGCTGTCGACGACACGGCTGATGCGGCTGAGCGACAGCGCCGTGGCCTTGGCCAGGTCGGACAGCCGCAGCCACCCCTCCTCGGCCTCGGACAGGGACACGAGCACGACGTAGTCGGTCATCGCGATGCCGGTCTCGTTCACGAACTGGTCCTCGAGAACCCGCGGCAACACGGTGACGACCCGCATCAAGGGCCGCCACAGCGCCTCTTCTTCCCTGCTCAGGGGGTCTCTTTCAACCACCCGGGTAGTCTACCGGAATACTTGCTCGCGCAATCAGGTTATGTGGGCTACAGTCTTGTTGAGCCCTCAACCAAGTGCCCTCCGGGTGCTCGGACAGCAACCTAAGGAACAGGAAACATGACCAGCGCGACCACGTACACCCAGCTGACCGGCAACTACACCATCGACCCGACGCACAGCCGCATCGGCTTCGTCGCCCGTCACGCGATGGTGACCAAGGTCCGCGGCTCGTTCAACGAGTTCGACGGCAGCTTCTCCATCAACGGCGACGACCCCTCGAAGTCCAGCGCCAAGGTGACCATCAAGGCCCGCAGCATCGACACCCGCAACTCGGACCGCGACAACCACCTGCACAGCAACGACTTCCTCGCCATGGACGAGTACCCGGAGATCACCTTCGTGTCCACCGGTATCGCCCAGACCGGTGAGGTCAGCTTCGACGTGACCGGCGACCTGACCATCAAGGGCACCACGAACTCCATCACCATCCCCTTCGAGTTCGAGGGCTCGGCGAAGGACCCGTTCGGCAACGAGCGCGTCGGCTTCGAAGGCTCCACCACGATCTCCCGCAAGGACTACGGCATCACCTGGAACGCCGCCCTCGAAACCGGTGGCGTGCTGGTGTCCGACAAGGTCACCCTCGAGTTCGAGGTCTCGGCGGTCAAGAACGCCTGACCTCGTCGAAGGCCCCGGGTGACCGGGTCGCGCAGGGCCGGCTCACTTCGGTGAGCCGGCCCGTCGGCGTTTTCGGGCAGGGCGAACGTAGACATCGTTGAGGGGCCCGCGTCGCCCGCACAGCCCCCACCCTCCCGAGGGGTGTCCCCATGTGGTGGGGTTCGGTCTTGGGCAGTGGAGCGTCGTGCAGCCGCTGGCCAAGCAACCGCAGAGCCGGGTCGTCCACAGCCGATCGAGTGAGATCAGCTCTGGCGCAGGTTCTCGATCCCCACGTCCAGCGCGGCTTCCAGGTGCGCCGCCGACCCCGTGGACAGCAGCATCAGCACTCCGCCCTGCACGCCGGCCAGCAAAGCCGACGCCGCGCGGGAAGGGTCGACCGCCGGCCGGATCTCCCCCACCGACTGGAGGTGGCGGATGCCCGCCGCGAGCTCGGTGAGCCAGCGCTCCATCAGGCGTGCCGTCACGGCCTGCGCGCCCGGCGTGTTGCGCCCGACCTGGGACATCACGACGTTGAGGGGACAGTGCTGCCCCTGCTCGATGTAGTGCGCCAGCACGGTGTCGCGCCACGACTGCCAGGCTTCCCAGGTGTGCAGCGCGCCGAGGTAGGGCTGCTGCGAACCGAGCACGCGGTCGGCCTCGAACTCGGCGACCGCCAGCAGCAGTTCGTCCTTGCCGTCGGGAAAGTAGTGGAACAGCTGGCTCTTGCTCGTTCCGGTGCGCGCGCGGACGTCGTCGAGGGTGGTGTCGAACACGCCGTGCTCGCGGATCTGCGCGGCGGCGCCCTCGACGATGCGCTGCCGGGTCGCGGCGCCCTTGCTGGTGATCGTCACGGGGCCCCCTTCTGGACTTGCCGGTCCATTTTAAGCCGGGCACGGTTGAACCCGCCAGTCCATTCCAGAAGGGAAACCCACCGTGACCTCACGACTCGAAGGCCGCACCGCGCTCGTCACCGGTTCGACGGGCGGGATCGGCGTCGCGATCGCCCGCGCGCTCGCCGCCGAGGGCGCTCACGTGCTGGTGAGCGGTCGCGACGCCGAACGCGGCGAGAAGGTGGCCGCGGGCATCGCCGAAACAGGGGGCCGAGCCACCTTCCTGCGGGCCGACCTGACCACCGGCGCCGCCGTGCGCGAGCTCGCCGAAGCCGCCGAGCAGGCCGCCGGCGGCGCGCTCGACATCCTCGTGAACAACGCCGCCCTGCTCGTCTTCCCCGAGCCCACCGCGGACCTGCGCGAGGAGACGGTCGACGCCGCGCTCGCCGTGAACATCAAGGCCCCGATGCTGCTCACGGGCCTGCTCGCACCCGGCATGGCCGCCCGGGGCAGCGGCGCGATCGTGAACCTCGGCTCGATCAACGGCCTCGACGGCATGGCCGGCTCCGCGCTCTACAGCACCACCAAGGCCGCGGTGCACTCGCTGACCAAGTCGTGGGCCGCCGAGTACGGACCCTCGGGCGTGCGGGTGAACACGGTCGCCCCCGGGCCCACGCTCACCGAACGCATCGGTGCCCCCGCCACGCGCGAGTACCTGGCTCCGATGCTGGCGACCGTCCCGTCCCGGCGCGCGAGCGAGCCCGAGGAGATCGCCCGCGCCGTGCTGTTCCTCGCGAGCGACGAAGCGCTGAACATCCACGGCGCCACGCTCAGCGTCGACGGCGGTTACTCCGCGGTGCGGTCCGCGTAGCTCAGAACGCCGTGCCGCCGTCCGACCAGTTCGTGTCGCCGAAGTCCTCGTCGTCCACCGCCGCACGACGAGGACGTGGCTTCGGTTTCGGCAACGACTCGGCCACCACGGGCGGGACCTGCTCCGAGGCCGCCGCCTCCGGCTGCCCGTTCGGCCACACACACGGCGAGGTCGCACCGAGGTAGAGCTTGCCCAGTTCGTTGGCCTGGATCGACATGTCGAAGCTGTCGGAACCGTTGCGCACGAACACGTACTGGTCCCCCGGCCGCTTGTCGGCGACCACGGTGAACCCGTGCGAACGCCACCACGCGACCACGGCGTCGAAGTGCTCACCGAACGAGGCCACCGCCAGTCCGGTGACCTCGTAGGTCACGGAGATCTCGAAGCGCCCGGGCGGGCCGCCGTCGGTCGGGTCCGTGCACTCGGACCGGTTCTGCGAGAACAAGGTGCGCGACGCCGTGGCCGGCAACGCCTTGAATGCCGCGCGCACGTAGTCCTCGGCCCGGTCGTGGGCTTGTTGCTCGGTCATCGTGGTTTCCATGGCCCCACCTCCGGGGGAGCAGGCGACACAGGTCAGCAGGACGGTCAGCGCGGCGAGCGCGCGGCGGGCACTCACCCCGGCTTCCCCGCGATGATGCGGCCGAAGCTGCGCAGCGAAGGATTGTTGTCCTCCCAGTACTGGCTGTGCGCCGCGGGGGAAAGCCCGCCCTCGTACCACGGGCCGGCGGTGCCGGGCGCGGAGTCGAAGACCTGACCGCCGAAGCCGGACGCCGCCGGGTCCGGCCCCAGCGGGTCGTGCCCGGCGACGCCCACGTTGGTGATCTTGATCAGGTCGTGCTCGGCGACGGTCGAGTGCACGTGCTGCGCCACCTGGTCCTGCGGCACGCCGTCGAGGTGCAGCTGGTTCGCGTGGTCGACGCCGACGCCCGGGCTCGCGACGAACACGAGCTCGTCGGCGTCGAGGCCGCCGTCGCGCGCGGCGTGGCCGACGACAGTGGTGCCGTAGCTGTGCCCGAGCACGGTGTTGTGCGACGGCGCGCCTTCGTGGGAGGCGCGCAGACCGTCCTCGAACTTCGAGAGGTCGGCTTTGCCGTTGTCCGCGTAACTCGCGCCGGCCGCGTCCCACAGTTCGTCGGGCGCGTCGTAGCCGACCCAGGCGATCACCGACGGCGAGGGCGAGCCCGCCATCGTCGCCGACTGCCACATCTTGTCCGAGCGCACGAGGTCACCGCCGATCTTGCCGAGCTCACTGCCGGTGCCGGGCACGTAGGTGGCCACATCCGTTGCCGTGTCGGGGTTTCCGGCCGCGACCACGGCTTTGCCGTCACCGCTGGTGTCGAGCTGCATCAAGTACGCCTGCGGTTTGCCGGGCCCGGTCTCACCGAGCCGGTCACTGATGTCGGTGAGCCCCCGCAGTTTGGTTTTCGCGTCGTCGCTCGGGTCGTTGCGCAGCCGGGCCATCTCCCGTTGCAGGACAACGCGGTTCGCGGCGTCGCGATCCTTCACCGGCACGCCGTCGAGATTGCGCACCAGATCCGGGTTGTCGCGCAGGATCGTGCCCTGCGCCGTGGTCGAGAGGCTGTCCCACCACGCGCGGTTGTCGCCGGGTGTGCCACCCTGCGGCGGGCCGATGGTCGACAGGCCGCTCTGCGCGGCGCCGGCGTCGGCCGCCTGGGCGAGTGTGGTGACGCCTCGGTCGGTGATCTCGCCGCGCGCGGCGCGCGTGAGCACGGCCGCGAAATCGGCGTCGACATCCGTGGCCTGCCTGAGGATCTGCTCGACGCGGTCGGACAGCTCCACGCGCACGCTCTCGTTCGGCACCACACCCGGCCCGGGGACGGCGGTGATCCAGCCGCCGTCGTCGATGGTGAATCCGTTGTGGGCAGCCACTTCGTCGGTGTCGCGGACGTCGGCCACGATGCGTTCCACGGCCACCTGCGTCTCGTGCGCGGCGCGCCGCACGGCCGAAGCCTCGGCCACGAGCTGTTCGAGGCGCGTGGTCAACGCGGTGCCGCGGGCTCGCGCGGCCGTCGCGGCGTCGCCGGTCCAGCCGTCGAGGCGGGTCATGCCCTCGACGTCACCGTCGGCCGCGAGCAGTTGCTCGACGCGCCGGCTCACGGTGTCGGCCACCGCGCCGACGGCCGCGGGGTTCCAGCTCCGCACCTCACCCCACGTGATCATCGGCCGGCCTCGGTCACGTCGCCGGTGGCTTGCTGTTCCGTGCCGTGGTAAGCGCGCGCGGCGTCGTCGAGCTGTGTGCCGTAAGCGTCGGTGTCGGTCGCCCACTGCGGGACGGCCGTGTGCCAGGCGTCGCCCAGCTGCGCCGCCGCCCCGACACTCGTGCCGCCCGGCATCCCGGTCGCGACCCCGGCGATCGAGCCGGCCAGGTCGACCGGGCGCACGGTCGCGGCCGCGCGGTGGGCGTGCCCGGCCGCCTCCGCCACCGTCGCCGGAACGACTTCGAACCCCGCACCCATGCGCAACCTCGCTCACCCCGCGGCCAGAAGTCACCGTACGACGATCGGCCCTACCGCGCGGTTCCGAGACGACACCGGAAATCCGGATTGTCTGTACCACTGCTCCTGACCTGGGCACTCTTGCCCTTATCTTGTCCACATATGTGAACGCCAGTCACGTGACTGAATAGTTATCAGCCGGTGTATTGCCCACCGATGGGCCGCGTGTGACTGTGTACGGCGAAGTTCGTCGGAACGCGTCCGGCGCCCAGCCAGGAAAAAACCGGCTATTCGAGACCACCATGCTCGGCCGAACGGCGCTGGTCCCCACCGGCGAGCCGGACCGGCCGGCCAGCACCGGAAAGAGACGGCTCGGTTATGACACAAACTGCCGCGGCGCGGCGGCCCATCAACAGGACCACGTTGTACTTCTTCGGTGCCCTCGGCGGCATCCTCTTCGGTTACGACCTCGGTGTCATCTCCGGTGTGCTGCCGTTCATCGGCAAGACCTGGAGCCTGACCGGGTGGGACAAGGGCGTGATCACCGCCAGCCTGTCGGTCGGCGCGATCATCGGAGCCCTGTTCTCCTCGCGGATGAACGAGAAACTGGGCCGGCGCCGCACGATCATGGTCGCCGCGGTCATCGTCATCATCGGCACGATCGCGGCGAGCGCGTCGCCGAACTTCGCGTTGCTGATCATCTCGCGGCTCGTGATCGGTGTCGGCATCGGGCTTTCCTCGTCCACCGTGCCGACCTACCTGTCCGAGCTGGCGCCGGCGCGCCTGCGCGGTGCCATGGGCGCGCTCAACCAGATCTTCATCGTGCTCGGCATCCTGATCGCGTTCCTCGTGAGCTACGGCCTCGGCCCGTCGGCCAACTGGCGGCTGATGTTCGCGGGCGCCATCGTTCCGGCCGTGATTCTGCTCGTGGGCTTGATCTTCCTGCCCGAGACGCCGCGGTGGCTCGTCGCCAACGGCCACGAGGAGCAGGCGCGATCGGTGCTGCGCAGCTCTCACGGCAACAACGTGAACATCGACGAGGAGATCGGCACCATCCGCGAGGTCATCCGCCTCGACACGGAGTCGGCCAGGACGCGCTTTCGTGACCTGTGGGCCCCGATGGTGCGCCCGATGCTGATCGTCGCCCTGCTGCTCGCCGTGGGCCAGCAGTTCAGCGGCGTCAACGCGGTCAACGCGTACTTCCCGACGATGCTGATCGGCCTCGGCTTCGCCACGCAAGCGGCGCTGCTGTCCGGCGTGCTGCTGGGTGTCACGAAGTTCCTGTTCACCGCGTGGGTGGTGTTCGTCGTGGACCGCTGGGGCCGCAAGCCGCTGCTGCTGATCGGCAACGTGCTCATGGTGATCACGCTCGTCGCGGCCGGGTTCATCGTGATCGAGGTGGACGACGTGACCACCAAGGGCATCCTGATGCTCGTCGCGATGGTGCTCTACCTGGTGGGCTACGAGCTCGGCTGGGGCGCGGTCGTGTGGGTCATGATGGCCGAGGTGTTCCCGCTCAAGGTCCGCGCCGCGGGCATGGGCATCAGCAGCGTGGTGTTGTGGGCCGCGACCGGCATCATCAGCGCGATCTTCCCGATCATCTCCGATCCGGGTGCGCTGGGGCTCGGCGGTTCGATGTTCCTGTTCGCGGGTATCAACGTGGTGCTCTTCGGCCTCACCAAGTGGCTGGTCCCCGAGACCAAGGGCCGCACGCTCGAGCAGATCGAGCTCGATCTGCGCGGCCGCCACAAGGCGAGCGCACCGGCCGAAGCGGCCTGATCCCTTCATCCCGGCCGGCCGGGGCGTGCCGTTGCGGGCGCGCACCGGCCGGCGTCGGTTTCAGGGTTCCTTCAGGCGCTCTTCGGGTCCACTTCGGACAGAATTTGCCGCGCGGAGTTGGCACGGCGGTGATCACGGTGCTGTACTGCCACCAGAGCACGAGGAGGTGGCGACATGAGCGAGCCGGACGGGACACCGGGCCGGCACCGCGTGTCCGACCCCGCCGAACTCCCCGAAGACGGCCTGCTCGTGCGGCCGTACGCCCGCGCCCACGCGACCGCGCGCGTCAGCCACGAGCTCGCCCTCGAGACGCTGGTCTCGACCACCGAGCAGGGCCGGCGGCTCAGCCGCATGCTGCGCGAGCCGTACGGCAGCGCGTGCGAGCTGTGCGTGTCCACCGTGTCGGTCGCCGAGCTGTCGGCGTACCTCAACCTCTCGATCGGCACCGCGCGCGAGCTGGTGGAGGAACTGCTGGCCGAAGAGCTGCTGTACGCACACCCGCCGGTCGGCGCGTACGACACGCAGGCCCGTACGGAGGTCCTCGACCGCATGCTCGGCGGGCTCGACCGGCTGTAGCGGCGCGGATATCCTCGGCGCGATGACGACTGCCGTGGCGCGGTTCGACCGCTGGATCAGAAACGAGTTCGTCGAGTACAACACCGCGCTGGAAGAAGCGTACTTCGCCGAGCGGCGGGAGGTCCTCGGCGGCCGTCCCGAACTCGACGAGCTCAACCGGGCCCTGGTCGCCGAAGGCCACCACCTGATCGGCCGCATTCTGGCCGAGGGCGCGCTACCCGTGGTAGAGCGGGAGAAGTACCAACTGCTGGGCCTGGTGGGCTATCACCTCGCCGCCTGCCGGAGGCACGAATCGGTTGCGCCGGGTGCCGAGGAGCTCTCGGCCGCCTGGTCGCTGGCAACGTTGCTCGGGTCCTCGCTCGGCGTGGCGCCGCGGTTCGTTTTCGCGCACCAGGCAATGTACAACCCTGCCGGTGGCGGGCGGTTCCGGACGTTCACCGCACTCGAAGACGAAGCGATTTTCCTGACCAACAACGGGCTGGCCGTGTTCGCTTACCAGCGCGCGGCCGAGGCGATCCGGCAGATCGTGCCGATCGGTGTGTCGAGCCCGCTTTCGGCGTATTTGCTGGAAACGGCACGCGCAGCTCTGGAAGACGTTCTGCAGTTCAACCAGGTGCTCTCGAAGACTTTGGACGTCGAGCGGTTCTTCTTCAACGTCCGGCCGTACTTCAAGACCCATCGCGTGGGCAATGCCGACTACCGCGGCGCGAACGCGGGTGACTTCTCCGCGATCAACGAGCTCGACGTCCTGCTGGGACTGGCGAGCACGCGCGATCCGTTCTACCAGAACGTGGTGACCGAGAAGTACCCGTATGTCACGCCCGCGGACCAGGTGCGACTGCGCGCGATCGGGGACGCGGAGCCGTTGCTCGGGCAATTCCTGCGAGAAGCTGCCGATTCGCCGAACGAACAGCTCCGGCGCAATGCGGAACTGTTCCTCGCCGTCTGCCGGGCGCACGGCGCCGCGTATACCTACCATCACCACAAACTCGTGCTGCCGTTCCTCGTCGAACCCGCGAAAAAGGCGCCGCCCGAACGGCTTTCGGAGCTCACGGCGAGCGGCCCACCGCTCGAGGTCGTCGTTTCCGGTCTCGCGCACCTCGCGGATCTGCGGGCGGCCCGCGACCGGCCCGGAAAACCGTCGGCGCGAAACGACCTCGACCGACTCCGGGAATGGGTTTCCGCCGCTCCCGGTGACGGCCACCCTGCGTCACTCACCGTATCGGCCGAGTAACTCGGCGGCCGCGGCGACGACTTTCCCACCGTTGATCCCGATCGACGAAAGGGAAGTGAAGCCTTGAGACCGAGACTGTGGGCCGGCGCCGTGCCGCTGGCCGTGGTGGCTCTTGTCATGAGTGCGATACCGGCTCAAGCCGTGACCGGGAACCTGCCCGGCGGCACGAGCATCGCCGTGACCGTGGCCTCCCCGGCCGAGAACACCGTGATCCCCCAGGGATCCGCAACCGTGACCGGCACCGCGTCGGTGGGCACCGGCGCGGCCGTGAAGGACACCGGGCTCACCTACGTGCTCGACGTGTCCGGCAGCACCGGATCCGGCTGCTCGAACACCACCGTGCTGGGCTGCGAGATCGCGGCGGCCAAGGCGCTCAACAACGACGCGGCGGCGCCGAACACCGTGATCGGCAGTGTCGGCGCGGCCGTGTTCGGCTCCGACAGCGCCACGGCCGACGTGGGCCCGGCCGCCGGCGAGCAGACGCTGACCACCCCGACCGCCGACGCCAACGGCAACGGCGCCCGCGACATCGACGAGGTGCTCGACTCCGCCGTGATCGGCGGAATCGGCAAGTTCACCTCGAAAAGCTTCCCCAGCGGCACGAACTACGTCGCGGGCATCAACGCGGCCAAGACCGTGACCAACGCGCAGACCGAGAACCGCAAGATCGTGGTGTTCCTCTCCGACGGCGCGGCGATCGGCGACGTGCACCCGCCGCTGAGCACGGTGCCCGCGAACGTCACGTACTACACGTTCGCCGTCGGCGGCGGCGCGAGCTGCGCCGGGATCGAGTACCAGTCGAGCCTGCAGGCCATCGCCGACCTCACGGGCGGCACCTGCACCGCGGTGCCCGACCCGGCGAACCTGCCCAACGTGCTGCCGGGCGTGATCGACTCGCAGCTGAGCTCGCTGACGCTGTCGGTCGACGGCGGCGGCGCGACGCCGGTGACCAACGTGAACCCCGGGCTGCCGCGCACGGGCCCGGCGTCCATCACCTACTCCGTGGCCACGGGCAACCTCGCGCCCGGACGCCACGAGCTGTGCGTGACCGCGCACGGCACCGACGGCGGCGGCCCGGGCGCCGTCGCCGACTGCACGCACGTGATCGTGAACGCGCCGCCGGTGGTGACGGCCGGTGGTCCGTACGCGGGTCAGGAAGGCTCGACCGTGTCGCTCGCCGGCACGGTCACGGACCCCGACGGCCCCGCCGGTACCCGACACTGGAGCATCACGCCGGGTGCGGGGGTCGACCCGGGCACGTCGTGCTCGTTCGACAACCCCTCGGCGCTGAGCACCTCGGTGGTCTGTGACGACGACGGCACGTACACGGTCACCCTGACCGCCGACGACGGTGTCAACCCGCCGGTGTCCCGCTCGGCCACGCTGACCCTGACGAACGTGGCGCCGACCGTGCAGATCTCGGTGCCTGCCACCGACAAGGTGTTCAACCACGGTGCCGCGGTGGACGTGCTCGCGCCGTTCTCCGACGTCGGCCGCCACGACACGCACACGTGCACCGTGGACTACGCCGACGGTTCACCGCTCGTCACGGGCACGATCACGGAATCTGCGGGCGCGGGCGACTGTGCCGCTTCGCACGCGTACACGGTTTCGGGCACGTACAACGTGCTGGTGCGCGTGACCGACGACGACGGCGGCGCGGCGACCGCGATCGTGCGGATCATCGTGAACGATCCGCCGGTGGTCACGGTCGGCGGCCCGTACGCGGGCCAGGAGGGCACGGCGGTTTCGTTGGCGGGTTCGGTGTCCGACCCGGACGGCCCGTCGCTGGCCACGCACTGGAGCCTGACCCCGCAGTCCGGTGTGGACAGTGGGACTTCCTGTGCCTTCACCGATCCCGCCGCGCTGTCCACCACGGTGACCTGTGACGACGACGGCGTGTGGACGCTCACGCTCTCGGCCGGCGACAGCCTGCACCCAGCCGTGCTGAAGACGACCACGCTGACGCTGACGAACGTCGCGCCGCACGTGAGCATCTCGTCGCCGCCCGACGGGCAGCTCGTGGTGCGCGGCACGTCCATCGGCGTCACCGCGCCGTTCACCGACATCGGCAAGCACGACACGCACACGTGCACGCTCGACTTCGGTGACGGCTCCCCCGTCGCGACGGGCGCGGTGTCCGAGACGCCCGGCACCGGCACGTGTACCGCTTCGCACACCTACACCGGCGTCGGCGCGCACAACGTGCTCGTCACCGTGACCGACGACGACGGCGGCGCGGCGACGGCCGTGGTGAAGATCGTGTCGTACGTGCGCGCCGAGGCGTGGTCGCTGAGCGCGAGCGGCCTGATCAACGTCAGCAAGACGCCGCTCGCCGGCTGCCCGCCGAACAGCGACCGCACCACGGCGTCGGTGAACGTGCTGGGGCTGGCTTCGGTCCAGGCCCTGCACGCCGACTGCACCCTCGACGCGTCCACCGGCCACACCGACGCCGGCGCGCTCGTCTCGGGCGCAACGCTCCTGGGTGGCGTGATCTCACTGCAGGACATCCAGACGTCCTGCGTCGCCGACGAGACCGGCTTGCACGGCTCGTCGCGGGTCGGCACGCTCAACGGCCAGCCGATCGGCACCGGGCCGGCCACCATCGGCATCCCCGGAGTGGCGACGGTGCACCTCAACGAGACGGTCACCGGGCCGAACGGGCAGCTCGCCCAGTACGCGGTGCGGGTGGTGACGTTGCTGGGGCAGGAGATCGTGGTGTCGGGATGCCGGATGGGCTTATGACGGCCGTCGCTCCGACCGCGCGGCCTTTCCACCATTCGAGTGTGACGAAAAAACAATGAATTGTTATCCGGTCGGGGTGGACAGGACGTGAGGAAAATGTCTTGTCCCCCCGATCGGGTGAGTACGGAAAAAGTCCACCGAACTCTTCGGTCGAATCGAAACACAAACCGGCCCGGCACCCCGGGGAGCGGGGTGCCGGGCCGGTTTGCCGGGAGCCGAGGGTCAGCAGCTGATGAGCAGGCTGCTGATGGCGGTGCAGGAACGCGACGCCTTGTCGTTGGCCGCGTTCGGGTCGGTCGGGGAGCTGGCCTGCCGCTGGGCCGTGGTGGTGATCGTGCCGAGGCTCAGGAGTCCGGCGCGGGCGGTGAAGGTCGCCTTGGCCGAGGAGCCCGAGGGCACGGACGCGACGTTGCAGGTGACGGTGCGCCCGGAAGCCGTGCAGGAGGACGACTTCGAGAACTGCAGGCCGTTGGCCAGCGTCGCCTGGAGCTTGACGCCGGTGGCCGCGGCGGGGCCGGAGTTCTTCGCGGTGAGCGTGTAGGTGATCTCCGAGCTCAGCAGGCCCGTGGAGGCGGCCAGCGAGACGCCGACGTCGGCGGAGTCGGTGGCCGGCGTGACGGTGATGGCCGGGCCGTCGAGGGTTTCGAAGGAGAAGTTGTCGCCGACGAACTGGTCCTGCAGGGTGACCGAGCCGGTCGGGGCGGTGTCCTTCACCTTGAGCGTGAAGGTGACCTCGGCGCTCGCGCCCGGGGCGAGGTCGCCGACGCCCGCGCGCAGGCTGCTGCCGAGCACGCCGCACGCGACGTTGCAGGAGACCACGTCGGCGACGTCGGTGATCGGCGTTTCCTTGCCGTACAGCGCGGCCTTCGCACCGGTGACGGTGAAGTCCTCCGGGTTGTACAGGGTCTCGGTGACCGTGAAGGTCTCACCGCGCTGCACGCTCGTGGGGCTCACGTCGATCGCGCTGCTGGGCGGGGCCGCGAGCGCAGCGCCGGGCGCCACGAACAGCATCCCGGCGGAAGCCGCCACCACCGAGAGAATGGTGATACCACGCCGGCGTCTTTGCTTGTCCATGCTTTCTCACTGTTTCGTCCGAGGGGTACCGCTCTGGCATTTTCGGGAAGACTCGGGAAAACGTAGCTGCCCCTCCGTCGCCGGAAGCCCTTCGTTCGTTACACGGGCATTTCCCTGGCACCGACCTGATCGACAGTGAGTTCTTCACCGGATGCCCTCGGCACCCCGTGGAGATCAGTCCGGCAGCAGCGGCACCGCCATCCCGGGGTCGTGCCCGAGCAGCGACCCGCGGGTGATCGCCTCGCTCCCGAACCGGTCGCGGATCCCGTCGACGGCCGAGTCGAGAACCACCCCGTCCTCCACCTCGAAGGGCAGCACCAGCTGCACCGACCCGTGGGGCGTGAGGTTCGAGAACGAGATCCCGAGCAGCGTGAGCCCTCGGTCGTAGACCAGCGATTGGGCCTGCACCAACAACTCCCGCGCGGCGGCCAGCAGCGTCGCGGTGTGGTCGGTGGCCTCGACCAATGTGCGCGACCGCGTGGCCCGCGTGAAATCGGCGAACCGCATGCGCAGCACCACCGTGCGGGTCAGCCGCGACGCCGACCGCAGCCGCCGCGCCAACCGGTCCACAATGGACACCAGCAGCTCGTCGAGCTCCGCCATCGACCGCCGCCGGCGCCCGAGCGCCCGCTGCGAGCCCATGGACCGCCGCCTCCGGCCCACCTGCACCGGACGCGGATCGAGACCGTGGGACAACGCGTGCAGGTGGTGCCCGGCGCCGCGCCCGAGCATCGACACCAGGTCCACCTCCGGCAGCTCGGCGACCTGCCGGACGGTGCGGATCCCCCGCGACCGCAGCTTTTCCGACGTCACCTTCCCCACGCCCCACAGCCGCTCCACCGGCAGCGGGTGCAGGAACGCCAGCTCACCGTCGGGTGGCACGACCAGCAGCCCGTCGGGCTTCGCCACCGCGCTGGCCACCTTCGCGAGGAACTTCGTGCGCGCCACCCCCACTGTGATCGGCAGCCCGACCTGCTCCAGCACGTCGGCCTTCAACCGCCGCGCGATCTCCGACGGCGTGCCCCTGATCCGCCGCAGCCCGCCCACGTCGAGGAACGCCTCGTCGATCGACAGCCCCTCCACCACCGGCGTGGTGTCCCGGAAGACCTCGAACACGGCCTTGCTGGCCGCGCTGTAGGCCGCCATCCGCGGCGGCACCACCACCGCGTGCGGGCACAGCCGCAGGGCCTGCGCACCGCCCATGGCCGTGCGCACGCCCAGCGCCTTCGCCTCGTAACTCGCCGCCAGCACCACCCCGCCCCCGACGATCACGGGCCGGCCGCGCAGCCGCGGATCGTCGCGCTGCTCGACCGACGCGTAGAAGGCGTCGAGGTCGGCGTGGAGGATGGGCCCTTCAGTCGACACGAACACATGTTCGCATCGAACACCGACAAAACCTAGCCTTCTTTCACCCGATCAGCCTAATATCAGCCCTCGGACCCCCGCATTCCGGCCAGCGCGGACGCGACCAACGCAACGGCCGGATCGTCGTCGGACGTCAGCTGCCGCAGCAGATCCTCGGCCCCCGGCAGCTCCGCAAGCGCTTGCGTGAGCCGGATCCGGACGGCCGCGTCCGCCGTGTGGGCCGCCAGCTCGTCGGCCAGCGCGGCCTTGATCCGGTCCGCGGTCGCAGCGTCCTCCGAAAGCGCGCTCAGCACCTCCGCCGCCTCGACGTCGTTCGGGCCGTCGACCACCATCGCGATCAGCACGGGCACGGCCGACGTCGAGCCGCGGGAGCCCAGCGCGAGCGCGGCGCGGGTGTGCACGGCCGGGTCCGGGTCCGAGAGGGCGTCGGACAGCGCGGCCATCGCGTCGTCGCCGGGCAGGCCGGCGAGGGCGCGGACCGCGCGGCGGCGCACGGCGGCATCGTCGGAACGCAGGCCCGCCGTCAGGCTCGCCAGGCCGTCGCCGCCCGCGCGGGCCAGTGCCCAGCGCAGGGCACCCGCCACGTTCTCGTCGGCTTCGGCGAGCACGGCCTCGACCAGTACCTCCGCGGGCACGTCCTCGGCCGGGGCCAGCGCGGCTTGCTGCCTGCGGGCGGCGTCGGGCGAGTCGAGGCCGTGCAAGAGCTCCACCAGACGCAGCACCTCCTGCCAGCCCGGCGGGGCCGACGCGTCGACCCGCCGCAACCGCTCCAGCAGCTCCTGCTCGCGCCGCAGCCGATCTTCCGTCCGACCGATGAGCTCACCGACCAAAGTGGACGGTGTGAAACCCGGGTCCGCCAGCGCCCGCCCGATCTCCCGCAGCGACAAACCCAGTGACCGCAGGCTTTCCACGTGGAAGATCCGCCGGATGTCCTCTTCGGCGTACTCGCGGTAGCCGCCGACCGTCCGGCCGGTGGGGCGCACCAGCCCGAGGGTGTCGTAGTGCCGGAGCATCCGGGCACTCACCCCCGAGCGGCGCGCCACTTCACCGATCAGCACCGGCCACCTCCGCCGCCCGCTCCGGCCCGAGCGCGGCCATGCGCCTGGCCTCGTCGAGGCCTGGGTCGAAGGCCGCGTCCGGGTCACGCAGCAGCCGTTCGGTGGCGCGGGCGTGCGCGCGCACCAGCGGGTCGGCGCTGATCAGACCTTGCCGCAGCACGGGTTCGGCGACGTCCCCGAGCGCGACGAGCGCGCGGCTCAGGCTCAGCTTCACAGCCCGGTCACCACGCCCGAGCCGGCTCGCCAGCTCCGCGGCCAGCGCCGGCCGTTCGGCGGCGGGCACGAGCACGACGGCCGCCCGCCACGCGCTGCGCGCGACCTCGTCGTCGGCGTCGTGCAGCAGCGTCCGCGTGATCGCGGGCCAGCCGCTGCCGTCCCCGATCTTCGACAGCGTGTGCAACGCCTGGCTGCGCGCCTGGGCGCGCTCGGAGCGCAGCTGTTCGACGAGCCGGGGCACCGTCAGCTCCGCCGGCAGCCGGGTGAGGGCCCAGGTGAGCATGTCGCGCACGAAGAAGTCCGGCTCGACCGCGCAGCGCTCGATCAGCGCGCCGAGGAGCCCCGGGTCGGCGGCCGTGCCGGCGGCCAGGGCCGCTTGCAGGCGCCGCGACGAGTTGCCGGTTTCCAGTGCGATGTGTGGCGGGTTCATCCGGACCACCTCCTGCGACCCAGTGAAGGCCTTGTCACGGTGTCAAGGTCAAGTACCGGGTTCAGGCGTGGTAGCGCAACCCGTCCACCAGCAGGTCGAGCAAACGTCCGGCCTGCTCGCGCCGCTCCGGCGCGCCGGCCGCCAGCGCGATACCGCTGAGGCTGACGAGGACGTCGTCCACGGGGACGTCGCCGCGCAGCTCACCCGAGGTGATCAACGGCGAGACGAGCTGGTCGATGGTCGAGCCGAGCCGGTCGCGGCTGTGGGCGTACGGGTCGCCACCGGAGGCGATCACGGCGCGCAGGGCGTCGGACATGCCGATCTTCGTGGTCACGTAGTCCACGAACCGGTCCATCCACGTGCGCAGCGCCTGGTCCGCCGGCAGTTCCTTCAGCAGCGCGGGACCGGCGTCGCACAGCTGGTCCAGCTCGTTGCGGTAGGCGGCCTCGATCAGGGCCTCGCGCGTCGGGAAGTGGCGGTAGAGCGTACCGATGCCGACGCCCGCGTCCTTGGCGATGCCTTCGAGCGTGGCGTCGAGACCCTTGTCGGAGAACAGCTTCACCGCGGACGCGAGCAGGAGGTCGCGGTTGCGCCGGGCGTCCGCGCGCAATGGCCTGGTCACCTCTCACCCCTTCCGGTTGCGCCTACTCAAGCACACTCTCCGCCGGAGAGATGTCCGGTTGGCGGCAAAAATCACGTCAGACCGGAGTGGGTGCAGAAGTTGATCGCCGTTAGGCTCGCGGCATGAGCGAGGAGATGAAGCTCGCGGAGGCACTGGCGCTGCGTGCCGACGCGGCGAAGCGGATCGAACAGCTGCGCACGCGGATCGTCGCGAGCGCCCGCTACCAGGAAGGCGAGCCGCCGTCGGAGGACGCGGCCGAGCTGCTCACCGAGGCCGGGACCGTCCTCACCGAACTGGAGACGTTGATCCGGCGCATCAACCGGACGAACGCGCAGACCCCGCTCGGCGACGGCACCGTCACCGACGCCCTCGCCCGCCGCGACGTGCTGCGCCTGCGCCACTCCGTGCTCACCGGGGCGGCCGATGCCGCGTCCGGGCGCGGGCAGGGTGTCGGGCGGCAGCTGCGATCCGAGCTGAGGCAGCTGGCCGCCCTCCCGGTGGCCGAGCTGCGTGAGCAGGCCGACCGCGTCGCCGTCGAGCTGCGCCACCTCGACATGGACATCCAGCGCACCAACTGGGAGGCCGACCTCCTCCACTGACCAGCGGCACGGAAGCAGGTAACCGCCCGGGGAAAGCGAGCACAAGCCGAGGGCCGGCGGCCAATCCGGCTCGTGGTGCGTGGTGGGCAACGCAGGGGTTCGATTCCCCACTTCGACAACGCAGCCCAGCACCGCGCACAGGTGACCGCGCACGCGGCACACCTCATCACCACGTGCTGGTTCCCCGGGAAGGTGAGGGTGGGCAAGGGGTTTTCCGTGCCAGGGCAGCGCCGCGGGTCGGGGTGCCGGCGTCGACCTCGACGAGGTTGTGGGAGGTCTCGCTGGAGCTGCTCGCGCGCTGACCCTCCGGTCGGTGTGCGCCGCTCGGGTCGTTCGGGCGTGATCGGCGTGCGGTGGCGCGCGGTGTCTGCATAGGGTCGTCCGGTGCGGCTCGTGCTGTTCGACCTCGACAACACCCTCGTCGACCGGGCGGAGGGGTTCCGGCGCTGGAGCTGGGAGTTCTGCGCGGAACACCGCCTGACCCCCGACGACGCGGGCTGGCTCACGTCCGCGGACGACGACGGGCTCGCGCCGCGCGACGTGTTCTTCCAAGCCGTGCGCGACCGGTTCGGGCTGCGCGAGAGCGGCGCTGAGCTGCTCGAGTCGTACCGGCGGCGGCACCCGGCGCTGATTCCCGCCGCGCCGGGGGTGCTGGCCGGCCTGCCGCGGCTGCGCGCCGCGGGCTGGCGCATCGGCGTGGTGACCAACGGCGACGCCGAGCAGCAGCTCGCGACCCTGGTGTGCACCGGCGTCGCCGGGCTCGTGGACGGGTGGGCGATCTCCGGTCACGAGGGCGTCGGCAAACCGGACCGGCGGCTGTTCGAGATCGCCGCCGACCGGTGCGAAGCGCCGCTGCGCGACGGCTGGATGGTCGGCGACGGCGCGGCGACCGACATCGCCGGCGGCCGGGCCGCCGGGCTGCACACGGTGTGGGTCGAGCGCGGGCGCGCGTGGGCCGGAGAAGGGAAAGCCCCGGACCACGTCGTCGCCGACGCGGCCGGGGCCATCGAACTGCTGCTGGAGTGAGGGCTATCCGCGGCTCTCGGTGTCGATCTTCCACACGCCGTTGTCGTTGACCATGTGGTAGACGTGGCGCTCGGTCGAGCGGACCCGGCCGCCATAGGTGATCTCGGCGCTGAACGTGTCGGCGCCGACCTGCCGGATGTCGCTCGCACTGGCCGTGCGTCCGGTCCAGAACTCCTGGTAGCTGGTGTAGTTCTGGTGGGCGGTGGCCTTGAAGTTGTCCGTCAGGAGGCCAAAAGCCTTCTGCAGGTTGCCCGGGATGAGCGTGAAGTAGTTCTGCAGCGCGGCGGCCGCGTCCTTGGGGGTGTCGGCCGGGCTGCTCGGTGACGACGGCACGGTGCTCGGCACCGACGGCTTGGTCGGCGGCGGGGTCGTCGGCGTCGTGGTCTTCGAGTCCGTGGCCGGCGCCTGGGAGTTGACCGACGACGGGTTGAGCACCGGCGACGAGCCGTCGGCGGTCGGCGGCGTGCCGTTGCCATTGCGGTTCACCAGCACGATCACCACGACGGCGACCACCACGAGCACGGCGCCGAGGCCGGCGAGGACCATCGAGCGTCGTCTTCGGTCGACGGGGGCCGGCGCCGGGGTCGTCGGTGCGGCGGCCGGCGCGGGGGCGGCAGGCGCGGGCGCGACGGGCAGCGCCGCGGGCACCGTGAGCGGGACCGGCACCGCCGCGACGGGCGTGACGCCGCCGTCGAGCTCGCGCAGCTCGGTGAGCACCTCGGCCATCGACGGCCGGTCCTCGGGCTTGAGCTCCAGCAGCTTCAGCAGCAGGGGTTCCAGCTTCCCGGCCTGCTTCGGCGGGTTGATCGAACCGCTGGACACGCGGTACAGCAGGGCGATCGCGTTGTCGGCCGTGCCGAACGGCGGCGCACCTTCCACCGCCATGTACAGGGTGGCGCCGAGCGCGAAGACGTCGGAGGCGAACATCGCCTCCTCACCGCGTGCGACCTCGGGCGCGAGGAACGCGGGCGTGCCGGAGATCTCGCCCGTGGCGGTGAGGGTGACGTCGCCGACCGCGCGGGAGATGCCGAAGTCGGTGACCTTGACCGTGCCGTCTTCGCCGAGCAGGACGTTGCCGGGTTTCACATCGCGGTGCACGATGCCGGCGCGGTGCGCGGCGGCCAGCACACCGGCGAGCTGCACGGCGATGGGGATGACCTCGTCGACGGAGAGGGGACCGTCTTCGTGCAGCTTCGCGGAAAGGCTGCGCGAGGGCAGGTACTCCATGATCAGCCACGGCCGGTCTTCGTACTCGACCACGTTGAACACGGAGATGGCGTTGGGGTGCTGCAGGCGCGCGGCGATGCGGGCTTCGCGCATGGCGCGGCTCTTCGCCTCGTCGACCTTCTCCTCGCCCTGGTTCACGGGCATGAGGAGTTCCTTCACCGCGACCACGCGGCCGAGGATCTTGTCCTCACCGCGCCAGACCATGCCCATGGCCCCGCTGCCGATGAGCTCGACGAGCTGGTAGCGACCGGCGATCTGCCGGCTCTCCTCGGTCAACGAAAACCCCTCAGTACGACGTTCACGGACGGCGATCGCCAAGTTTTTCACGGCCCTCGCCCGAGTGTCCCGACGCCCCACCGGTGGTACCGGGGGTTGCTCCGCGTGGCCGAACCGGGACACTCTGATCATATGAGCGCCGGGGCCCCGTCCATCCGAAACGTGTTCGGCGTGACCGAATTCCGGGCCCTGTGGCTCGCGCACGTGCTCTCGGTCGCCGGTGATCAACTGGCTCGTGTCGCGCTCACGGTCCTCGTCTTCGACCGTACCGAATCCGCGGGCTGGGCGGCGCTCACGTACGCGCTGACCTACCTGCCCGATCTGCTCGGCGGCGCCCTCGGTGGTCTGGCGGACCGCTTCCCGCGCCGCACGGTGCTCGTGGTGGCCGACGTGCTGCGGGCCGTGCTCGTGGCCGTGATGGCGATTCCCGGGCTGCCGTGGCCGGTGGCGGCGGTGCTGCTGGTGGTGGTGCAGCTGGCGGCCGGGCCGTTCCAGTCGGCGCGCCAGGCCGTGCTGCCCGACATCCTCGGGCCGGACCGGCTGCCCGTCGGCCAGGCGATGCTGTCCTCGACCTACCAGGCGGCGCTCGTGATCGGCTTCGGCGCGGGCGCGGCGGTCGTCGCGTGGCTCGGGGTGACGGGCGCGCTGGCGGTGGACGCGGTGACGTTCGCCGTGTCCGCGCTCGCCCTGCGGTGGGGCTTGCGGCCGCACCCGGCCTCGGCGGTGGGCGGTGGCGAGCGGGGTTCCCAGTGGGCGTCACTCGTCGCGGGCTGCCGCCTGGTCGCGCGAGACCGGCGGCTGCGGTCGTTGCTGGTGATCGCGTGCTGCAGCGGGTTCTACGTCGTGCCCGAGGGCCTGGCCGTGCCGATCGCCGCCCAGCTCGGCGGCACGGGCGTGCTGGCGTGGCTGCTGATCGCCAACCCGGTCGGTTCACTGCTCGGCGCGGTGGTGCTGAGCCGGGTGCCGCGCGTGCGCCAGGCGCGGCTGCTCGGGCCCCTCGCCGTGGCGACCAGCCTCGTGCTGCTGCCGACGGGCTGGACGCCCGGGCTCGTGGTGACCGTGCTCCTGTGGACGCTGTCCGGGATGTTCTCGGCGCACGACTTGATCACCCAGGTCCAGTACAGTCTCGCGGCCCCGCCCGAGCAGCGCGGCCAGGTGATCGGCGTGGCCATCGCCGGTCTGCGCGCGGCCCAGGGCCTGGCCATCGCCGCCGCCGGCGCCCTCGCGCAGGTCCTGGCGCCGACCACGGTGGTGACGGTCGCCGCGCTCGCCGGCTCGACGGTCGCCGCCCTCGCCGCCACCTCCTGGGTCCGCGCGGCGTGGCCTCGTCGACGTCCCCTCGACGAGGCCACTCCACCCGCGGCTTCCTGACCCGCTGGGGTGCGGCTGGGTTTCTTGCCGCCTGGGTCCGGTGACTGGCGCACCTCCTCGTGGTGGTCGTGGGTTTGCGGGTTCCCCGGTTCCCGTGGTTCTCGCCGTGCTCACGCGCGGCCGAGCTCCATCGCGAAAGACCTCAGGTCCAGTTGTTGTCACGCATGCCTTTCACCCCCTCTGCGGGCGCTTGGCCGGGTTTCGCTCAGCAGGTCCAGTTGTTGTCACGCACGGGCTTCTCCTCTCGACTCGTCACGAACGTCGGCGGGGCTCAGCGAGTCCAGTTGTTGTCACGCACCGGCATCTCCTCTCCACTCGTCACGAACGTCGGCCACTCGGCTCAGCGGGTCCAGTTGTTGTCCCTCACCAGGGACTCCTTTCCATTCGTCGCAGCAGTCGGCAGGGCCTTCAACAGGTCCAGTTGTTGTCACGCACAGCAAGCTCCTCTCGATTCGTCGCGGCAGTCGGCGGGTCTCAACGGGTCCAGTTGTTGTCGCGCACGGACTTCTCCTCTCCACTCGTCGCGGGCAGCGGACCGCTTCAGTTGGTCCAGTTGTTGTCCTGCATCTCGGACACCTCCTCTCGCTCGTCGGAACCCGTGCCGGTCACCAGTTGTTGTCCCGCATTCGCTCTACCTCCCTTCGTCTGCGCTGGTCAGCGGACTTCGACCGTCACCGGTTGTTGTCCTGCACCGCGGACACCTCCTCCGCTCGCGTAAACCACACCGCCGAAACTCTCGACCTCAGGTCGACCTCAAGGGTCCAGACCACTCCTGCCGACCACGGCCGCACACCGAGGCCGACAAACCCTCCGAGGCCGCAGGACCAGTGGTCTTGCCGGTCACCGATCGTGGTGGCCGCACGTCAGTGGCCCAGGCGGACACAACTCGTGGATGCCCTGGTCCGCCGGGGAATCCGGGCGGACCGTCGCTACACTCAGTGGTCACCTCCCCTCTGCGCTGCTCGGACACTGGGCTGTCCGGGCGAAATTCCCGGGCCAGGTCCCAGAGTCCGGACCACGGGCGGCACCCGGCGCGCCCCGTCGTTTACGGTAGAAGCCAACCGGGTGAGGTGAAGAGTGCGCGGACGAGCAAACCGGTCTGCCGGATGGTTCACGGGCTGGCGCCTTTGGCGGTTGCCCTCTCACGTCCGCACTTATGTGCTCCTCGTCAACTTCCTGGCGGTCCTCGCGTCGGTGAGCACCGCGTGGCTGGTGCCGGTGCACCAGCAGGACCTGATCCGCTTCGGCGTCCTCGCCGTGTGCGCGGCGGCGGCCATCGAGGCGACGCGGCACATCGAGCGGCAGCGCGAGTACAACCGGGCGCCGACGGTCGCGTACGTCGACACCAAGGCCGTGTGGAGCATCGCGGCGGTCGTGGCGCTACCGGCGGTGCTGGCCACGGCGATGGTCGTGTTCACCTACGCCATGGCGTGGTGGCGGATCTGGCCGCGGGAACGGCCCGTGCTCCCCCACCGCTGGATCTTCTCCGCCGCCTCGGTCCTCTGCGGCACGCAGGCGGCCGTCGCCGTGCTCGCGCTGGGCATGCACGACTACCCCGGTGTCCCGGCCGCGGGCTTCCTGCCCGGCCTGACCGACCTCGTGGTCATCGTCTTCGCGGCCGCCCTGCGCTGGGCCATCAACACCGCGCTGGTGATGGTCGCCATCGCGCTCTCGAGCGCGCCGCGGTCGCTTTCGGAGCTGTTCTCCGGCTTCGGCGACCAGCTGCTGGAAGCCGGCGCCATCGGCCTCGGCCTGGTCACCGCCGCGCTGCTCCTGCTGGCCAACCCGCTGGTGCTCGTCGGCGTGGTCGTGGCGCTCGTCGCGCTGCACCGAGGCCTGCTACTCGCGCAGTTCCAGCGCGACGCCCGCACCGACGTGACCACGGGCCTGGCCACCAAACGCTGGTGGCGCACCCTGGCCGAGCAATACCTCGAGCGCGCCCGCACCGGCAACGGCACCGTCGGCGTGCTGCTGCTCGACCTCGACCACTTCAAGGCCATCAACGACACCTACGGCCACCCGACCGGCGACCTCGTGCTGCGCGAGATCGCCATGGCGCTGCGCAGCGAGGTCCGCGACCAGGACGTGTGCGGCCGCTGGGGCGGCGAGGAGTTCGCGATCGTGCTGCCCAACGTGCCCACGATGGAGCACCTCGGCCAGCTCGCCGACCGCATCCGCCGGCGCATCCCGCAGGTCGTGGTGGCGCTGCCCGAGCGTGACACGGTGATCAGCGACCTGACCGTGTCGATCGGCTGCGCGCTCTACCCGGCCGAGCACCTCACGGGGGTCGACGACGTCCTGGTCGCCACCGACACCGCCCTCTACCGGGCTAAGCAGGCGGGCCGCAACCGCGTGGAGCTCGCCACACACTGAAGGACGTTCCGGACAACCCCGCCGTCTCGGCCCGACTTCGCCGCTGCCCCGTGCCACGATGGACGGGGAGGCCCGCACCGTGGCCGGCGAGGAGGTCGGAGTGCCCGACTGGGATGGCCGTGGACTGCCACCGGTCGCGCGGGCGCGCGTCGACCGGTTCGCTTCCTCGGGCCTGCGCACCTCGCTGCTCAGCGTGCCGGGGGCGGTCGGCGCGGAAGTCGCCGGATTCACCCCCGTGGGGGAGGTCATGGGGTGCGTCGTCGAGCGCCTCGGCTGGACGTCCGGCTTCGGCATCACCCCCAACCAGCAGGCCGCGATCTACGCCGACGCGCTGCGCCAGGGTTACCGCATCGCCCTCGAACGGCTTCGTCTCGAAGCCGAGGCGATCGGCGCCGACGGTGTCCTCGACATCAGCACGTCCGTCACGCGGCTCGACGAGACCATGCAGGAGTTCGTGGCACTCGGCACCGCCGTGCGCGCCGAGACGCGGCAACGGCCCGGGTGCGTGTTCACCACCGAGCTGCCCGGCCAGGACGTCGGCAAGCTGATGCAGGCCGGCTGGGTGCCCGCGGCCGTCGCGATCGGCATCTCGGCGCACACCACGTTCGACTACAACATGCAGTACCAGACCACGATGTGGGCCGGGAACGTCGAGGTCGACGCCCACACCCGGCTCGTCACCGAGGTGCGGTCCGACGCGCGCAGCCAGTTCCACCGGTCCGTGAAGTCCATCGGCGCCGACGGCGCGATCGTCACGCGGATGTCACTCGACACCTGGCAGCTCGGCGAGGTCGCCGTGGCCGGGGTGTCGAGCGTGTTCGGCACCGCCATCGCGCGGTTCCACAGCGGCAGCGCCGCGCCCACTTCCGCGCTCGCCATCCTGCCGCTGAACCGAGCCTGAAGGAGGCCCTGTGACGACCACGGACCCCACCGCGCAGCACATCCCCGAGGACGCGATGCGCCGGCTCGCCGAAATGCGGCCGGGCCAGGCCACGAGCCTGTTCACATCGGACCTGAGCGTGAACGAGTTCCTGCTCGTGCGCGAAGCCGGCTTCCGCCCGCTCGGGCTGGTGCTCGGGTCGAGCATCTACCACGTCGGGTTCCAGATGGGCCGCTGGAGCAAGAACCAGGAGATGGACCGGCTCTCGGCCGCGATGTACCACGCGCGCGAGCTCGCGATGACCCGCATGGAAGCCGAGGCCGATCTGCTGGGCGCCGACGGGATCGTGGCCGTGCGGCTGGAGATCGAGTTCAAGGAGTTCGGCAGCGACCTCGCCGAGTTCATCGCCGTGGGCACTGCCGTGAAGGCCGACGAGCCCGGCGAGTGGCGCAACAACACCGGCAAGCCGTTCACGTCCGACCTGTCGGGCCAGGACTTCTGGACGCTGGTGCAGGCCGGCTACGCGCCGCTGGGCATGGTGATGGGCACGTGCGTCTACCACATCGCGCACCAGCGGTTCCGCCAGGCGATGAGCAACATCGGCCAGAACGTGGAGATCCCGCAGTACACCGAAGCCCTCTACGACGCGCGCGAGCTGGCGATGTCGCGCATGCAGGCCGAGGCCGAGCAGCTGAAGGCCGAGGGCATCGTGGGGGTGCAGTTGCTGTCACTGCCGCATCGCTGGGGCGGGCACACGACGGAGTTCTTCGCGATCGGCACCGCCGTGAAGCCACTGCGCCCCGACCACCGCATCACCAAACCGCAGCTCGTGCTGCCGCTCACCGACTGATGGCCGGGTCAGAGCTCGGCCCGGCCGGCGAGTTCCACCTGCTGGTGGCCGCCCTGCGCGCCGACCGCGCCGACGTCGAGTCGTACACCCGCGTGCTGTCCGAGACGCTCGGCGACGCACTGCCGCCGGGCATGGTCGAGATCGATCGGCGGCGCAGCTTCGCCGACCGCGTGGCCGGCCGGCTCGGGCAGCCGGTGGAGGTGCGCGTGTCGACGCCGCACCAGCTGCTCGTGCTCACGGCCGGGCGCACCGGCGGGGTCACGGGCGAGATCCGCCAGGTGGTGCGCGGGGTCGTGATCAGCCGCCGCGACGCGGACGTCGAGGAGTGGGTGACGGTGCTCGCCGAGGAGCTGCAGGCGCTGGCGTCGCGGGACGCGCGGGCGCGCGAGGCGTTGGCGCGGCTGCTGGGTGGTTGACCGGGCCTGGTTGAACCACTGGTGCTTGACCTGCCCGTTTCGCCCGATTACAACTCGGGGATGGACTGGACACTCGAGGTCGTCGTCGTTCCCGTGTCCGATGTGGACCGCGCCAAGGCGTTCTACGCCGAGCGGTGCGGTTTCCACGTCGACCACGACATCGAGATCGGGCCCGGCGCCCGGCTCGTGCAGCTGACCCCGCAGGGCTCGGGCTGCTCCATCGTGATCGGCGAGGGTGTGGTGGCGTCGATGCCGCCCGGCTCGCTCAAGGGCCTTCAGCTCGTGGTCGCCGACCTGCCGAGCGCCCGCGAAACGCTCGTCGCCGCCGGCGTCGACGTCAGCGAGATCCAGCTCCTCGGACCGGACCCGGCTACGGGCCGGCCCGAAGACCTGGACAACATCGGCTTCATCCACTTCACCGACCCCGACGGCAACGCCTGGGCCGTGCAGCAGATCTCTGCCCGTGCGAAGGGCTAATCCACCAGCGCCCCACAGCTGATGTTGGCCGTCGCCGCGGTCATGCTGCGCGCGCGGTCCGAGGCGACGAACGCGGCGACCGCGCCCACGTCGGCCAGCGTCGCGGCGCGGCCGAGCATGGTGGACTTCGCGATCCCCTCCGAGATCGCCTCGGAGTGCGCGAAATCTGCGGGCAGCGTCTCGGGCACGCCGCCGGTGCGCAGGGTGACCGTGCGGACGCCGTAGCTCCCGAGTTCCGCGGCGAGCTGACGGCGCATGGCCTCGAGCGCGTGGAAGGCCACCTGCAGCCCACCGACGGCGTGGCTGCGCACCGGGTCCCCGTCGCCGCCGAACACGAGCACGACCCCGCCGCCTTGGCGCTTCATGTGCCGACCGGCCGCGCGCATGGTGAGGAACGTGGTGCGCACTGCCGTGACCACGGGTTGTTCGTAGTCGGCCAGGGACATCTCCAGCATCGGGGTACCCTGCACGTCGCCGTGGGTGATCACGTTGACCGAGATGTCGAGGCTGCCGCCGGCGGCGACCACGGCGTCCGCGTGGGCGTCGACGGCCTGCTCGTCGAGTGCGTCCAGCTCCGCGACCTCGGCCCGTCCACCGGCGGCGCGGATGTCGCCGGCCACCTTCTCGAGCTTCGCGCGCGTACGCCCGGCGAGGAACACCCGCGCGCCCTCCTCGGCGAAGGCGCGCGCGATGGCGCCGCCGATCGCTCCGCCACCGCCGTAGACCACCGCGTTCTTGCCTTCGAGCAGCATGGGTCCTCCGTTCGTTCGGGTTCGGCTTCCACCCGTGCGTCGAACGAGGTGCTCAGGAATCGACAGGCTGGTCCACGACGAGCACGATCCGGCGCCCGTGCAGCTCACCACGCTCCATGCGGCCGTGCGCGTCGGCGGCTTCGGCGAGCGGCACCCGCTCTAGTGCCCGCGGCCGCAGCCCCCCGGCGGCGAAGCGCTCGTTCAGCGCCGCCGCCGCTTCGGCCAGTTCCCCGACTGGGGCCCGGGAAATGACGAACCCGGTCACGGTCTGGTCGTTCAGGTACAGCTCGCCCGCCGGCAGCACCGGCCGGCTGCGCGGCCCCGCGAGCAACACGATCCGGCCGCGGAAGGCCAGGTGCCCCACGGCGGTCTCGAGATCGTTGGTGCCGGAGGTGTCCACGAACAGGTCGACGCGCTCGGGCAGCTCGGCCTTGCGGTAGTCGAGCGCCACGTCGGCGCCGCGGGCCACGCAGTGCTCCAGATCCCCCGCCGAAGCCGTGGCCACCACCCGCGCCCCCGCGGCGGCCGCCAGCTCGATCATCGCCGTGCCGACGTTCCCGCCGCCCCCGACGATCAGCACCGTCCGCCCCGCGACCAGCCCGCCGTGGGTGAACAACGCCAGGTACGCCGTGGCCGCCGGGTGCACCACCGCGACGGTTTCCAGCGGATCCGCGCCCTCGGGCAGGCGGTAGAGGCGCTCGGCCGCCACGGACACGCAACCGGCCGCCGCGCCCTGGCGCCCGCCGTGCCCGAGACTGTTGCCCCACACGGCTTCCCCGGCCGTGAACCCCTCGGCCGACTGCCGCACGCGGCCCACGAAATCCCGCCCGAGCACCAATGGCCAGGGCCCGGGCACCGGCCACTTCCCGTTGCGCACGAACGTGTCCACGGGATTCACGGTGCTCGCCGCGACGTCCACGAGCACCTCACCGGCCGCCGGCACCGGCTCGGGAAGGTCACCGAAGCGGATTTCCCCGACGGCGCCGGGTTTCTGGACGAATGCGGCCTTCACCCAGGCGAACGTACCAGCGGTGACGACGGTCCACTCCCGGCTCTGCCGATGGAGCCGCGCCGCACCCCCGCCACTCGCCGGCTAGGGCCGCACGGCGCCCATCGGGTTCGGGATCGGCAGGCCACCCGCGTCGACGACAGCGCGGCCGAGCGGTTCGGCCAGCGTCAGCACGCGGTCCACCGCGTCGGGACCCAGCGCGTCGAGCGGGTCCGTGGCCAGCCGGTCGGTCATCTCCTCGACGTCGCGGCGGACGGCGGCGCCGCCGGCCGTGAGCCGGCCGGCTGAGTCGAGCAGGCCGCGCGAGAGCAGGCGCGCGGTCGACGCGCTCCACTCGTCGTCGGTCCAGCCGCGGGCGCGCTGCACGACCTCGCGGTTCGTGGCACCGGCGGCGATGTGGGTGAGGCTCGCGTCGAGGCCGGTCAGCCCGGCGGCAACACCGGCCAGCACGTGACCGTCGCCGCGGTGTTCCCGCAGCGCGCAGGTGGCGAGCCACAGCCGGGCCAGCGGGCGGTCGGGCCGCGCGGCCTCGGCCCACGCCGCGGCGAGCGGGCGGCCGTCGAAGCGGCAGCCGGCCACCGCTCGTTCCAGCAGCTCCACGAGCTCGTCGACGCCCGGGTGCGGCAGCAGGCGTGTGAGCGCGGCCTCCACGGCCTCGATGCGGGTGCGCAGCACGTCTTCGGGGTTGGCGAACGTCCACGCGTCGGGCAGGGCGCGCGCGACCATTGCCGGGGCGAAGCCGTAGAACATCGACGTGACGGGCCCGGGGCCGATCGGGCCCAGCGGGGCCGCGCGGCCCGCGAAGTACCCCATCCACCAGCCGCGCAGGCCCACTCCCTTCGCCGCCGCGGCGGGTTCGGGCGCGAAGTAGACCACCGCGTGCAACGGCTCCAGCGCCACCCAGAACCGCCTGGCCAGGCTCGAGTTCGGCTCCATGACGATCAGCGTACGCACGACGGAGGCCCCTCCACCGCGTGGTGAAGGGGCCTCCGGGGAAACGGATCAGGCGAGGTCGAGCCCGTAGGACTGGAGCTCGAGGGTGAGCGGGTAGAAGTAGCTGGTCACGGTGTCGCCGCCGGACAGGGTGCCGAGACCCTTCGAGCCGTCGTACGCCGGGCCGCCCGAGTCGCCGTGGTCGGTGTGCGCGGTGGTGCCGAACTCGTGGTTGAGCACGCCCACGTCGAAGTTCACGGACTCGTCGACCGAGGTGACCTCGCCGCTGCCGCCGCCGGTGGTCTGGCCCTGCTTCTGGATCTGCTCGCCGACGGTCGGCGTGCCGGCGCTGGTGATCTCCTGGCCGGTGTTGATGGCGCCATCACCCGAGCCGTTCGGGCGGGTCAGCAGGCCGGAGTCCGCTCCGGGGCAGTCGCTCTCCACCACGCGGGCGCCGGAGACGTCGCCACCCGACCAGGTGCCGCCCTCGTTGGTGCAGTGGCCGGCGGTGAGCATCATCGGCTCGCCGCCGCGGGTGACGTTGAAGCCGAGCGAGCAGGTGAACTGGCCGTTGTTGATCGAGTCGCCGTCGGCGATGTAGGTCGAGAGCTTGCCGGCGCGGTGCTCGATGCGGGCGGAGTCGCCCAGCTTCGCGGCGGCCTCGGTGACCTTGGCGACGGTGGCCGGCGACGCGGCGTCGTAGATCTTCACCACGACCTGGTTGTTCTTGGTGTCGATGCCCCACGCGGTCTGCGGCACGTTCTTCACGGCGTCGAGCGAGTTCTTGGCGCTGGTCAGCGCGGCGAAGCTGTGCTTCACCAGCTTTGTGGCGAAGCCGGCGGCTTCGGCCTTCTGCTGGGCGGCCGCGTCGGTGACGTTGACGATGGCCTTGCCGTTGTCGAGGTAGATGCCACCGCCCGACAGGCCGAGGCTGTCGACGACCTGCGTCGCCTGGGTGATGGCCTGGGCCTGCATCTGCGCGAAGGCGAGCGGGCTGGCCGAAGCGGCGTTGACGCAAAGGCCGGCGGTGAGCGCCGCCGCGGAGAACACGGTGAAGCCGGCGACGAATGTTTTCCGGGAAGTCATGGACTCTTCCTCCAGGTGAGCTGGACGGATCCTGCGCGAACGGCTCGCGCGACCACGGTGGGACTCCCCACACTTTTGTTGCCAGGCAACCAACGCACTACCGACTAAGGTTGGTTAATAACCAATTCATGCGGGCAAAACGGACTGCCCGCGCCTGTTCGGCCCACTGAGATTGGACCGAATGGGCGAGCAGCGGCTCCGGTCAAGCGTGAAGTACCCGCTCGCCGGCCGACCGACACGGGTCGCGGGCAAAAGAAAAGCCCGCGCGGAGTCACTCACGCGCGGGCTTCGTCACCGAGTCCACTAAGGACTTACTGGGCCGCGGAAGTGCCTTCCGGCCACCGGACGTGGTCTTCGTACCCGTCGTGCTTCTTCAGGAACGCCGCGATGAACGGGCACACCGGCACGATCACCCCGCCGCGCTTCACGACGTCGTCGAGCGCCTGCGTCGCCAGGATGGTGCCGAGGCCACGGCCGCCGAAGGCCTTGTCGATCTCGGTGTGGGTGAAGACGGTCTGGTCGCCGCGCAGCAGGTATTGCGTGAAGCCGGCCAGCTGCTCGTCCGCGTACACCTCATAGCGGTGTTTCTCGTCGTTGCGCACGACTCGGGTCTCGTCGCTCATACGGTCGCTCCTCGTAGTCTTCCGGCATTCAGGTGAACGCCGGACACCTTGCCGTACTTCCCCGGCACGCGTTGATCTTCACCGAAGAATGACGCCGTGGCACGGGAAACGACCGTGAGGTGATCCGGGCTGGGCCGCCTGGGCGACACCGTGGGGGCGATCGGGTGGAACGCACCCGCGGACCTTCCGGCGCGCGGGAGGAGTTTGGTTGCCTCTCTGCGTCGGTGACCACCACTGGGAAGGCCAGGACCGCGCTGTGCAGCCCTTCGTTCTGCCCGAGTTCTACATGCCCTACCCGGCCCGGCTGAACCCGCACCTGGAGGGCGCGCGGGCGCACAGCAAGGCGTGGGCCCACACGATGGACATGATCGACGTGCCCCAGCACGGCACCGTGATCTGGGACGAACACGATTTCGACTCCCACGACTACGCGCTGCTGTGCGCCTACACCCACCCCGACGCCGGCGCGACGGAACTCGACCTCGTCACCGACTGGTACGTCTGGGTCTTCTACTTCGACGACCACTTCCTCGAGCTGTTCAAGCGCACCGGCGACATCGACAGCGCCCGCGCCTACCTCGACCGCATCGCGCTGTTCATGCCGGTGACGGGCGACATCACGGAGACGGCGGAGAACCCCGTCGAGCGTGGGCTCGATGACCTGTGGAACCGCACCGTGCCGCACCGCTCGGAGGGCTGGCGCCGCCGGTTCGTGGAGAGCACGCGCAACCTGCTGGACGAGTCGTTGTGGGAGCTCGCCAACATCAACGAGGGCCGCGTCTCCAACCCCATCGAGTACATCGAGATGCGCCGCAAGGTCGGCGGCGCGCCTTGGTCGGCCAACCTCATCGAGCACTCGGTCCACGCCGAGGTCCCCGACGCCATCGCCGCCTCCCGCCCGATGGCAGTCCTGCGCGACTGCTTCGCCGACGCCGTTCACCTGCGCAACGACCTGTTCTCCTACCAGCGCGAGGTCGAGGACGAAGGCGAGCTCTCCAACGGAGTCCTCGTCTTCGAGAAGTTCCTCGGCTGCACCACCCAGGAAGCCGCCGACGCCGTCAACGACCTGCTCACCTCGCGCCTGCACCAGTTCGAACACACCGCGCTGACCGAGGTTCCGGCGTTGTTCGACGAACACGGCGTCGACCTCTCCGGCCGCGCCGAGACCTTCGCCTACGTGAAGGGCCTGCAGGACTGGCAGTCCGGCGGCCACGAATGGCACCTGCGCTCCAGCCGCTACATGAACGACGGCGCCCTCGACACCCGAGGCGGCCCCGAGCTGCTCGGCGGCCCCACCGGCCTGGGCACCTCGGCCGCGCGCATCTTCTCGTCGCTCGTGAGCACCGCCCCGCGGCGCCTGCGCGCGTTTTCCCACCAACCGTTCGAGACCGTGGGCCCCTTCGTGCGCCCCGACATCTACATGCCCTACGACCTGCGCCTGAGCCCCCACCTCGACTCGGCGCGCGAGCACCTCGCCGAGTGGTGCGCCACCTTCGGCCTACTGGACGGCGTGGTGTGGGACGAGCACAAGATGCGGGCGATGGACCTGCCGCTGTGCTCCGCCGGGATCCACCCGGACGCCTCACCCGAGCAGCTCGACCTGACCAGCTCCTGGCTGGCCTGGGGCACTTACGGCGACGACTACTACCCCGTCGTCTTCGGCGCCCCCCGCAACCTCGCCGGGGCGAAGGTGGCCACGGAACGGTTCAAGCTCTTCATGCCGGTCGACGACTCACCGATGCCGGCTCCGGAAAGTTCTCTGGAAGCCGGGCTGGCCGACCTGTGGGCCTGGACCGCGGGACCGATGAGCCTGGAGGCCCGGCAGGCGTTCCGGAAGTCGATCGTCGACATGTGCGAGGCGTGGCTCTGGGAGCTGGCCAACCAGGCCGAGAATCGGATTCCGGACCCGATCGACTACGTGGAGATGCGGCGCAAGACGTTCGGGTCGGATCTGACGATGAGCCTGTCACGAATCTCCCACGGGCGGCTGGTGCCACCGGAGATCTACCGGACTCGGACCATTCAGGCCATCGAGCATTCGGCTATGGATTATGCTTGCTTGTTGAATGATGTATTCTCCTATAAGAAGGAAATTCAGTACGAGGGAGAGCTGCACAATGCGGTTCTTGTCGTGCGGAACTTTCTGGCCGTGGATGAGCAGGCAGCGTTCGAGATCGTCAATGATTTGATGACGGCGAGGATGAAGGAGTTCCAACACGCCGTCGAGGTCGGCCTGCCTGGGTTGTTCTCGGATTACTCGCTGGACGAGGACGTCCGGGCTGCGTTGACGGCGTATGCGGATGAACTGAAGGACTGGATGGCGGGGATCTTGAACTGGCACGCCGGATGTGCCAGGTATACGGAGGAGGAGATCAGGCGGAAGCCTGGGGTTGATGCCGCGACTGCGGCACCGACGTTCTCGACCGGACCGACGGGGTTGGGGACCGGGGCGTTGCGGATCTCTTCAATCCTCGCAGCTGCACGGTGATGGCGGGGGTCTGGCCGCTCATTGAGCTTTGACGGGTTCCACCACCCGCACAACCGGCGGCGGGGTTGAAAAAGCCAGACCCTTGCCACGCCACCCCCACCACGCGATCACCGCCAGCTTCGGCCATCTGACCAACAGACGGCGGGCGGATCAACTCAAGCCCGTGCATTCGCTTCCCCCGACCTTCCCCCGGCCGGCCCCCCGAGGAACGAAAAGACAATTGAGTTCGGGGAGCCTATTGTGCAGTTTAATCTTTTTATCTTTTGCTTTTCCCTAAAGACCTAAAGACTAAAGAAGCAAGCGGCTAGCACCCCGAGCGCCCAATGGTTCTACGGGACTTGAGTTGTGTCAAGGATGGAAAGACTCCTTGACACAACTCAAGTCCCGCAGAAGATCAAGCGCCGTCGGGGGGCCGGCGGGGGAAGGTTCAGCCCAAAAGAAGCGGCGGCAGTTCGGGGGGTTGGGCCGGCCCGCTTGCTGACGGTTTGATTTGTGGATGAAGTGCGGGTTGTTCGTGCCGTTCGGTTTCACGTGGGGTTGGGTTGGTCGACGTGCGGTAGTTGGCCGGTTGAGTGGGTGGTTGTGACCAGGGCCCGGGGGCATCTCCGTTTGCCCATTTGGATAGAGGACTTGCGAGATCCGGTCGCCGTAAGTCGCCATTCCGCCGGGGCCGAGCCGTCCTGCCGAGCCAGACCACCGTCCCGCCAAGCCGAGCCGCCAACCCAAACCAACCCCACCCACCCGCCGCCACCCCCACCATGACCTTTCGGACACCCCCGACCGCATGATCGACCCGATCAGGGTGCAACCCGCCACTCCTCCGGGCGTTTTCGCCCTCATCAGGTGATACTCGAACCGTGAGAGGCTTGAACCTGCACTTCCTCGGCCACGCGACGACGCGAGTGGAGCTCGGTGGACGGGTGGTGCTCACCGATCCGGTGCTCACCAGCCGTGTCGGGCCGTTGACCCGGGTGGTCCCGCTTCCCGACCCGGAGGCGTGGGCGGGTGTGGACGTCGTCCTGGTCTCTCACCTGCACGGCGACCACCTGCACCTGCCGTCACTTCGGCTCTTGAACGCGCCGCGGGTCGTGGTGCCGCGGGGAGCCGGGCGGTGGCTGCAAGAACACGGCGTCCGCAACGTTGAGGAAATCGCGCCCGGGGAGTCCCTGCGGGACGGGGATCTCACGATCACGGCGACCGAGGCGGTGCACTCCGGGCACCGCTGGGGCCCGAGGTTGACGCACGGCCCGCAGAGTCCGGCGCTGGGACATCTGCTCGAAGCGGCTGGCACCAAGGTCTACTCGGCCGGCGACACCGATCTGTTCGAAGGCATGAAACAACTGGGGCCGGTCGACGTGGCGCTGCTCCCCGTGTGGGGCTGGGGCCCGAACCTCGGGCCGGGGCATCTCACGCCCGAGCGGGCGGCCGTGGCGGCGGGGCTGCTCAAGGCGGCGGCCGTGGTGCCGGTGCACTGGGGCACGCTGGCGGTGCCGGGGATCCACCTCACCAAGCGGATGAAGAAGCTGCTGGTGGAACCTCCGCAGACGTTCGCGGAGCAAGTTGGGGTGGCGGGGCTGCCGACGGACGTGGTGGTCACGCGGCCGGGCGCCGAAGTGATCTTGCCGGCTGCTGAGGAACGCGCGTGAGCTGGACGGACCCGTCGGCGATCGGGTACCCGGCGTTGTTCGGTGGGGTGCTGCTGGGGTCGGTGATCCCGATCGTGCCGACGGGGGCGTTGGTGGGGGCGGCGGCGGCCGTGGCGACGACGACGGACCACTTGTCGCTTCCATTGGTCATCCTGTTGGCGATCGCGGGGGCCTACCTCGGGGACGTGTTGACGTTCGCCGTACCGAGGTTCGGGAGTGAGCCGTTGCTGCGGTGGGTCGAGAAGCGGCAGCAGGCGGAGAAGCTCGAGAAGGGGCGGGAGCAGTTCGCTCGGCGCGGGTGGCAGCTCGTGGTGATCGGGCGACTGGTGCCCGCGGGGCGAATCCCGGTCCTCCTCGCCGCCGGGACGCTGGGGTACCCGTGGCGCAAGATACTGCCGGCGGGGCTCGTGGCCTGCGTGTTGTGGGCCGTTGCCTATTCTCTGCTGGGCATCCTCAGCGGCGGGATCTTCGACTCGCCGCTGATCGCGACGTTGCTGGCCACCGTGCTCGTGCTGCTGGTCACCGTGTTGTTGACGGTGACCAGCAAGCTGCGCGCGCGGGCGGCGGCCGCACGGACTGGAGGACATCAGTGACGACACCCGCTCCCTCGAAGGGGCGCCTGCTGGGCAGCGGCCGGGTCGTCGCCCGCGTGGTGCTGGTGTGGGCCGCGGTCACGGGCGCGCTGCGGCTGCTCGACATGTGGCTCGACGGGTTCTCCATGCAGTCGTGGTGGCAGCCGACGGTGTGCGCGCTCATCCTGGGCCTGCTCACGTCCGTCGTGTGGCCGTGGGTGGTGCGGATCGCGTGGCCGATCGCGTACTTCACGCTCGGCGTGGGCACCTACCTGCTCCTCGGCGCGGCGACGCTGGCGATCCTGCAGGCCGTGCCCGGAGTCGAGCTCACGGGATTCGGCACGGCGGTGATCATCACGGTCGTGATGTCGGCCGTCGGCGCGTTGATCTCGAGCGCGCTCGCCGTGGACGAGGACGAGATCTTCTTCCGCCGCGCGGCTCGTCGGCGGCGCAAGCACGCGCCCGGCGACGACCTCGCCGAGGAGCCGCCCGGGGTCGTGTTCCTGCAGATCGACGGGCTGGGTTACGACACCGTGCGCCGCGCCGTGCGCGACGGGGACATGCCGACGTTCGCGGCGTGGCTCAACGAGGGCACGCACTCCCTCACCCGCTGGCACACCGACTGGAGTTCGCAGACCGGCGCCAGTGTGTGCGGCATCCTGCACGGCTCCAACCACGACATCCTCGGTTTCCGCTGGTACGAGAAGGACCGCGACCACGTGATGGCGTGCGCGCACCCCAGCGACGCGGCCGAGATCGAACGGCGCCACACCAACGGCCGCGGCCTGCTCGCGGGCGACGGCGCCAGCCACGGCAACCTCTTCTCCGGCGACGCCGAGCACGTGAGCCTCACCATGAGCTCGATCCCGGTCCTCGTGCCGCGCAAGGTCCGCGGCCCGCGCCACGACTCGGTGGGCGCCGGGTACCGCGCGTACTTCGCGAACCCGATCAACGTGCTGCGGACGTTCGGCGTCGCGTTGATCGACGTGTTCCGCGAGCTGTCGGCGGCGGCCAAGCAGCGCCGCGCCGGTGTCGTGCCGCGCATCCCGCGCGGCGGCATCTACCCGCTCGCGCGCCCGGGCACCACGGTGATCGCGCGCGACGTGGTCGTCTCCGCGATCATCGGCGACATGCTGGCGGGCCGGCCCGTGGTGTACGCCGATTTCCTCGGCTACGACGAGGTCGCGCACCACTCCGGCATCGAACGCTTCGACACGCTGGAAGTACTGCGCTCGATCGACCAGCAGTTCGCGCGGCTGCTGCGCGCGAGCCGCATCGCGCCGCGGCGCTACCACATCGTCGGGCTGTCGGACCACGGCCAGACCCAGGGCCAGGCCTTCGTCGACCGCTTCGGCGAGACCATGGAAGCCCTGGTCGGCCGGCTGTGCGGCGGCACGCCCATGGCCGATCACGGCAAGCGCCGGCAGGCCGAGAGCTGGCAGGTCAACGCCGCGCTCGCCGAAGCGACCACCACCGGCGGCCTGATCGCCCGGCGGCTGCGCGGACGCGTGGAAGACGCCGAGTGCGCCGAGAACCGGCCGCGCACCACCAGCGGCGCGCCCGGCCAGGTCACGCGCGTGGCGCCCGGGGTGGTGTGCGTGGTGTCCGGGCACCTGGCGATGGTGTCGTTCACCGAGCACGAGGGCCGCGTGACGCTGGAGACCATCGAGCGCGAGTACCCGGACCTGCTGCCGACCCTCGTCGACCACGACGGCGTGGGCTTCATGCTGGTGCACAGCTCGGAGTTCGGCCCGGTCGTGCTCGGCCGCGACGGGCTGAAGCGCCTCGCGACGGGCGTCGTGATCGGCGAGGACCCGCTGGCGGACTACGGCCCGTACGCCGACGAGCTGGTGAAGCGCGTCGACACGTTCCCGCACTGCGCGGACATCATGATCAACAGCCGCTACGACCCGGAGTCGGACCAGTCCTCGCCGTTCGAACGGCACGTCGGCTCCCACGGCGCCCTCGGCGGCCCACAGCAGCGTGGTTTCATCCTGCACCCGCGCTCGTTCCCCGCTCCCGGCGAACCCGTCGGCGCCGAGGCCGTGCACCACGTTTTCAAGGACTGGCTGACGTTCCTCGGCCACGGCACTCCGGCCGTGGAACCCGCGGTACCCGTCTCGGAGGTGGCATCATGATCGTGTACGGCGCGAGCTGGTGCCCGGACGTCAAGCGCAGCCGCGCACTGCTCGACGCCCAGGGCGTGGCCTACGACTACGTGGACGTCGAAGCCGATCCCACCGCCGAGGCCCTCGTGCGTTCCCTGCAGAACGGCGCGCGCCGCATCCCCACCATCGTCTTCGCCGACGGCACCCACCTCGTGGAACCCAGCAACGCCGAACTCTCGGCCCGCCTGTGAAGCTCTCGGAGGTGCCACTGGGCACCCGCGTGGTCGTGCGCTTCCGCGTGGAGGGCGGCTTCACCGACGCCCTCGGACCACTGGTGGCCCGGGATTCCACGACGTGCACGGTGGAAACGCGACGCGGACCGGTGGTCGTGCCGCTCGCTTCGGTGGTGGCGGCGAAACCCGTACCACCCGCACCCCCACGCCGGCGACCGAAATCGGCTGGCCCTCCTCCCTCGGACCTGTGACGATCGGGTCGTGTCCTTCGACGACCTGGTAACCGAAGCAGCCACCGTCTCCGTGGCCGGCTGGGACTTCTCCTGGCTCGACGGCCGCGCGACCGAGCAACGCCCCTCCTGGGGCTACCAGCGCCTCATCAGCACCCGACTGGCCTCGGCCACGTCCGCTCTGGACATCCAAACCGGCGGCGGCGAAGTCCTGGCCGGCGTCCCGGTGCTACCACCGCTCACCGTCGCCACCGAATCCTGGCCGCCCAACCTCGCCAGGGCAGCCGCCCTCCTGCACCCCCGCGCCACCGTGGTCGCCGACACCGACGAGCCACCACTGCCCTTCCGCGACGAGTCTTTCGAGCTGGTCGTGAGCCGCCACCCGGTGACAACCTGGTGGCCGGAAATCGCCCGCGTCCTGCGCCCCGGCGGCACCTACCTGTCCCAGCAGGTCGGACCGGCCAGCGTCTTCGAACTGGTGGAACACTTCCTCGGCCCCCAGCCCTCCGAGGTCCGTCACAGCCGGCACCCCGACGACGCCCGCACCGCCGCCACCCACGCCGGCCTCGAGGTCACCGACCTGCGCTCCGAATCCCTGCGCACGGAATTCTTCGACATCGGGGCCGTCGTCTACTTCCTGCGCAAAGTGATCTGGCTGGTCCCGGGCTTCACGGTCGACGCCTACCTCCCCCAGCTCCACACCCTGCACGAACAACTGAAGGACGGCCCTTTCATCGCCACCACAACGCGTTTCCTGATCGAAGCACGCAAGCCCTGACCCCCGCTGCAACAGCCACCGGGCTTCACGCCTCGCGAGCGATCACCGCCTCGATCCCACCCAGCAACAACTCCAACCCGGCGTCCAAACTCAACCGCGCCTCACGCTCCAAATAAGACTCGCCCGAGGAACCCGGAACCTCCTGCGCCGAGCCCACCCGCCCCACCAACGGATACCGCTCCACCAAATCCGGCACCAACTCCCCCAGCACGGCCGCACGGGAGTACCACCAGTCCTCTTCGGACATCCCCGTCTCACGACTCAGCTGACGCGACTCAGCGGCAATCTGCACCGACCCACGAACCGTGTTGAGCAACGCCCCCACCAGCCACCGCACCCGGCCGGCCGGCAACCCGGTCGCGAACAGCACCTGCAACACCACTTGCTGCAACCGAAACTCCCCCGGCCCCAGCACCGGACGCGCGTGCGAAACCTGCAACACCCACGGATGCCGCAGGTGGAACTCCCACAGCTCGCGCGCCAAAGCCACCACCGCGGGCCGCCACCCACCGGACAGATCGTGGTCGTCACGGAGCTCACCGAGCGTGGAGTCGTACATGAGATCCACGAGCTCACTCTTACCCGGCACATACGTGTACAACGCCATCGCCGTACGACCCAACCGCTCACCGACCGCACGCATCGACAGCGCGTCCATCCCGGACTCGTCGGCCAGCTCCACAGCGGCCGCGACGATGGCGTCCACGCTCAGCCCGGGCTTGGGTCCCGGGCCACCGGCACGGGGCGCGACATCCTTGCGCCACAGGAGTTCCAACGACCGACGGGCATCTCCCTGCCCAGCGAACACAACCACGAGGAACCCCCTGCAACGGCGACTCCTTACAGCATAAAGCTAGAACCCCAGCGCGGTGACCGTGAGCACGTACTTGCCCTGCAACAGCTCCCCGCGCATCTCCGGCGTGACAGCACGCGAAGCATCGGTGTACGTACCCGGCGAAGCAGTCTGCACCGCGTACACGAAGGTGCTCACACTCGGATCCACGACAAGGCTGATCGTCGGCGTGAGCGTCGGCGAGAAGCGGTTCACGGCGCGCACGTAGGTGAAGACCGAATGCACAACGGTGTCCGCGGCAGCCGAGTCCGTGGCGCACCCCGTGACCGGGGCCGCGGGCAGCTGCGCGGTGGCGTCGTTGAACGCCGTCGCCGCCGGATTCGCCGTGGCGTTCGGATTCGAGCCCATCCCCGCGACGATGGCCTCGACCCGCGAGTCGAGCCGGGCCGCGACATCCCCGACCGCGGCACACCGCAACGGCGAAGGCGGGATCGGCGCGATCGACGCCGACGCGGGTACGGCGACCGCCGCGAGCAAGGTCGGCGCAGCGATCAGCACGGACACGAAACGGCGCAGCGACACGACGGGTTTCCCTTCCCCGGCAACCAGGACGAGTCACCCTAGCCAGCACCGCGCCGGCCACGACATTCCCCGGTCGGGCGTCACACCACCGTGTGGCACGCGACGGTTCCCCACTCCGGTTCCACAGTGGAGATACATGGAGCAGAACACCGTGTCGAGCGCCGCCTTCGACGACGCTCGGCACGGATTCGGAAAAAGCCTCAGCCCGCGATTTCGATCGCCAGCGCCGGGCAGATCTGCGCCGCCTCGCGGACCTGGTCGTGGAGCTCCTCGGGCGGGTTCTCGTCGAGCAGCACGACGATGCCGTCGTCCTCGCGCTGGTCGAACACCTCGGGCGCCGCGAGCACGCACTGGCCCGCGCCGACGCACCGGTCCTGGTCGATGACCACCTTCATCTGCTTGTCCTTTCGCGAGGAGTCACCAGGTCACGGGCAGCGAGTGCACGCCGTAGACCAGCATGTCGTTCTTGAAGTCCAGGTCCGCCAACGGCGCGGCCAGCTTCAGCGTGGGAATCCGCCGGTAGAGCGTGCTGTAGACCACCTGCAGCTCGACGCGCGCGAGCGGCTGGCCGAGGCACTGGTGCACGCCGTAGCCGAACGCCACGTGGTGGCGGGCCTTGCGCGTGACGTCGAGCTTGTCCGGGTCCGGGAACGCCTCGGCGTCGCGGTTGGCCGAGTCCGACGCGGCGATCAGGCCTTCGCCTTTGAGGATCCGCTGACCCGCCACCTCCATGTCCTCCAGCGCGACGCGGCGGCGTCCCGTGTGGACAATCGTGAGGTAGCGCAGCAGCTCTTCCACGGCGTTGGCGATCAACTTTTCATCGCCTTCGCGCACGAGGTCGAGCTGGTCCGGGTGCTCCAGCAGCGCCACGGTGCCGAGCGCGATCATGTTGGCCGTGGTCTCGTGGCCCGCCACGAGCAGCAGCTGGCCCATGGCCGCGACCTCGTCGGCCGTCATGTTCCCGGTGGCCACCTGCTCGGTCGCGAGGCGGCTGAGCACGTCGTCACCGGGGTCGGTCAGCTTCCGCTCGACGAGGCGACCCAGGTAGGCGAGCAGTTCCTCGGTCGCGTCGAGAGACTCCTGCGGTGTGGCGTCCCGCGAGATCAGCACCTTGCTGAGCCGGTGGAACATCGCGCGGTCGGCGTACGGCACACCCAGCAGCTCGCAGATCACCAGCGAGGGCAGGGGCAGCGCGAACGCCTGCACCAGGTCCGTGGGCCTCGGGCCGGCGAGCAGCTCGTCGATCAGGTCGTCGACGATCTGCTGGATGCGCGGGCGCAGGCGCTCGACCTTCTTGACCATGAAGTCGGCGGTGAGGAGCCGTCGCTGCGCGGCGTGGTCCGGGTCGTCCATGGAGATGAACGCCTTGGCCCGCCGGCGCCGGGCCGCCAGCCCGGCCGACTGCAGCGGATAACCCGGCAGGTCGGTGTCGGCGCTCACGCGTGAGTCGCGAAGCACCGCACGGACGTCTTCGTAGCGCGTGACCAGCCACGGCTCACTGCCGTCCCAGATCCGCACGCGCGACACCGGTTCGTCGTGCAGCCGCCGTTCGAGCTCCGGCGGCGGGTCGAACGGGCAGCGCCCGCGGGACATCGGGTACTCGGGCTTCGGGTCGGACACAGCCTTCGACGAGAGGGCTTCCGTCATCGACATCCCCTCCTACGGAGAGTTACCAAACAATTGTTCGGATACTTACTGAACACATGTTAGGCAATCGAGTGGAGAATTGGCCACGTTCGTGGACAAGATCACCGGGACGGCCGAGACCACCCTGGTGGAAACGGGAGAAAACGCCCGTGGCTCAGGCGAAAACGAGCGCGACGAGCTCGTCGACGAACGGCACCACCGAGTCGGCTGCGCCCCGCGCGGGCATGGTGTGGAACAACGCGACACGGCCGTGGGCACCGACGAACGCGATCACGCCGGCTCGCTCGGCGGGCACCCTGAGCGAGAAACCGGCTTCGTCGCAGCGCGCGAAGCCGGTGGTGAGCAGTTCGATCAGGTCGGGCAGCGGACCCTGCGGGTGCGAGTCGGGCGTCGAGCGCGTGGAGCCGTTGGCCGTCATCAGCCGGTAGTGACCGGGGTTGTCCATGGCGAAGCGGCAGTACGCGTGGATCAGCGCGCGCACGCGGCCGACGACGTCGCCGGGGTCCTCGCTCGCCTCGGCGGCTTCCATCTCGGCGCGCAGGCGGGCGAACTCGTAGTCGAGCAGGCCCGCGACGAGCGCCGAGCGATCGGTGAAGTGCTGGTAGATGCTCGCGGGCGCGATGCCGACCGCGCGGGCGACGCCGCGGATCGTGAGCCCGTCCTCACCGCCGAGCTCGGACAGCAGCCGGCTGGCCGCGTCGAGGATCTCCCCGCGCAGCCGGTCGCCTTCACCCCACTTGTTTCGGGTCCGCCCGGCGCTGACCTCGACTTCTTCCGGCACGTGCCCATTCTTACGCCTTGACCTGCCCGGGCCTCGGTCGGGCCGCCTCGTTTCGTCGTCGACCCGTCATCTGCGGTTCACCCGGACACCCCGGACATCTCGATATTTTTTTTCTGGTGGACGAGCAGGAGTGGCTGGACGATTTCCAGCGGCGGGTTGACGAGATGCGCGCGAAAAGCGTGGCACTGCAAGAGAAGCTCACCGTCGCCGAGGGCAAGGCCCGCTCGGCGGACGGGCTGGTCTCGGTCACCGTCACCCCCAACGGCGCCCTGAAGCACCTGCACATCGACGACCGCGCCCTGCGCTCGGGCGGTGGAGCCCAGCTCACCGCAGCCATCATGGAGACCTACGGCAAGGCCCAGCGACAGGTTTCGCGCGACGTCGCCGACGCGCTCGAGCCACTGGCCGGCGGCACCGAGATGATGGACGTGGTCCGGTCCTTCCTGCCCGCGCCGGAGCCCGAGGACGACGAGCCGCAGGACGCGCCGCGCCAGCCGGGTGAGCCCGAGGCCGAGGACCGCACTCCGCCGCCGCCCCGTCCCCCGGTGCAGCACCAGGGTCCGCCGGTGCCCCCACCCCCGCCGCCGCCCACGTCACCGCCCATGCCACCGCCGCCGAGGCCGCCCGTTCCGCCGGCCCCCCAGCAGGGGCCACAGCCGCGACCCGAGGAGCAGCAGCGGCCGCCGTCGGGCCCGCACCGCCGCCGGATGGATGGCGACGACGACGAGATGCAGCCGTGGTGACGAGGGAGAAGGACTAATGGACGGGTACACGGTCGATCCGGAGACGCTGACGTCGTACGCGAGTGGCCTGGACGACCGCGCCGGGCGGGTGACGGCCTCGGCCAACCGCGTCCAGCAGGTCAACGGCGCTGACATCAATGCGTTCGGCGTGTTCGTCGGGCAGGCGCTGGGGGTCCCGACGCGCATCGCGCTCGGTGTGCTGCACGACCAGGTGGCCGGCGCGGCGAAGGCCTTCTCCGACCAGGCCGGCAACACCCGCACGGCCGCGGACAAGTACCGCACCACGGAAACCGACCACGCGCAGGCCATCACGACAGCGGGGACCCCGAAGTGACCACGACGTTCGACCCGAACGCCAAACCCGACTTCGGCGCCGGAGTGGTGATCACCGACTCGAACAAGTTCTCCGGCGCGGGTTTCCTCGACTCGTACTCGTTCCTCATCAAGAGCTGCGAGGACATCAAGACCGCCGACGACGCCGACAAGGCGGCACTGGGCGTCTCCATCGGGCTCGGCGTGGTGGCCGCGGCCGTGGACACGGTGAAGTTCGCGCTCAACCCGCTGGGCAGCCTGATCTCCGCGGGGCTCGGCTGGCTGATCGAGCACGTGAGCATCCTGCGCGAGCCGTTCGACATGCTCATGGGCGATCCCGACCAGATCCAGCTGCTGAGCCAGGAAGTGCACACGATCGCCGAGACCATCCGCAAGATCGGCGACGATCAGAAGTCCTCTTTGGACGGTGATATCAAGAAGTGGCAGGGCGATGCCGGCGAGACGTTCAAGCAGCGGATGCAGGAGCTCGCCGCCGACCTGGAGAGCAAGGCCCACGGTGCCGACATCGTGGGGTACCTGATCCAGACAAACATGGCCATCATCGCCGCCGTGCGCGGGCTGGTCCGTGACCTCATCACCACCGTTCTCGGCGACATCATCTCGACGATGCTGATCGCCCTGGCCGCCGCGATCCCGACGTTCGGCGCCTCCATCGCCGCCGGCATCACCTGGTGCGTCACGCAGGCCTCGCTCACGGCCGCCTCGATCGGCGCGAAGCTCGCCGCCGTCCTCGCCCAGGCCACCCGCTCGGCCGGCCGCATCGGCGACGTCGTCAAGGCCCTGAAGACCCGCGCCGGCGCGAGCGGCGCAGCGGGCGCCGGCGCCAAGACGGGCGACGACATCCCGCTCACGAACGTCCCCGCGCGCGGCGGCTCCGGCGGCGGCTCGGCCGCCCACTCCGGCGACGACGTTCCGCCCCCGCCGCCGCCGAAGGACGCCCCGCCGACGAATGGCGGTACGGGCGGTGGTTCGGGTTCAGGTTCGGGTTCCGGCAATGCCGCCCACAGCGGCGACGATGTCCCACCGCCTCCGCCGCCCAAGGACGACGTGCCCCCGCCCGCCAACACCGGCGGCGGCTCGGGTTCCGGCAGTGGCTCCGGCTCCGGCGGTGGTTCTGGCAGTGGCTCTGGCAGTGGCTCTGGCAGTGGCAACGCCGCCCACAACAGCGACGACGTCCCCCCGCCACCCCCGCCCAAGGACGACGTGCCCCCGCCGGGCAGCCACCCCGGCGACGACGCCGCCTCGACCACCGGCACCCAAGGCCACCACAGCGACGACACGCCGCCGCCCGTGCCGCCCAAGGACAACGCACCCCAAAGCAGCGGTGGCCAGCACGGCGACGACGCCGCCTCGACCACCGGCACCCAAGGCCACCACGACGACGGCACGCCACCCCCGGTGCCGCCCAAGGACAACGACACGCCGCCGCCCGTGCCGCCCAAGGACGATGCGCCGCAGGGCAGCCAGCACGGTGACGATGCGGCACCGCCAGCCGACAAGCCGGCGACGCCGTGGACGAAGAAGCACGAGGACTGGCTGAAGCAGAGCCAGCCGGAGGCGTACGCGAAGTACAAGTACCTCGAGAACCAGCTGAAGTCGAACTACCCGGATGCCTTCAAGTTCTTCAAGCAGCAGGTCGCCGACTCCGACAGCTCGAAGGAGTACTGGGCCTGGCCGATCAAGGGCGGCCAGGAGATCATGAAGCAGATGCTCGACATCCAGAAGACCGCTGAAACCGGCTGGGCCAACGCCAACGCCGACACCGGCGACCAGCCCCCCGCAGACGGCGGCCACTGACCCGCCGGAAACCACCACGCCCCCGGCCGCTCACGAAGCAGCCGGGGGCGTGGTGCGTCCGACGAATCAGGAAACCAGCTGCGGGTACTGCTCCTCGATCCCGCGCGAGAGCGTCGAACGCACGCCGCGGCTCACGTCGTCGACCACGACCTCGAAGGCGCCCTTCTCGAGACCGTCCAGAGCGAGCGCGGCAACGGACGCCGGCGAGACCTTCGGGCCCTCGACGTTCGCCGCCATGTCCGTGTCCATGTAGCCGACGTGCAGGGCCGTCACCAAGGTGCCCTGGTCCTGGAGGGCGAGGCGCAGGCCGTTGGTCAGCTGGAGGCCCGCGGCCTTCCCGGCGGAGTACGCGTTGACGGGCTCCATGGTGAACCACGACAGCACCGAAAGGATGTTCAGCACCGCGCCGCCGCCGTTGCGGGCCAGCACCGGGGCGAAGGCGCGCGCCAGCTCCAGCGGGCCGAAGTAGTGCGTCTCCATTTCGAGGCGGATGTCGTCGGAGCTTCCTTCGAGGAAGGAGGCGCCCGTCGAGACGCCGGCGTTGTTGATGAGCAGCGTCACGTCACCGGCGGCCTCGGCGGCGGCGCGGATCGAGGCCGGGTCGGTGACGTCGACCTTGAGCGGCACGACACCCGGCAGGTCGAGCGTCTCCGGGCGGCGGACGGCGGCGTAGACCTTCGCGGCGCCGCGGTCGAGCAGGGCGGTGGCCAGTTCGCGGCCCAGCCCGCGGTTCGCGCCGGTCACCAGCGCGACAGAACCCTTGATCTCCACGACGAACACACTCCCTGAGCAGATCTGGCTTGCCATTTGCAAGCTAGCTCTCACGCTACCGGAGTAGGCTTGCTTAAAGCAAGCCAGAGGAGGATCGCATGGGCCGACGCTCGAGCTGGGACGGCACGTCCTGCCCCATCGCCCGCGGGGCCGACGTGCTCGGCGAGCCGTGGACGCTGGTGATCCTGCGCGACACCCACGCGGGCACCACCCGCTTCGACGACTTCCGCGGCAACCTCGGCATCGCGGACAACGTGCTGGCAGCGCGCCTCAGGCGGATGGTCGAAACCGGCCTGATGGCCCGCGTCCCCTACCGCGACAGCGGCCGCACGCGCGACGAGTACCGCCTCACCCGGGCCGGCGCCGACACCCTGCCGGTGATCCACGCGCTGGGCGACTGGGGCGACACCCACACGCACTCCCCCACCGCGGGCGAGCCGATGCGGCTGGTCCACACCACCTGCGGCGAGATCACACGCCCCGGCGAGACGTGTGATCACTGCGCCGCGAAGCTCTCCCGGGCCGAGCTGCTGCGGCTCGATAACGACGATCAGGTGCCACTGGCCGAACCCGTGGGTTGAGTCAACCCGTGAAAGGTGTTGGTAAATCACCACTTTCCGGACGGTACGAAAGTCGGGTCACAAACGGGGCTTGATTGCCTAGATTTGGTGCAGCGCGCGCAAATCAGGCAAAACTCCCCTCACCCACCCGAGGAGCTTTCCGATGTCGAGGAAGTTCTTGCTGTCCGGCGCGATCGCGCTGGCGGTCGCCGCCACTGCGCTCGTCGCGGGCACGGCCACCGCTGCCACCGCCGCCACCGACCAGGTCGCCGCGGTCACCACGGTGTACTACAGCACCTCCGCCGCGCCGACCTTCCGCGCGGCGATCAACGCCGGCGCGGCCAACTGGAACCGCTCGGTCACCAACGTCAAGCTGGTCGAACGCTCCTCGGGCGCCTCGCTGCGCTACGTCGAGGGCAACGACCCGCGCGGCTCCTACGCCCAGAGCAACGGCCACGGCACGGGCACCGTCTTCATCGACTACACCCAGGCCCGCCAGTACGACAACACCCGCATCGCCGCCCACGAGACCGGTCACGTGCTCGGCCTGCCCGACCACTACTCCGGCCCGTGCTCCGAGCTGATGTCCGGCGGCGGCCCCGGCCCGTCGTGCACCAACGCCGTGCCCAACTCGCAGGAACGCTCCCGCGTGAACTCCCTGTGGGCCAACGGCTTCCGCTCGGTGAGCGCCGATGCACCGCAGCAGCGCATCTACGAGACGCTGCCCGTCCTCACACACTGACGTGACCGGTGACGGGTTCCCCGGAGTCCCCCGGGGAACCCGTCACCGGCGTCAGCTGCCGGGATTCAGCAGCGGCGCGAACGCGGCCAGCACGTTCTCCAGGTCCTGCCCGCCACCGGCCTCGTGCCCGTTGTACTCCCACACGTCGAGGTGCTTCGGCCCGCGATAAGCGTTGTAGGCGCCGAAAACCGTCGACGGCGGCACGATGTCGTCCATCAGCCCGATCGAGAAGTGCGCGGGCGCCACCGCCCGCGATGCGAAGCCGATACCGTCGAAATAGGACAGTACGTCGAACGTCGGGGCCACCGCGTGCCGTTGCGCGGCCAGGTAACCCGCGAGCTCGGTGTACGGCGGTTTGCCCGCGATCAACGAGGCCCGCCGCAGGTCGCACAGGAACGGTGCCTGCGCGTAGAGCGCGGCGACGCCGGGCACGAGCGCCGCGGCGGCCAGCGCGATCCCGCCGCCCTGGCTGTTGCCCGCGACCGCGACCCGGTCCGCATCGACGAAGTCGAGGGCTCGCGCGGCCTCGACCGCCCGGGCCGCGTCGGTGAACACGCGGCGGTAGAAGTACGTTTCGCGGCTTTCGATCCCGCGCGTGAGGAAGCCGGGAAAGGACGGGCCGCTGCCCACCGGGTCACCGGTCGTGCCGCCGGCGTGCGCCCCGCCCTGGCCGCGCACGTCCACCTGAAGCTGCGCATAACCGGCCGACGCCCAGACCAGTTCTTCGAGCGCGCTGCCGCGGCCACTGCCGTAGCCGTGGAACTGCACGACGGCGGGCAACGGACCGGCGTGGCCCCGCGGCACGCGCAGCCAGGCGTGGACGGGGTGGCCGCCGAACCCGGCGTAGGTCACCTCGAACACGTCCAGCGTCCGCAACGCGGTCTCGACCGGCGTCACCGTGACGGCCGGCTCGTGTTTCGCCGCCTCCGCGAGGGTTTCCCGCCAGAAGTCGTCGAAGTCGTCGGGGGCCTGGTACGCGCTCGTGTACGTGCGCAGCTCGGCCAACGGGAGATCGGTCAACATCGGAGTGCACCGTCCAGTTCGGACATTTCGCCGACGACCCGGGCCGGGCACAGATCTTCGTTCGTCACAGCAGTTCTTTCACTCGAGCCCGGTGGTGGTGGCGCCTCGCACGGGAAAGCTGTGCGTGGTCGCCACCACCGCGTCCTCCTGTGGTTTCGAGGGTGGCTCAAACGGTGAGCTGGTCCACGTCGAACACGCTGTCGCTCGGGTTGCCGAAGATGATCTGGTTGGTGCCGGCCATCAGGTAGATCGGCACCGTGATCGTGTGCGCGGTGTTCCAGTCGTTGTCGTTGGTGCCGGGCGCGGGCAGGCGGAACGAACTGCCGTTGACCGTGACCACGGCGGAGCGGCTGGTGTCACCGTCGACGTAACCGAGCTTCACCAGGTACGTGCCTTCGGCGGCGACCTTGATGTTGTTCATCGTGAGCAGGCCGGAGCCGCCGAGGTAGCCGACCTTCTTGCCGCCGGAGCAGGTGCACTCGTACACGGTGGCGCCACCGCCGGGACTGCCGTTCTCCGCCTCGTACACCACCGGGCCGGACGCCGCCGGCGTCACGTAGGACACCTCGGTGCCGGCGGCGGAGCTGCGACCGAAGCGGTCGTGGCCCACCACGGTGAAGGAGTACGACGTGGCGGGCTCGAGGCCGGTGACGGTCGTGCTCGTGCCGGTGGTCGACGCGACCTTGTGGCCGCCGGCGAACACGTCGTACCCGGTCACCGGCGCGAGCTTGCTCGCCGACGCGTCCCAGGCCAGCGAGATGCTGGTCGGCGTCGAGGCGGTGCCGTGAACCACGGCCGGGGCCGAGACACCCACCGGGTTCACCGGGGTCAGGCGCAGCAGCTTCGAACCGTGCACGGGCAGCGTCGCGGAGAAGGAACCGTTGCTCAGTCCCAGTTCCCGGTGACTCCAGAGGTCGCGGGCCTTCGCCGCGCCGGTGAGCCCGAAGTCGCCGAAGTTCGCGGTGACCTGCGTGGGTGCGGAGCCGAGGTTGAACAGGGCCACGGTGTAGCTGCCGTCGGCGTTGCGGGCGTACCAGACCTGCTGATCGCTCTTCTGGCTCACGGGCTTGGCCGGCACGCCGGCCTGGTCCACGGCGATGACTTCGTCGTTGGTCAGCAGCTTGATGCCGTAGTCGTCGAGCTGAGTGAGGTCGTCACCCAGGTAGAGCGGCGCGGATTCGATGGCCCAGAACGTCATGTAGCTCTGGCGCTCGGCTTCGGTGATGCCGTCCATCCTGCCGCTGCCGACGTCGAGGGAGTCGAGGTTGTTCCAGTGGCCCGGGCCGGCGTCGGGGATGTACTGCACGACGTCGTTCCAGCGGCCCTTCACCGAGTTGTTCCAGGTGACGAGGGTGTCGCAGTAGCACTCGACGTCGGTGTCGATCCGCCAGCCGTTGGAGTTGGCCTTCCACGTGTCGATCTCGTTGTGCGACAACGACCACGACAGCACGAACTGCATGGGCCGACCGGTCTTCTTGAGCGCGTCGGACCAGGCTTTCACGTCGGGGGTGTTGTCGTGGGCGGCGTCGCCCTTGAACGAACCCGGGCCGACGCCGTCCAGCTTCAGGAAGTCGACACCGAAGCCCGCGAGCACGTCGGCCTCGGACTGGATGTAGGCCTGGGCGCAGGGGCTCGCGAAGTTGATCTGGTAGGACTGGTTGTCCCAGCCGGACGTCTGGCGCAGGTCGGGGTAGACCAGGTCGCGGGTGTGGCAGCCGGTGGTGCCGAAGATCGGCGAGTTGCCGTCGTGGTAGGCCTTGAGGTCCAGGCCCACCGCGAGGTAGGAGCCGAGCTTGAGGCCCTTCCTGTGCACGTAGTCGGCGACGTACCTCATGCCGTCGGGAAACTTCTTCGCGTCGACGACGGGGCGGGCGTACTGGTCGAAGGAACCGACCCAGCCGGCGTCGATGTTCACGTACTCGTAGCCGTGCTGCTTGAACTCGGCGGCCAGGATGTCGGCCTGCTGCAGCACGTGGGCTTCGTTGAGCCAGCTGCCGCTGCCGGTCGGGTTCACGCCGGGGTAGTTCGTGGACTCGAGGCTCCAGCTGCTCCAGCCCAGGTAGGGTTTCTGGGCTTGGATGGGGGCTGGGTTCTGAGCTGGGGCCGGGTGTTGAGTCGGGGCTGGGTCCTCGTTCTGGCCGGGCGCGGCCGTGGCGGGGACCTGGGCCGCCGAAACCGTCAGCACCGCGGCGGCGATCCCGGCGAGCACGGCGAACGTCCGGCTCCCGGTTCTGCCCGATCTTGGCATGCCCACTCCTTCGACGTCGAACCCGCCCAGACATCGGAGGTCCTGGCGCGGGAGGGCCCTCGCGCTCCGGCGGTTTCCGCGAGGTCACTGACAAAGATCTGACGAATGGGTGCCTGAGTCCAGTGGGGCCCGAACACGGGCAGAATTAATCCCGACAACTGACGGTGAGACGTGCAGGTGAGAGCCCCCGGTGTCGGCTGCTTCGTAGTCACGATCGTTATCTGCCGGTCGTCGTCCCGGCCCCGCGTGCTCTTGCCGGAGTGAGCGATTTACATCCGCACCCGCACCCGGTAGAGATGATGATCAAGAAAAGGGGGCGGCGATGATGCGCTGGGCTGTGGTTCTCTCGGTCGTACTACTCACCAACCCGATCACCGCACAACCCGAGTGGCACCCGAAAACCCCACCGTTGAGTACACCGTGGACGGACGAGGTCTCGCCCACCAACGCGCTGCCCGAGTACCCGCGGCCCCAGCTGACCCGCGCCGAGTGGCAGAACCTCAACGGAGTCTGGGAGTTCGTGTCCACACAGGACGTTCCGCCGTTCGGGCGGCACCTGTCCGAGCGGATCCTCGTTCCCTACCCCGTCGAGTCCGCGCTGTCGGGCATCATGCGCCACGAGACGAAGCTCTGGTACCGCCGAACCTTCGCCGTGCCCGAAACCTGGCGCACGCAACGGATCCTGCTGCACTTCCAAGCCGTGGACCACGACACCACGGTCTACGTCAACGGCCACGAAGTCACCCACCACACCGGCGGCTACGACTCCTTCACCGCCGACATCACCGACGCCCTCACCACCGGCCCGCAGGAGCTCGTCGTCCGCGTCACCGACGCGACCGGCGACGGCCAGCCCCTGGGCAAACAACGTGCGCCCGGCGCCGGGGTGTTCTACACGCCGTCGTCGGGGATCTGGCAGACGGTGTGGCTCGAACCCGTTGCCCCCGTGCACATCACCCGCCTCGACACGACCACCGACCCGCGAGGCAGGGTCACGGTGACCGTCCAGGGTGCCGACGGCCACGCCTTCCACGCGGAAGCCGAGGACCACGGCCACGTCGTCGGCCGGGTCGACGGCATCGCCGGGCACCCGGCCACGATCACCCTCACCCGGCCCCACCCGTGGTCACCGAGCGACCCGTTCCTCTACGACCTGCGCGTGACACTGTCCACAGGGGACAGCGTCGGCTCCTACTTCGGCCTGCGGTCCGTGGCGGTCGAGGGCGGGCGCATCCTCCTCAACGGCAAGCCGTTCGTGCAGCTCGGTCCCCTCGACCAGGGCTTCTGGCCCGACGGCCTCTACACCGCCCCCACCGACGCCGCCCTCGCGTTCGACCTGCGGCAGGAGAAGGCGCTCGGCTTCACCATGGTCCGCAAGCACCTCAAGGTCGAACCCGACCGCTGGTACTACCACGCCGATCGCCTCGGCCTGCTCGTGTGGCAGGACATGCCGGCGATGCCGGAAACGGTGACCCCGACACCGCGGGCCCGCGCGAACTTCGAGGCCGAGCTGCACCGCGTGATCGACCAGCACCGTTCGTTCCCGTCCATCGTCACGTGGGTGCCGTTCAACGAGGGCTGGGGCGATTTCGACGTCGCCCGCATCGCCGACGAGGTCGCCGCCTGGGACCCGACCCGGCTCGTCGACGCGGAGTCCGGCGTCAACTGCTGCCGTTCGGCCCCCGACACCGGCCACGGCGACCTGCTCGACGATCACACCTACCCCGGTCCCGGCACCCCGCCGCCCGACGCGACCCGCGCGCGGGTCGACGGCGAGTACGGCGGCCTCGGCCTGAAGGTCCGCGGCCACGAGTTCGCCGCTGGGGGCAGCTTCGCCTACGAGCTGGAACCCGACAGCGCGACCCTGACCAGGCGGTACGTCGAGCTGCAGGACAAGCTCGCCGCCGAGGTGCGCCGGGGGCTGTCCGCCGCCGTCTACACCCAGCTCACCGACGTCGAGAAGGAGGTGAACGGCTTCCTCACCTACGACCGCCGCGTCCGCAAGCTCGACTTCGCCGCGGCCCGGCGGGCGAACCTGGCCGTGGAATCGGCCGCATGAACCACGCGCTGGCGGATACGGTCGGATCATGACCGAAGAAGAGCGTTACGCACTCGGCCTCGAGACCATGAACGCCGTGAACGAAGGCAGCGCCCAAAAGGTGCTGGACGGGCTCGCCGACGTCGCGCCGGAGCTGGCGCGGCAGGTCGTGTCCTGGGGGTTCGGCGAGATCTACGCACGGCCGGCGCTCAAGCCCCGCGACCGGCAGCTGCTCACGATCGGCATGCTGACCGCGCTGGGCGGCTGCGAACCGCAGCTCGAACTGCACATCGGCACAGCGCTGAACGTCGGCCTCACGCCCGCGGAGATCATCGAGGCGCTGCTGCAGTCGGCCGGCTACTGCGGTTTCCCCCGGGCGCTCAACGCCACCAACGTCGCGAAGAAGGTCTTCGCCGAGCGCGGCCTGCTTCCGGTGCGTGACGCGTGAAGGTCGTGCTGTTCGGCGCCACCGGCATGGTCGGCCAGGGCGCGCTGCGGGAATGCCTGCTCGACGAGCGCGTGGAGCACGTGCTCACCGTCGGGCGGACGGCCACCGGCACCCGCCACCCGAAGGTGACCGAGCTGGTCCCCGACGACCTCGCCGACTTGACCCCGCACACCGCCCAGCTCGCGGAGTACGACGCGTGCTTCTTCTGCCTCGGCGTCTCCTCGACGGGACTGCCCGCGCAGGAGTACGAACGGATCACCTACGAGCTCACGCTTTCCGTCGCCCGCACGTACGCCGAGGCCCGGCCGAACGCGACGTTCCTCTACGTCTCGGGCGCCGGCACCGACAGCAGCGAACGCGGCCGCGTGCGGTGGGCGCGGGTGAAGGGCGCCACGGAAAACGCCCTGGCCCGGCTGCCGCTCGACGCCTACGCGTTGCGGCCCGGCTTCATCCAGCCACAGCACGGGATCACGTCGAAAACACCGCTGTACCGCGGGCTCTACCGCGTCACGACGCCCCTTTTCATGCTGCTCCAACGCTTCCCGGCCGTGTACATCACGACGGACGTGCTCGGGCGAGCGATGATCGCCGTGGCGGCGGACGGTTTTCCCCGCCGGATCCTCTCCTCGCGCGACCTCAACGACGTCGGGCGACGAGACCGGCCAGGAGGTTCGCCAGCGTCTCGCTGAGACCGTCGACGAACCGGTCGGCGCCGGGCGCGGCACCCATCTCCGCGCTGACCGTGGCCACGGCTTCGGTCGGGTTCGCGTACGGCCACAGGCCCGCGACCAGCACGAACACCGCTTCGGCGAAGTGGACGGCACCAGCCGGTGACAGTTCCGGCACTTGTCCGCGCACGAGGGTGGCCAGTCGGTCGGTGCCGGCGGCCGCGCGGTGTTTGAAGCTGCGCGCGGTGGCCACGGAGATGTTGCGTTCGAGCACCGACGCCATCGAGCCGACCAGCTCGCACAGCAGCCGATCGTCGCCCAGCGTGCGGGCGATCGTCGCGGCGACGCGCTCTTCGCGCACGAAGCCGGGCCCGTCGGCCGGAGCGGTGGTGAGCGCCCGCTCGACGACGTCCAGCCACCGCCGCAGCACCTCGTCGAGCACTTCGAGGAAAATCGCCTCACGGCTGTCGAAGTAGCGCAGCACGTTGGACTTCGCGAGGCCGACGCGGTCACTCAGCTCACGCAGGCTGATCTCGGCGACCGGGCGTTCCCGCAGCATCGCCGTGGCCGTCGCGAGGATCGTGGCGCGCCGCGCCTCGATCTGCTCGGGGCGGCGGGCCCGCTGGAAACCGGCGCTCACGGGGCCGAGATTAGCAGCCCAGCAGTCTGTTAACCCGGCCGAGACTGTGGCCGAACTCGCGGGCGTCCGCTTCCCGAACGCCCGCGAACCGCGGGTGGAAACGGGTCAGGAGATGACCAGGCTGGCGATCTTGCCGTCGCGCAAGTCGATCGTCATCGTGCCGGTGCCGTTGAAGCGGTTGCTCTTCACCCCGACCGTGAGCACGTAGTTGTCCGCGCCCTTGCCGGGCTTGACACCCTTCATGGTGAAGCTCGCCTGAACCCCCATGTTGTCGGTTTCGTTCCAGCTCAGCACGCCCTCGTGGCCGTGGAACTTGCGTCCCCAGTCCTCCAGGAACGCGTCGGTGGTGAAGGCGTCGACGAAGCTCTCGGCGTCGGCCTTGTTGGTGGCGTCCACGAACTGCTGGATCGCGGCCGGCACCTGCGTGGAGTCCGAAGTGGTCATGCCCGGATTCTGCCCGGTGGGCGCCGAATGCGCCTCCCCCTCCCGGGACTTGACCCGCTGGTAGCTCCAGATCAGCAGCGCGAACAGGATCACCCCGGAGAGGATGATGCTCGACCCGGTGCTCCAGCCACTGAACGGCAGCCAGTCGATCGTGCCCCACAGGATGCCGGCGGCGAACAGCGCCAGGCCGGCCAGCACCGAACCCGCGATCCGCAGCGGCGAGGCCACGCTGTCCTCGGCGGCCTTCATCGCCCGCGTGCGCACGGGGTCGACGAACTTCTGCAGCGCCGGGAACTGCGAGGCCAGCACCACCAGCCCCGCGAGCACCAGCAGCAACCCCGGGCCCGGCAGCACCAGCAGCGCGACCCCGACGAGGAACAGCAAGCCGCCCACCACCGCGGCGAAGGCCTGCTTCACCGGTCTGCCGAGTTCCACGCGGTCCCCTCCTGTCCGTTTCAGCCAGTGTGCCTGGCTCGCGGACACCGCGCCCGGAGAAACTCCGGAACACGCGGGATCGGCCCACCCGTCCGAAGTGGACCGAGCGGACCGACCCCGGCCTCAGCTCTGCGCGCCGAGGTGGGCGCCGAGCTTGTCGAGCCAGTCGCCCGTGCCCTGCTCGCGCCACGCCGGCTGCTCGTGCCCGTCGAGGAACGTGTCCTGTTCGGTGAGCACCAACCGGGTGCCGGAGCCGTCCGGGACGAGTTCCACGGTGGTGATGGAGACGGTCGCCAGCCCGGGCGGGCCGGTGAGCGCGCCGGAGTACACGATGCGCTCACCGTCGACGATGTCGTGGTACTCGCCCACGAAGGCCATATCGCCGCTGCGGTTGGTCTCGCGGCCGCCGACGCGGAAGTCGAGCGAGTGCTCGGCGGCACCGAACCAGCTGGCCTTGGCCGCCGGATCGGCCCACGCGGCGAACACCCGGGCGGGCGGCGCGGGGTAGTGGCGTTCGAGCGTGAACGTTTGACCTCGGTCATGGCGTGTTCCCTTCTTCTCGGTCGGCGGCCAGAAAGCCACCGAGACGGTCGAGCCGGCGTTCCCAGCCCGTGCGCTGCTCCCCGAGCCACTGCTCGGCCAGGCGCAGCCCCGCGGGCTCCAGCCGGTACGTGCGGACGCGGCCGGCCTTCTCCGAAGCCACCAGCCCGCACGACTCGAGCACCCGCAGGTGCTGCATCACGGCGGGCAGTGACATCGCGTGCGGCCGCGCCAGCTCCTTCACCGCTGCCGGTCCCGTGACCAGCCGCGCCACGAGCTCACGCCGGGTGGCGTCGGCGAGTGCCTGGAACACCCGGTCGAGCTGATGGTCAACCATGTGCTTAACCATCCACCGGACTGGCCGAATAGTCAAGTAGATGCTTAACCGAATTTCCGGATGGATCCTGTCGGTCCGGGCGGTCCCCGGTGGTCGCACTGACGAACCGCCTCGACCGCACGCCCGCGGCGCGGTAGGAAACCACCAGAGAGAAGGGGCGAACCGATGCGCTACCTGATGCTGATCTGCGGCACGAGCCACGACGAGTCGAAGCCGCTGCCCGACGAGCCCATCGACGCGACCACCGAGGCGTGGGTCAAGGAAATGGACGGGCGCGGCGTGCGCCTGATGGGCCAGCGCCTGCGGCCCGCGAGCATGGCCACCACAGTGCGCGTGAAAGACGGCGAGGTGCTGCTGACCGACGGTCCGTTCGCGGAGACGAAGGAGCAGATCCTCGGCTTCGACCTGCTCGAGTGCGAGAACCTCGACGAAGCCCTCGAAGTCGCGGCGAAGCACCCGTCGGCGCAACACGGGCCGGTCGAGGTCCGCCCGCTGTGGCCCTTCGCCGGGGACGAGAGCTGACCGCGAACGCCGCCGTCACGGCCGCCTTCCGCGAGGAGGGCGGCCGGGTGGTGGCCACGCTCATCCGGCTGACGGGCGACTGGGACCTGGCCGAGGAGTGCGTGCAGGAAGCAATGACCCGGGCACTGGAACGCTGGCCGCGCGACGGCGTGCCCGCCCGGCCCGGCGCGTGGCTCACCACGACCGCGCGCAACCACGCCCTCACGCGGCTCAAGCGCAGCGCGAACGAAGCCGCGAAGCTGCGTGAAGTCGCCACGCTGGCGCCGGTCGAGGAACCCGAGGCCGACCCGAGCGGCGTGCGCGACGACCGGCTGCGGCTGATGTTCACGTGCTGCCACCCGGCGTTGCCGCTCGAAGGCCGCGTGGCGCTCACATTGCGGACGCTGGCCGGGCTGACGACGGCGGAGATCGCCCGCGCGTTCCTCGTCACCGAAGCCACGATGTCCCAACGGCTCGTGCGCACGAAACGCAAGATCCGCGAAGCCGGCATCCCCTACCGCGTGCCGCCCGCGCACTTGCTGCCGGAACGGACGGCGGCCGTACTGGGTGTGCTGTACCTGCTGTTCAACGAGGGTTATGCCGCGTCCGCGGGCGACGGACCCGCGCGCCACGACCTGTGCGCCGAAGCCATCCGGCTCACGCGCACACTGGCCGAGCTCATGCCCGCCGAGCCAGAGATCGAAGGCCTGCTGGCGTTGCTGCTGCTCCAGCACTCCCGGCGCGACGCGCGGCTCGACGAAACCGGCGAGCTCGTGACGCTCGAAGACCAGGACCGGTCGACCTGGGACGCGGCGGCGATCGAAGAAGGCCTCGCCCTCGTCGACACCGCCCTGCACCGCGGCTCCCCCGGCCCGTACCAGCTGCAGGCGGCCATCGCGGCGTTGCACGCGGCCGCACCGTCGGCGGCGGACACCGACTGGCCGCAGATCGCCGCGCTGTACGGGGAACTCGCGAAGCGCGTGCCGTCGCCGGTCGTGCTGCTCAACCGTGCGGTGGCCGTCGCGATGGCCGACGGACCGGACGAGGGCCTGGCGCTCGTCGACGCGATGGCGGGCGACCTCGGCGGCTACCACCTGCTGCCGGCCACTCGCGCCGACCTGTTGCGTCGCCTGGGCAGGCGGGCCGAAGCGGCGGAGGCGTACCGCGCGGCACTCACGTTGGCGGGCAACGACGCCGATCGCCGGTTCCTGCGGCGCCGGCTGATCGAAGTCAGCCCCGAAACGCAGTGAAGGACTCCCCTGCCGAGGGGAGTCCTTCACCGGTGTATCGGCTTACAGGCCTTCGCCGGCCAGCAGCTGCTCGAACGGCAACGACGTCAGCTCGTCCGTCACTTCTGCTTTCGGCGCCGCGGAAACCAGCGCCGCCAGCTCACCCGCGGCCCGCTCGACGCGCCGCTGCAACGAGCCCGTCGCGCTCGTGCTGCCCCAGTCCGACGAAGCGGCGTACACGCCCGTCGCGACCGAATTCGCCCGCAGGTAGGCGAAGAGCGGGCGCAGCGCGAAGTCGAGCACCAGCGAATGCCGTTCCGTGCCACCGGTCGCCGCGAGCAGCACCGGTTTCCCGTCGAGGGCTTCTTTGTCCAGGATGTCGAAGAAGGACTTGAACATCCCGCTGTAGGAGGCGGTGAACACCGGCGTCACGGCGATCAGGCCGTCGGCCCGCGTGACCGTGTCGATCACTTCCTTCAGCTTGGGGCTGGGGAAACCGGTGAGCAGGTTGTTGGTGACGTCCGCGGCGGTGTCGCGCAGCTCGATCACCTCGACGACCGTGTCGGGGCCCAGTGCGGCGCGCGTCGCGTCCGCCAGCCGGTCGGCCAGCAGCCGGGTGGACGACGGCTGGCTCAGCCCGGCGGTGACCACGGCGATGGTGCGTGCGGTCATTTCTTGCCTTCTTCTCTCCGGAAAACCGGGTCAGACGAGGGTTTCTTCGGTGGCGGCAGCGGCTTTGAGCGACTCGTGGGTCGGGGCCTCCGGCACGTGCGCGGGGCGCATCGCCTCGAGCTCCTTGCGCAGCACCGGCACCACCTGCTCGCCGAGCAGGTCGAGCTGCTCCAGCACGGTCTTCAGCGGCAGGCCGGCGTGGTCCATCAGGAACAGCTGGCGCTGGTAGTCGCCGAAGTGCTCACGGAAGGTCAGCGTCTTCTCGATGACCTCCTGCGGGCTGCCGACGGTGAGCGGGGTCTGCGAGGTGAAGTCCTCCATCGAAGGACCGTGCCCGTACACCGGCGCGTTGTCGAAGTACGGCCGGAACTCGTTCCACGCGTCCTGCGACTTCGGGCGGATGAACGCCTGCCCGCCGAGGCCGACGATGGCCTGGTCGGCCTTGCCGTGACCGTAGTGCTCGTAGCGCTGGCGGTAGAAGCCGATCAGCTGCTGGTAGTGGGAGGTCGGCCAGAAGATGTGGTTGGCGAAGAAGCCGTCGCCGTAGTACGCGGCGAGCTCGGCGATCTCCGGGCTGCGGATCGAGCCGTGCCACACGAACGGGGGTACGTCGTCGAGCGGACGCGGAGTCGAGGTGAAGCCCTGCAGCGGCGTGCGGAACTGGCCTTCCCAGTCCACGACCTCCTCGCGCCAGAGCCGGCGCAGCAGCGCGTAGTTCTCGACCGTGAGCGGGATGCCCTGGCGGATATCCTTGCCGAACCACGGGTACACCGGGCCGGTGTTGCCGCGGCCGAGCATGAGGTCGACGCGACCGTCGGCCAGGTGCTGCAGCATCGCGAAGTCCTCGGCGATCTTCACCGGGTCGCTGGTGGTGATCAGCGTCGTCGAGGTGGAGAGGACGAGCTTCTCCGTCTGCGCGGCGATGTAGCCGAGCATCGTGGTGGGCGACGAAGGCACGAACGGCGGGTTGTGGTGCTCGCCGGTCGCGAAGACGTCGAGGCCGACCTCTTCGGCCTTGAGCGCGATCCGGACCATCGCCTTGATGCGCTCGTGCTCCGACGGCGTGGTGCCGTTGGTGGGGTCGGTCGTGACGTCGCCCACCGAGAAGATTCCGAACTGCATGACCGCTCCTCAGCCGGTTGTGCTTTCTTGCTTGGTCAACTGCTCGCGTGGAAGAAGTATTCCGCGGTGACCATACCGGTGACCTGGCGCACGCCCCCGGCCGCACCCCTGGGCCACGGGACTCTCGCCACACCGGGGCCCGAGGGCGCGGAAGCTGTCGGGGTGTGCGGATATCCTGCAGTACGGTGTCGGCTCGGGGCCTGCCCTCCGGCACCACCGCGGCCGGGCGAAACCCCAGCCGACCAGCGTGAACAAGACCAACCGCACCACCAGCCTCGACAACGCCGTACAGCGAGCCAAGATCCGGGAGAGCGACCTCGTGACTGCTGAGACTCTGTACGGGGCCGACGACCTCACGCACCTCGAGGGCCTCGAAGCCGTCCGCAAACGCCCCGGGATGTACATCGGCTCCACCGACAGCCGTGGCATCAACCACCTGTTCTCCGAAATCGTGGACAACTCCACCGACGAGGGCGTGGCGGGACACGCCACGCGCATCGTCGTCACCATCCACGCCGACGGCAGCGTGCAGGTCGACGACGACGGCCGCGGCATTCCCACCGGCATCCACGCGAAGTCGGGCCTTTCGGGCGTCGAGCTCGTGCTCACGCGGCTGCACGCCGGCGGCAAGTTCGGCGGCTCGGGCTACAAGACCTCCGGTGGCCTCCACGGCGTGGGCGCGTCGGCGGTCAACGCGCTGTCGCACCGCTTCGACATCACCGTGAAGCAGGACGGCAAAGTGCAGCAGATGTCGTTCGCGCACGGTGTGCCCGGCACGTTCGACGCGCCCGGCCCCAAGGCGAAGTTCACCCGCCACTCCGGCCTCACCCTCGTCGGCAAGATGAAGCGCGGCGAGCGCAGCGGCACGTCGATCCGCTACTGGTACGACGCGCGCTACTTCGAGACGGGCGCGGCGCTCGACGTCGAGGGCGTGCGCACGAAGCTGCGCAACACGGCGTTCCTGGTGCCCGGCGTCACCTACGTGCTGCGCACGGCACTCGAGGACACTATCAACGAGGAGACCTTCCACTACCCCCACGGGCTGGTGGACATGGTCGACTTCCTCACGCCGTCGGGCGAGAAGCCGGTGTGCGGCACGATCGTGATCACCGGTGAGGGCACGTACAAGGAGAACGCGGCCGACGCCAACGGCGTGATGCAGTCCAATGTAGAGCGCCACGCCGAGATCGAGGTGGCGCTGCGCTGGGGCACCGGCTACGAGCGCACGGTGGAGTGCTTCACCAACACGATCCGCAACGTCCACGGCGGCACCCACCGGCGTGGTTTCGACCGCGCCGTCACGCGCGCGCTGCAGGACGCGATCGGCAAGACCCGCGGGCTGCTCAAGCCCAAGGAGGACCCGCCCACGCTCGAAGACGTGCTCGAGGGCATGACCGCGGTGATCCACGTGCGCCTGCCCGAGCCGCAGTTCACGTCGCAGACCAAGGACGAGCTGTCCACGGCCGGCATCACGCGCGTGATCCAGGGAGTCGTCGACAAGCACGTGAAGGCGTGGGTCGAGGACCGCAAGACCAAGTCCGAGGCCAAGGTCGTGCTGCAGAAGGTGGTCGACGCCGCGCGCGTGCGGCTCACCCAGAAGCAGCAGAAGGACGCCGCGCGGCGCAAGACGGCGCTGGAAGGCGCGGCGATGCCGCCGAAGCTCGTCGACTGCCGCACCACCGGTGTGTCCCGCAGCGAACTGTTCCTCGTCGAGGGTGACAGCGCACTGGGTTCGGCGCGGATGGCGCGTGTGTCGGAGTACCAGGCGCTGCTGCCGTTGCGGGGCAAGATCCTCAACGTGCAGAAGGCCTCGCTGGGCGACACGCTGAAGAACGCCGAGATCGCGTCGATCGTGCAGGTGCTCGGCGCCGGCACCGGCCGCACGTTCGACCTGTCGACGATGCGCTACGGCCGCGTGATCCTGATGGCCGACGCCGACGTCGACGGTTCGCACATCCGCACCCTGCTCATCACGCTCTTCGCGAAGTACATGCGCCCGGTGATCGAAGACGGCCGGCTGTACGCCGCGATGCCGCCGTTGCACAAGCTCGTGACGAAGGGCCGCAACCCGGAAACCCACTTCACCTTCACGCAGCGGGAGATGGAGACGAAGTTCGCCGAGCTCGAAAAGGCGGGCAAGAGCATCGTCACGCCGGTGCCCCGGTTCAAGGGCCTCGGCGAGATGGACGCCGACGAGCTGTGGGAAACCACCATGAACCCCGCCAGCCGCTCCGTCCGCCGCATCACCATGGACGACGCCGAAGCCGCCGAAAGCGCCCTGGAGTTGCTCATGGGCGAAAAGGTCGAGCCCCGGCGCAACTGGCTCGTCGCCTCCTCCGACCGCGTCGACCGCGACGCCATCGACGTCTGAGTTTTTCGCAGCTACCAAGGAGTTCTCCCGTGGCACGCCGCAAGGGCACCACCACCAAGGTCGATCCCACCGCGTTCGACTCCGCCGGCGCGAACGTCTTCGACAACTCGCTGAAGACGGAGATCGAAGACTCGTACCTGGAGTACGCGTACTCGGTCATCCACTCCCGCGCGTTGCCGGACGCCCGCGACGGGTTGAAGCCGGTGCACCGGCGGATCCTGTACTCGATGAACGAGAACGGCTACCGGCCGACGCACGCTTACGTGAAGTCGTCACGCGTGGTCGGCGACTGTTTCGTCCGGGGCGCACTGGTCTCCACGCCCGCCGGGCTGCGGCCGATCGAGGACATCGAAATCGGCGACGACGTGCTCGACGCCCGTGGCCAGGCCGTGACCGTGACCGAGGTCTACGAAAACCCGGCCTCCGAACTGGTCCGCGTCACCTGGTCCAACGGGCACACGATGCTCGTCACGCCAGGCCAGCGATTCCGCACGGTGGCCGAGGATTCGACCCTCACCTGGACCGCCGCACGCGACCTCACCGACCGGCTGACTGTCGCTTACGGCAAGGCACGGCGGGATACCGGGCTGGATCTCCAGGTCCGCCGCGAAGGTCTGCTCGGAAACGAGTTCGATTCCGCGGAGACCGTCCCGGCGGCCGTTCTCGGCGACCGCTCACGCTGGGCTCCGTACCTCGCGGCGCTGTTCGACCGCGAAGACGACCTCGGCGAGAACGCCGAGATCGTTTACACCGGCACAAACGAAAAGTTCGTCCGCCAAGTTTACGCGATGCTCGCGGATCTCGGAATCCACAGTCGGCACTGGACGAATCCGGAGACTGGTCTGCTCGGCCTGTCGGTCGACGGATCCGACGTCTCCGCACTGGCTCCGATCCTGAGGCCGGGGAGCGAAGCCGGCGCTTCGTTGTCGGCAGTGAGCGGCGCGAAAGTCCGCTACGGCAAGGACCGCCACGGCACCGCGCTCGCCGATCGGTCGTTCCCGCTCGCCCGCGCCCGTCAGGACGGCTGGATCGACAAGCTGCGCCGCATCGGCTCCCCCCTGGCCGATCGGCTCGATGCATTGAATGGTTATTCATTTCTCGAGGTCGTTTCGGTTGAACCCGTGGCGCCGGATGTCACGTACGACATCCAGGTCGGCGCCGACGAGCACACGTTCGTCACCGAGGGCTTTGTCGTCCACAACTGCATGGGTAAGTACCATCCCCATGGCGATGTCGCGATCTACGACGCGATGGTGCGGCTCGCACAGGACTTCTCGCTGAACGTGCCGCTGATCGACGGGCATGGAAATTTTGGTTCCCCAGACGATGGCCCGGCGGCGAGTCGATATACAGAGGCTCGTATGTCGCCCGAAGCCATGCTGCTCGTCGGGGAGCTGGGCGAGGACACGGTCGACTTCCGGCCCAACTACGACGGTTCCCTCGAAGAGCCGACGGTACTTCCCGCGGCTTACCCGAACCTGCTCGTCAACGGCACCTCCGGCATCGCCGTCGGGATGGCCACCAACATGATCCCCCACAACCTCGGCGAGGTCATCGCCGCGGCGCGGTGGCTGATCACGCACCCGACGGCCACGCTCGACAAGCTCATGGAGTTCGTCCCCGGCCCCGACCTGCCCACCGGCGGCAAGCTGCTGGGGCTGGACGAGGTGCGCCGCGCGTACGAAACCGGGCGTGGCGTGGTGCGGATGCGCGCGACGTGCGAGACCGGGCCGCTGGAGGGCAGCCGCGGGCGGCAGGCGATCACGGTGGTCGAGCTGCCGTACGGCGTGGGCCCGGAGAAGGTGATCGAGAAGATCACCGACGAGGTCAACAAGTCCAAGCGGCTCACCGGCATCGCCGACGTCAAGGACCTCACCGACCGCGAGAACGGCACGCGGCTGGTCATCGAGTGCAAGGTCGGCGTGAACCCGCAGGCGCTGCTGGCGGACCTGTACCGGCTCACGCCGCTGGAGCAGTCGTTCGGCATCAACAACCTGGTGCTCGTCGACGGGCAGCCGCAGACACTCGGGCTCAAGGAACTGCTCGAGGTCTTCCTGCGGCACCGCTACGACGTCGTCACGCGGCGCACGAGCTACCGGCGCCGCAAGCGCGAAGAGCGGCTGCACCTGGTCGACGGTCTGCTGATCGCGCTGCTGAACATCGACAAGGTCATCAAGCTCATCCGCGAGAGCGAAAACGCGCAGGCCGCCAAGGACGGCTTGATGACGCGCTTCAAGCTGTCCGAGATCCAGGCCACCTACATCCTGGACACGCCGCTGCGCCGCCTCACGAAGTACGACCGGCTGGAGCTGGAGAGCGAGCAGGAGCGGCTGCGCGAGGAGATCGCGGAGCTCACGAAGATCCTCGAAGACGACTCGGTGCTGAGGAAGCTCGTGTCCGCGGAGCTGGCGAAGATCGCGAAGGACTTCCCGACCGAGCGGCGCACGGCGTTGATCGACGGTGACCTCAAGGAGGTGCTGGCGGCCTCGAAGCCGTCCGGGCCGCTGGAGGTCGCCGACGATCCGTGCCAGGTGATCCTGTCGGCCACCGGGCTGGTCGCGCGGACGGCGGCGGAGTCGGAGGAGTCGTCGGAGGTGCGCCGGCGCAACGGGCGCGTGAAGCACGACGCCGTGTCGGCCATCGTGCACACGACCGCGCGCGGGCAGGTGCTGCTGGTGACGAGCCGGGGCCGGGCGTTCAAGACGGACGTGCTGCCGTTGCCCGTGCTGCCCGAGCAGGCGGGCACGGTCTCGCTGCGCGGGGGCATGGCGGCGCGTGAGCTGGTGCCGTTGGAGAAGGGCGAGACGGTGATCGGCGTCGCGCCGCTGGGCGAGCAGGCGGCCGGGTCGCCGGGTCTGGCGATCGGCACGCGCGCGGGCGTGGTGAAGGTGGTCGCGCCGGAGTGGCCGGTGCGAAGCGACGAGTTCGAGATCATCACGCTCAAGACCGGCGATGAGATCGTCGGCGCAACGTGGCTCACGGACGGCAACGAGACGCTGGCGTTCATGTCGTCCGAAGCGTCGCTGCTGCGTTTCGCCGCGTCGCTGGTGCGGCCACAGGGGTTGAAGGGCGGCGGCATGGCGGGCATCAACCTGGGTGCCGGCGCGTCGGCGGTGTTCTTCGGCGCGGTGCGCACCGATGACGACGACCACGGTGAGCCGATGGTCGTCACCGCGACGGGTCAGTCGGTGAAGGTCACGCCGTTCAGCGAATACCCGGCGAAGGGCCGCGCGACGGGCGGCGTGCGCGCGCACCGGTTCCTGAAGGGCGAAACCGCGGTCACCGTCGCCTGGATCGGCCCGCGGCCGGCCGGCTCGGCCCGCAACGGTGACCCCGTGGAGCTGCCCGAGGTCGACCTGCGCCGCGACGGCTCCGGCCACGCCCACCCCGGCCCGGACGTCGTGGGCCACACCATCGAGCGAGACTGAGGTTTCTCCAGGCGGGGCACTTGCCAGGTGGCGGGTGCCTCGCCTTTTTCCTGTCCACCTATCGTGCGACGCGTTATGTATCGCCTTCCGATACGTGGGAGCCATGGCCAGCACCCGCACCATGTCCGAGCAGGCGTTTTTCATCCTCACCGCCAACGACAGGTGGCGAACGCGCGGGTGGCGCACCGGAGGCTGGGGCTGGGGTTCGCCGGGGAGGGATTGTCGTGAAAGAACTCGAGCTTCGTTATCGCCGCCTCTTGCGATTGCTGCCGGCGCGGCGCCGGCGCGGATCACCGGGGTCCTGTGGCTCACGTGGCCACCGGAGATCGCCCGAGTCGCACCGCCGGTCACGTTCGTCCTCGGCCTGCTCCGGCCGCCTGCCCTGGGCGCACTCCTGGCGGGCCACAAGAACCTCGCGGCCGTTTTCTCCGCGGCGGGCATCGTCGGCACGATCCTGCGCCTGCCGAGCAGCGGAGGTGTGCTCCTGCTGCAAATCGCCACTCTGGCAGCGATACTGGCGCACCCGCGGCCCACGATCGTCCACACGCGACAGTGGCTGTTCGCCACCGCCGCCACCGCAGCCTTGGCGTTCGGCACCCGGTGGCTCGGCGTCGTGGACGACGTCGCGGTGGCCCATCCTCCCCGCCGCGGCGGGCCTCGCGTTGCTCGGGCCGGCTCACCGCGATGTCCGCACAACCTGGCCGACCGCGGCGGCCGTGGTGACACTCGCCGAGCCGGCCACCCTGCCGACGGCCGTCGGACAGTTCGTGCCGATCACGTGGGGGGTGCTCTCCACGTTGGTGATCGTCGGCGCTGCCCGGTCTGCTCCGCAGCCGGCTGACCAGCACCGCTGTCGAACAGGAGTGACCGAGACCTACCGTCTGTGCCGCCCGCCACTCTTTACGTGAGGAGTTAAGTAAGGCTAACCTCACTTCGATCACCGGATCGAGGGGGACGGGAATGAGCACCGACGAGCTGACGCGCGTCCGCAAACCGCCGCGGGTGGGGAAGGTGCGGCGGTGGCTGAGGCGGAAGCCGGTGCGGCGGGCGTTGGTCGTCACGCACCGCTGGACGTCGCTGGTGCTCGGGTTGTTCCTGGTCCTCGAGACGACGTCCGGGGCGGTCCTGCTGTACCGCGGGGAGTACTTGCGCTCGACGCGCGGCGACTTCTACCGCCATACGCCCACCGAGCACCCCATCAGCCTCCAGCAGGCGCGGGACATCGTCGCCGCCGCGCACTCCGACTTCTCCCCCGCATGGGTGAGCCACGACGGCGGCGTGATCGCGGTGGGTGATCCGGACTACGCCGTGGCGTACGCGGTGGACCCGGGCACTGGGCGGATCAACGGGAGCGCCCGCCTGGAAGACGGGGTGATGGGGTTCCTGGCGAACGTCCACGACTGCGGCCTCACCTGCGACGGCTACCCGGGTTACCTTTCGTGGCTGGCGAAGCCGGTGCCGACGATCGGGTTCGCGTGGCCGCCCGGCACGAACTGGGGGCTGTTGCTCGTGGTGGTGCTGGGGTTGCTGATGGTGTTGCTCGCGGTCACCGGCATCGTGGTGTGGTGGCCGGGGATAAGGCGGCAGTCGCACGGATTCCGAGTCCGCACAGGGAAAGGCCGGTTCGCGCGGGACTACGACCTGCACAACGTGATCGGCATCGTCGCGGTGCCGTTCGTGTTGATGTGGGGCGTGACGGGGGCCGCGTTCTACCTGCCGCCGGTCAAGGACGCGTGGCTGGCGGCGACGGGTGGGGTGCCGGCGGATCCGCAGAAGTACTCGTTCACCGCGAACGCCGCGAAACCCGGCGCACCGGAGATCGGCATCGACGAGGCGGGGCGGGCGGCGCTCGCGAAGACGCCCGGTGAGATCCGCTACCTGGTCACACCCCAGGACGGTTACTACAGCGTCTCCATCGCCGGCGCGGGCTACCAGCCCTACTGCGCACGGCCGTTTTTCGGGGGCGACCACACCGTGTACGTCGACAGCCACGACGCCACCCATGTGTCCGATGTGGACGCCAAGCCCGAGCCGGGCGCGAACTCGTTCTACGACAGGGTGTTCGAGCCCGCCCACTTCGGCTGGCTGGTCGGGGGCTGGTGGCGCATCGTCTGGTTCGTCCTCGGGCTCACGCCGCTGGCACTGATGCTCACGGGGCTCTCGACCTGGCTGTTCCGCAGCGGCTCGAAGCGCCGGCGCCGCAAAGCCCGCAAGGTCACCCAGGTCCCCGCGTGATCGAAACCCTGGCCTTCGCCACCACGGTGGTCTGCGTGGCCGGCGGGCTCGCCGTGCTCGGCACCGGGCTCGCCGGCCGCTACCGCCGCCGCCGGACCCTTCCGGCACTCGCCGTCGTACAGCTGGCCCTGATCGTCCAGGTGGTGGCCGACGTCGCCGGCCTCCTCGGCGGCGACCGGCCTGCCGAACCGGGCACGCACCTCGCTTACGTCGCCACGTCACTCCTCCTGCTGCCCGCAGCCACGGCGTGGTCCGCCCCGGAGAACGGCCGGTGGGGTGCCATGGTCCTCGCGGTGGCGCTGCTGGCCGTGGCGGTGGTCGTGGTCCGCGCCCAGACCACCTGGCGCCCGGCTTGAAACAACCGGCAGGAAAGGCCGCCCCGGGGCGCAAACCCCGAGGCGGCCTCCGAGCCGGGCTCGCCGCCGCGTCAAGGCGGCCCGGCGCGGTTCGCGGCGGAGGTCAGGCGATCCTGAACGACTGCGCCGCCCCGCCGTTGCAGGTGGATTGCACGAGTTGCACGCTGTCGGCCGTCGAGCCGCCGGGTACGGTGAGGCACTTGCCGGTGTGGCGGGCGGTCAGGTGGTAGTAGCCGCCGCCCTCCGAGACGGGCAGCCACTGTTGGTTGGCGCCGCCGCTGTAGGACCAGAGCTGGATGCCGGCGTTGTCCGCGGTGGACACATCCTTCACGTCGAGCACTTCGGCCGCGTTGCCGCGGTTGTTCACGCGCACGTAGCCGTCGCTGGTCGGCTGGAACTGGTACTGCTGCGCGTTGGTGCTGTTGCAGGTGTACTGCTGCACAACGGTTCCGTTGTCGGTGCCCGCCGCGGCCGCGTCGACGCACTTGCCGGTGGCCTTGTTCATCACCGGGTACCACGCGGTCGGCGAGATCCCGTCGGCCGGTGGCGTGGTGGTGCCGCTGCCCCCGCCGAGCCAGCGCAGGCCGTCGAGCACGAAGCGGTTCTGGTCGGGGCTGGCGAACGTCGACGACAACGAGGTGTTGGTCTCGTAGTTCATCTTGTTGTGGCCGAAGTTGGCGTAGATCATCTTGTAGTTCTTGTTCGTCCACATGATCGGGTAGTACCCGCTATACCACGTCTGCGACGGGTCGTCGCCCACCGGGAACGTGCCCGGGTCGAGCGAGGCCAGGATCGAGATGTTCGGGTTCTGGCGCAGGTCCTTCTGCCAGGAGTACCACTCGCTGACCGACGACTGGATCGTCGCCGGCAGGTTCACCGTGGACGGGTGCGTGCGGTTCTCGATCTTCAGCGTCTCGCCGGTCGGGCCCCACGAGTTGGACACGAACCGGCCGGTGCCGAGGAAGTCGTTGTGGAACCAGTTGGCGTACGAGGGCGTGAGTTCGTCGTTGTAGGCCGTTACGTGGAAGCCGAAGAAGCCGCCGCCGGAGTCCATGTAGCGCTTGAACCCGTCGTACTGCGCCTGCGACTGCGGCGCGTCGTCGAGGAACATCACCACGTTGGCCTGGGCCGTGGTGAGCGAGGTGAGCTGGTTCCAGTTCGTGGTGGCCGTGAACGTGTAGCCGTTGGCCGCCGCCTGCTGCTGGAACCACGGGCGCGCTTCAGCCTGAAAGGCGAAGTGCGCCGGGTCGAAGTTGCTGCCCGTGTAGAACGCGAGCACCTTGAACGGCGTCGCCGCGGCGGCGTGGGGCGTGAGCGCGGGTGAACCGTACGCGAGACCGAGGCACGCGGCGAAGAACACCAGCGCTTTCCCGATCAGCCCGAACGGGCGTCGTTTCGCGGACATGGGGATCCTTCCGGCGGGGGTTGGGGAGGGAGAGGAAGGGTTACTTCTGGTGCATCACCACAGCGCGCGCTTCCGGTCGCCGACGTTCATCGGCTGCCGGGTCGGCGCTGCGTATCCGGCTGCTCCTCGTCGAGACACCAAACTTCACGCCTTGAATTAATACACAGGTTTCACAAGTGGTCCAGACCTTCACGACGAACGGGTTGCCGGTGACCGGGACCGCGCAAAGACGATCGATCCGCAGGTACCGGGTATTCTGAGGCCCGGCCTGGGGAGGACCATGACCCGCAAGCTCATCGCACCCGCCTTCATCGGGCTCGCCGTGCTGGCGATCGGTGCGCTCGTGTTCACGTACTCGCGAACGACGCCGACGACCGCGCCGGCCACCGCCGCCCAGCGCTGGACCACCCTGGCCGCTCCGGTCGACGGCATCCGGCTCGGCTCGAACGACGCCTCAGTGGTGATCCACGTTTCGCTGCCCGCCGGCGGTCCCGGCTGCTCACGGTCGCCGCGCGTCGAGCCGCTCACCGAATCCGCGGACGAGCTGGCCACCGCCGTGCAGGCCAACGTGGTCTTCGATTCGGCGAACCAGGCCTACGGCGGCTGCCCCACCAACCAGGCCGCCGAGGTGCCGTTCACGCTCGCCGCGCCGCTCGGCGAGCGCCCGCTCGTGCTGAACAACCAGGCCTGGCACCGCACCGGCGCCACGTTCGCCCGTTGCGACGAGTTCCTCGGCTGCACACCACCCGCTGACCACTGCGCGGACGCGTGGGTCGACCGTGCGGTGTTCGACCTCGACGTGCCGGTGAAGCACCTCCACGGCGTGCGCGACGTGCTCGCGTGCGACGGAAGCTGGCTGGTGTTCGACCTCAACCGGCACGTCGGCGACTGCCCGCCGGAAGGCACCAGCTGCGTCCCCGGTTCCGGCCCGACCCAGCGCGTGGTTTATTCGTGGGATCCACGGGGCTGGAAACAGGAAACCGCCACGAAAACTGGAACCTGCCAAGAAATTCGCGCCGCGCTGCCGAAGTTCCCGGCCGCGTTGTGCGCCAAGTTGCCCTAGTCCGACCAGGGTGACGCGTGGTCGAAGTAGGCGTCGTCCTCGGCGTTGGACGGTGGGCGGGTCGCGGTGCGGCGGGTGGGTGACGCGAGGCGTTCCTCGCGAAGCCGCTGGAACTCCTCGACCGTCATGCCCGGGTCGTCGTCCGCGGCGCGCGCCGGGGCCGATCGGCCGGACAGCCGCTCGATCAGCAGAGTGACGTCTTCGCCCAGCTGCAGCGCGACCTTGTTGTAGCAGTCCTGCGTGGCCTCGACCATGGCCAGCTGCGTCACCTCGAGAATCAACGCGGCGAGGCGGGCCGGGTCGGCATCGATCACCGACGGGGCCAGCCACAGGCGCCGCAGAGCGCCGAGGGCGTCGACAGTGACCTCGACCGTGCCGTCGAGGGCGTGGGCGGAGCCGCGGGTCTCCGCCATCAGAGCCTCGACCTGGGACAACGCGGTTTCCCGCGCGCGGGCCTGCTCGATGAGCTCACGAGTGCTGGGCATCGGGATCATCCTCGGCCAACCGCTCGTACCCCAGCTCGGCCAGTCGGCCGTCGTCCAGCACCGGCGCGAGCACCTCGTGCATCCGGTCACCCGCGCGCCGCGTGGCCCGCGCCGAAAGCTCCATGATCAGGCCCGCCACCGCGTCGGAACCGGAACGCAAGGCACTGCGCGAAATCTCGAGCCCCGTCAGCAGCCCGCCGGGCGCCACGGTGACGGCGACACCGTGCGCCTGAGCCTTGCCCACCACCGGTCCCGAACGCGCGAACCGCGCCTCGGCCGCCACGCCGGTGCGCGCCGCGTTGTCCGCGATGCGCGCGGCCTCCAGGCCCACGTCGAACTCAGTCACAACCCTCACCCCGTCGGCCGGTAGAAACCGATGAACTGCTGTCCCGCGTTCGTCGTGCGGATCTTGCCGATCTGCACGGGATCACCGGCCTCGACCATCTGCCCGTCGCCGATCACCATGGCGACGTGGCCGGACCACACCACGAGGTCGCCGGGCAGCAGCTGGTCGATCGAGGGCACCTCGGCGCCCACGGTCTGCTGCCGGGCCGTGCGCGGCAGCTGCAAACCCGCGTCCTGGTACGAAGTCATGGTCAGCCCGCTGCAGTCGAGCCCCTGCCCGCGCGCGGTACCGCCCCACACGTACGGCACGCCGAGTTGCGACAACGCGGCCCGCACGGCCTTCGCCGCCGTCTCGTTGGGCGCCTGCACCGTGCGTCCGCCGGGAAGGTTGATGGCGACGCCGGTACCCGGCTGCGGCGGAATCGCCACCGGCAGGCGCGGCTTCCCGACGAAACCGCCGCCGCCGTCTCCCCCGCCGCCGCCCGCGGGGGCGCCGTTGCTGTTGAACGACTGCGGCACGTGCGTGGCCGAGGCCGAGCTGGTCGTCGTCTCGTCCGACCCGCCGAGCTGCCGGCCCAGCGACGTCAGCTGCGTGATCGTCTGCTCCGAGAACGTGGCCGCCTGCCCGGTGAGCTGCCCGATCTTCGTCTGCAGCTGCAGCAGGATCTGCCGGGCCGCGGCCGCGCGGCTCTCCGGCGGCTGGATGCCGTTCACGGCCGCAAGCGCCTTCATCGACGCCGAGATCTCCCGGACGATCTCATCACGCACCTGATCGTTGCGGATCTCGCCGACGTGCAGCGTCTCGGCCGCCGCGGCCACGGCCTTCTCGATCTCGGCGCTCTCGTCGAGCAGGTCCTGGATCTCCTTCTCCAGGCTCTGCGACGTCGCGGCCGCGCGGTCGGCCGTGTGCCCGGACGCCGCGTTGGCCAGGTTGACGCGTTGCGAGCCGGCTTGGTCGCGCACCTGGCCGACGGACGTCTGGAGCGCGACGTGCCCGTCCCGGGCGCCGGAAAGAGCGGCGGGATCGTGCTTCAGCTTGGCCGCGAACTGGTTCGTGGTGTCCAGGCCGCCGCGCACGACCTGCTCGACCTCAGCCGTCATCGGAGAGCGATCACCGGAGCCGGCGGAACACGTCGCCGTGCTCCTCCTCCACCGCCGCGAAGTTGCCCTGCGTGCGCCGCGCGGCCTCGCCGACCTGGTGCCAGCCGCCGCCGAGGGCGTGCAGCCGCTGCTGCAGCGATCGCATCCGCGCGCCGTACGCACCCGAGAAACCGGACTCGTCGCCCATGTCGGAGAACCCGACCGTCACGTGCGGCGCGACGTGGCGGGCCCCCGCCTGCCGGACGTCGTCGCCGAGCGGATCGGCCTGGCGCGCGAACGTCTCGTAGGCACCGTCGTCAGCGTGAAAACCGGACACAACCCGTCCTCCCCTGAGCCGAGACGGCCAGGGTAACGGACGGGTTGTGCCCGGACAGGCGAAATGACCGGATCAGGTGGTCAGCCGGCAGTGGTGCCGGACAGCACGCCGGTGAGCCAGTCGCCCTGGGTCGAGATGGCCTTGCCGTTGACCGCGACGGTCGGCGTGCCGAACCCGACGTTGCCGCCGCCGAAGTCCTGCGCGAGGTTCTTGTCGTTCTCGGTCTGCTGGAACGCGGCCTGGATCTGCGCGTTGTACGTGCCCGCGTTGATCGTCTCGGCGAACTTCGGGTCGGTGATGCCGAGATCCTGGCCGAGCTTGATCAGCTGCGCCTTGTCGTAGCCGCGGCCGCCCTCTTCCGGCTGGCTCTTGAACAGCGCGTCGTGGAACGCGGTGAACTTCTGCGACGAGACCGCGGCCAGCGCCGCGTTGGCCGAGTCGAGTGAGTAGCCGGCCGGGTCGGAACGGTCGTTGAGCAGCGTCACCATGTGGTAGCGCACGGTCAGCTGACCGTTGTTGACCGCCTGCTCCATCTTCGGGCCGTAGGTGTCCTGCAGCTGCTTGCAGTAGGGGCACAGGAAGTCGGCGTAGAGGTCGATCGTCTTCGGCGCGCCGGGCTTGCCGACGGAGACGACCACACCGTCGAGCTTCTCGACGACGCCGGGGCCGAGCGTGGCCGACGTGCTCGCCGGGATCGCGGTCTCGGCGGTCGAGTTCTTGCTCGAGTTGATCCACAGGACGCCGCCGATCACCACCGCGGCGACCACCACGACCACCACCACGACGGCGATGATCTTGTTGCGTTCGCCTGAGGCGCCCCTGGCCTGCGCGACCGACTTCGCGGCCTGCGCCTGGCGTTGACGCTTCCGCGCTGCTTCACCCACGGTTCCTATTTCCCTTCGGAGATGCTCGCGTTGGTCGCGAGCGGCGCGGAGCCCTCCGACCCCGCGGTGTCAATCAAAGTCGTGTCGTTCGGAGCAACGTCGCCGGCGGCGAAGTCGTTCACCGCCGTGTCCTTGCGCCGGCCCCAGCCGAGCCAGCCGTCGAGCGAGAGGAACGAGCGCGGGCGCACCACCAGCCACACGGCCAGCAACGCGAACCCGGTGTCGCGCAGGATCTCCTGCGGGTACTCGGTCTGGCCGGCGGCCACGTTCCCGCCGCCGCCGAAACAACCGCAGTCGATGCTCAGGCCGCGCGCCCACGACTGCGCGATGCCGGCCACGAGCACGGCCAGCATCAGCAGCGCCGCGGTGGCGACCCAGCGGGTGGCCAGGCCGAACAGCAGCAACAGGCCCAGCACCAGCTCGACCAGCGGCAACGCGGTCGCGACCGGCCGGACCAGCGCGCTCGGCAGCACGTCGTAGGCCTGCACGGCGATGAACGTCTGCCCCGGCGAGGCCAGTTTTATGGCACCCGAAACGAGCCACACGGCGGCCAGCCCGAAACGGGCCAGAGTGCCGATGGTGTCGAGCACGGGTTGGGGCAGTCGTCGCACACGCTTAGGCTAGCCGCCGGACCTGAGAACTTCGTGAGTTGTCAACACCCACCGTCGGGAGGGGCGCATGCGGGTTCGCGCGGTGTTCGCCGCCCTGTTGCTGCTGGTCACGTGCGTGGCCTGCGGTCCGGGAGCGGTTTCGCCCGGCGATTCGCTGGTCGAACGCGCACGTGACGGTGACCACCTCACGATCGGGATCCGCTTCGACCAGCCCGGTTTGTCCCAGCGCACGGTCGACGGCCGGTTCGTGGGCTTCGACGTGGACGTCGCCAAGTTCGTGGCCGCCGAGCTGGGCGTGGACGCGGCCCACATCACCTGGCACGAGACCACCCCGGCCACGCGCGAATCGGACCTCACTTCCGGCAGCGTGGACCTCGTGGTGGCCACGTACTCGATCACCGACAAGCGCAAGCAGCTCGTGTCGTTCGCCGGGCCGTACTTCGTGACCGGCCAGGACCTGCTGGTGCGGCTCACGTCGACGGACATCACCGGCCCGGAGAGCCTCAACGGCCGCCGGCTGTGCTCGGTCACCGGCTCGACGCCGGCGCAGCAGGTGCGGGACAAGTTCGCGCAGGCCGTGCAGCTCGTCGAGTACCCGCGCTATCCCGACTGCGTCACCGCGCTGCTCGCCGGTCAGGTCGACGCCGTGACCACCGACGCCGTGATCCTCGCGGGGTACGTCGCCCAGGACCCCGAGCTGCTGCGCGTGGTCGGGCACCCGTTCTCGACCGAGCGCTACGGCGTCGGCCTGCGCAAGGGCGACACCGACGGCCAGCACGCCGTGGACGACGCGATCCGCAAGATGGTGGCCGACGGCGACTGGCTGCGGTCGCTGCAGGCCAACATCGGCCCGTCGGACTACCCGCTGCCGAAGCCGCCGGAGATCACCGAGCAGTGAGCCTGGAAGAGCAGTGAACCCGGAAAACCTGCCCGACCTGCCCGTTCGCGCGGTGCTGCCCGACGTGCTGGCGGCGCTGGCCGGCCACGGCACCGCCGTGCTGGTCGCGCCGCCCGGCACCGGCAAGACCACACTCGTGCCGCTCGCGCTGGACGACGGCGCGGGCCTGGTCGTGGTCGCCGAGCCACGGCGCCTCGCCGCGCGCGCCGCCGCTTCACGCATGGCCGCGCTGCTGGGTGAACCGGTGGGCGAGACGGTCGGCTACTCGGTGCGCGGCGACCGGAAGACGTCCGAGCGCACGAGGATCGAGGTCGTCACGTCGGGCCTGCTCGTGCGGCGCGTGCAGAACGACCCCGAGCTGGCCGGCGTCTCGACGGTTCTGCTCGACGAGTGCCACGAGCGCCACCTCGACGCCGACCTGCTGCTGGCCCTGCTGCTCGACGTCCGCGCCGGCCTGCGCGACGACCTGCGGCTGCTCGCCACGTCCGCCACCGTCGCCGCCGGCCGGCTGGCCGAGCTGCTCGGCGACGCACCCGTGGTCACCGCGCACGCCCGCACCCACCCCGTCGAGCTGTCCTACCGTGCCCCGGCGCGGGGGGCCCGGGTCGAGGCGACGGTCGCGTCCGCGATCCGGCTCGCACTGTCCGAAGGGGACGGTGACGTGCTCGCGTTCCTCCCGGGCGCCGGGGAAATCGCGCGCACGACGGCGCAGCTCGGTTCGCTCGACGCCGACGTGCTGCCGCTGCACGGCCGGCTCAGCGCGGCCCGGCAGGATGACGCGCTGCGGCCCCGGGACCGGCGGCGCGTGGTGCTGGCCACGGCCGTCGCGGAGTCGAGCCTGACCGTGCCCGGGGTGCGGGCCGTCGTGGACTCGGGGCTCGCTCGCGTGCCGCGCGTGGACCACCGGCGGGGCCTGGCGGGGCTGGCGACCGTCCGGGTGTCCGCGGCCGTCGCCGAGCAACGTGCCGGACGCGCGGGCCGCGAAGCCCCGGGACGCGCGTACCGCTGCTGGCCCGAGCACGAGCAGGCGACGCTGCCCGCGTACCCCGAGCCGGAGATCCGCACGGCCGAGCTCGCCCGGTTCGCGCTGGAGCTCGCGTGCTGGTCCACTCCGGACGGCAGCGGGCTGGCGTGGTGGGACCCGCCGGGTGAGGGCGCGCTGGCCGCCGCCCGGTCGCTGCTGGTCACGCTGGGCGCGACGGCCGCCGACGGCACCGTCACCTCGCGCGGACGCCGGATGGCCGACCTCGGCCTGCACCCGCGGCTGGCCCGTGCGCTGCTCGACGGCTCGGCGGCCGTGGGCCCGCGCGCGGCCGCCGAGGTCGTGGCGCTGCTCGACGCCGGAGCCCAGCTCACCGACGTCGAGGCCGAGCTGCGCCGCCTGCGCGCCGGCACGGACGACGCCGCGCGGCGGTGGAAAAGGGAGGCGCGCCGCCTCACCGGCCTGGTCGAAAGCCCTGGCGGCGAGGGCAAACCCGACGCCGCGCTGATCGTCGCGCTGGCCCACCCCGAACGGCTCGCGCGACGGCGCTCGGGGTCGGCGCCGGTGTACCTCATGGCCGGCGGCACGGCGGCGGAGCTGCCCGCGGGCAGTGGGCTCGGCCACGCCGAATGGCTGGCCGTCGGCGAAGCCACGCGCGACCCCGGCCGGGTGCAGGGCACGATCCGGCTCGCCGCCGTCGCCGACGAGACGCTGGCAGTCCGCGCGGCGCCCGCACTGGTGTCCGAAGTGGACGAAGTCGCGTGGGACGGTGACGTGGTGGCCCGGCACGTGCGCCGCCTCGGCGCGATCGTGCTGGCCGAGCGGCCGCTGCGGTCGCCGAAACCGCAATTGGTGCAGGACGCCCTGGTCACCGGCCTGCGCACCGAGGGCCTCGGGCTGCTGCGCTGGAGCGAGGACGGCCGCCGTCTGCGTGAGCGGATGGCGTTCCTGCACCGCGTGCTCGGCACGCCGTGGCCGACGGTGGACGACGACACCCTGCTGTCCGAAGTGGACACCTGGCTCGATCTGTCCCGCGCCCGTCGTCGCGCCGATCTGGCCGACGTGGATGCCGGCAGTGCCCTGCGTGGCCTGCTGCCGTGGCCCGAAGCCGCGCGCCTCGACGAATTGGCGCCCGACCGGCTCGAAGTCCCGTCGGGCTCCCACCACCGCGTGGACTACCGTGCCGACCAGCCCGTGCTCGCGGTGAAGCTGCAGGAGACGTTCGGCTGGACCGCCACCCCGACCGTCGCCGACGGCCGCGTGCCCGTACTGCTGCAGCTGCTCTCCCCCGCCGGCCGCCCAGCCGCCGTGACGGCCGACCTGGAGTCGTTCTGGCGCACGGGGTACGCGGCCGTGCGCGCCGACCTGCGTGGCCGCTACCCCAAACACCCGTGGCCCGAGGACCCCGCGACGGCCACGCCGACCCGGCACACCACCCGCCGCGCGCGCTGAACCCTGTCGAAGGTCGGGGGTCGCGGGATCCGGAAGTCCGATGCCCGCGGCGATCCGTGCGCCGCAGACTTCCCCCCAGGGGTCGAACGCATGGGAGGACACATGATCACGCTTCGGGGACTGACGAAGCGCTACGGGGAGAAGACGGTGGTCGACGGCCTCACGTGCGTCGTCGCGCCGGGCAGCGTCACGGGGTTCCTCGGGCCCAACGGCTCGGGCAAGTCCACGACGATGCGCATGACGGTGGGCCTCGACCGGCCCACGGCGGGTGACGTGCTCGTGAAGGGCAAGCCGTACGCCGAGCTCAAGCACCCGCTGCGGGAAGTCGGCGCGCTGCTCGAAGCGAAGGCACTGCACCCCGGCCGCAGCGCCGGGCGGCACCTGCTCGCGATGGCGCGCAGCAACGGCATCGCGGCCTCGCGCGTCGACGAGGTGCTCGCGACGGTCGGGCTCACCGACGTGGCGGGCAAACGAGCGGGCCAGTTCTCGCTCGGCATGGGGCAGCGCCTCGGCATCGCGGGCGCACTGCTCGGCGACCCGGGCGTGCTGATGTTCGACGAACCGATCAACGGCCTCGACCCCGACGGCGTGCGCTGGGTGCGCCAGCTCATGCGCTCGCTCGCCCAGGAGGGCCGCACGGTGTTCGTGTCGAGCCACCTGATGAGCGAGATGCAGCTGACCGCCGACCACCTCGTGGTGATCGGCAAGGGAAAGCTGCTCGCCGACGCGCCCGTCGACGAGTTCATCGCCGGCAATTCGCTCAGCTCGGTGTCGGTGCGCGTGCCGATGCCCGCCGACCGCGAGACGCTCGCGCGGCACCTGCGCACGCGCGGCGCGACCGTGGCCGCCGGTGAGGCCGACGAGCTCCTGGTGACGGGCGCCGACGCCGGGCAGGTCGGAGATCTGGCGCACGAGCTGGGCGTGCGGCTGCACGGCCTGGGTGAGCGGACGGCTTCGCTGGAGCAGGCGTACATGGAACTGACCGCTTCGTCGGTGGAATACGGGGTGACGGCATGACCACGGCACAGGCGCCGGTGCGCACGGGCGGCGGGCTTTCCGGCGCCATCGCGTCGGAGTGGACGAAGCTCTGGTCGGTGCGCGGCACGTGGTGGAGCCTCGCCGGCGGGGTGCTGCTGATGTTGCTCTACAGCGCCGTTTCCGGGCTGTCGAACCGCGGCGACGGCTCCGGTTTACCGAACGCGCCGCACGACATCGTGGTCGGCGGCGCGATCTACCTCACCGAGTTCTGCGTGATCGCGGTGGCCACGCTGTTCGTCACGAGCGAGTATGCCAGCGGCAGCATCCGCTCGACGCTGCAGTGGGTGCCGGTGCGCTCGACGCTGGCGTTGGCCAAGGCGGCCGTGCTGGTGCCGGTGCTGTTCGCCTACGGCGTGGTGGTTTCGCTGCTCGGCATGGCGACCTCGGCGGTGCTGATGCCGGGCGAGGTGATCACGACGACGTTCGGCGACGGGCTCACGGCGACCGCGGGCATGGGGGCGTACTTCGCGCTGCTGGGGGTGCTGTGCGCGGGCGTCGGGTTCGCGCTGCGCAGCGCGGCGGGGACGATCGTGGTGGTGATGGTGCTGCTGCTGCCGTTGCCGATGCTGCTTTCGGCCTACGTGGCGCCGGAGATCATGAACTACTTCCCGGCGTTCGCGGGGATCAACGGCATGGTGCCCGCCGGGGGGACGAACCCGATGATGGGCGGGACCGCGCCGCACTCGCCGATCGTGGGGGTGCTGATCTGCCTGGTGTGGGCGGCGGCCGGGTTGTTCGTCGGCACTTCGGTGCTGAAGAAGCGGGACGCCTGAACCACCGGGGGTGCGTCGCGCTGTCGTGAAGGGCTCCTCGGCTTCGGCCGGGAGCCCTTCACCGCGTGAGGGGAAGGCCGAGCCCGGTGAGAATCGCGCGGGCACCGTCGGCGAGTTCCCGCTTGCCCGGGGGATTTGCCGACCCGGCGCCGGCGAGCGCGTCGAAGATCGCGCCGTCGAGCCAGTTGAGCAGCACGCGTGTGTGCTGCTTCGGCCGCGGCGAACCGGCGGCCGCGAGCAGGCCGGCGCAGCGGTCCCGGATCTCCCGCCCACCTTCGTCGTAGGCGGCGCGCAGCTCCGGGCGGCGCGTGGCCTCCAGCGCGAACTCGTAGCGGGCGAGCATGCGGGTGCGACCGGAGGTGATGGCGGCGTGGACCGTCGCGGCCAGCACGTCGGCGAGATCCTTCGCGTCGGGATCGATCACGGCCTGGTCGAGCTCCACCATCCGCGCCATGGCGAGCTCCAGCAGCGCGAGACGGGTGCGCGCGTAGTACGACGTCGAGCCGGCCGGCAGCCCCGCCGCCCGGTCGACGGCGCGGTGGGTGAGCCCGCGCATCCCTTCGGCCGCGATCACCTCGACGGCCGCGTCGCCGATCGCCGAAATCCTGTCCACGATCATCACTCTACAGGTGTAGAGTCCTCTACAGACGTAGAGGAGGTGGCCATGCGACACGCGGTCGTGATCGGCGGCGGCATCGGGGGACTGTGCGCGGCGATCGGCCTGCACCGCACGGGCTGGCGGGTCACGGTGTACGAACGCGCGCCGGAGCTCACCGGCATCGGCGCCGGGATCTCGATCTGGCCCAACGCGCAGCGGGCGCTCGCGGAGCTGGGCGTCGAGACGCCGCTGAGCCCGCAGCGCGACGGCGCGCTGCTCGACCCACGCGGCCGGCGGCTCGCGGGCTGGGACATGAGCGCGTACGTCCGGCGTTACGGCCTGCCGCTCGCCGCGATCCACCGCGCGGACCTGATCGAGGCGCTGTGCTCGGTGCTGCCGGAGTCGAGCCTGCACACCGGTGTCGAGGTGCTCTCCGCGACCCGCGACGGTGTCGTCCACCACGCGGGCGGCTCGATCCGAGCCGACCTGGTCGTGGCCGCCGACGGCATCCGCAGCCCCGTGCGGCAGTCGCTGCACCCGCACGCCCGCCTCGCCTACAGCCGCGGTACGGCGTTCCGCGGCGTCGCCGAGCTGCCGTCACGCCTGAGCACCACCTGGGGCCGCGGCACGGAAGTGGGAACTTTGTCCTTGCTCGACGGACGCACGTACTGGTGGATCGCCGAAGCCCGCCCGGAAGGCCTGCGGCACGAAGACGTGCGCGCCTACCTGCTGGCCACCTACGGCGGCGCACCCGTGCGCTCGCTCCTCGCCGCGACGCCGGAGATCCTTCACCACGACCTGTACCACCTGGCCACACCGCTGCCGACCTACGTTTCCGGCCGCGTCGCGCTCCTCGGCGACGCCGCCCACGCCATGCCGCCTTACCTCGGCCAGGGCGGCTGCATGGCCATCGAAGACGCGGTCACCCTGGCCGCGACATTGGCCACCACCGAGGACACCGCCGCCGGCCTGCGTGCCTACGACGCGGCCCGGCGCCCCCGCACCCAGCACGTCGTGCGCGCCTCGATCCGGGCGGGCGCGGCCGGACCGCTGCTGCGCAACCCCGTGGGCACCGCCCTGCGCACCGCGATCCTCCGCCTGGCACCGGCGACGCTGATGTCCCACGCGGAAAGCTGGATCAACAACTGGATGCCTCCGCACCTGCCCCGCACCGCCGACCACGCCTGAGGAGGCGTGTTCCGGAGGACGCGACTCAGGACTCGGGATCAGGCATCACGATCGGAAGGCCGCGAGCGCGAGTTCGCCGTACCGCCGCCAGACGGCCGGATCCCGGTCGTCCAAGCGGTTCAGCTGGAGCACCACGCCGCAGACGACCACCCGAAGGTCCAGGATCGAGAGGTCGCCGCGCACTTCGCCCGACGGCTTCGCGGCATCGATCAGCCGGCCGATGAGCTCCAGTACCGGGCCCGCCCGCACGGTTGTCGCGTCGGCCAGCGCATCCGCGAGAAGCCGGTCTCCGGCCATCTGCTCGAACAGGTCCACGAGGTACACCCGGAACGCCGCGGGGGCATCCGGTTCGGACAGCGCCGCCCGGGTCCGGTCCTCCAGCAGGCGGAATCGGTCCTCGACCACGGCGTCGACCAGCGCGTCCTTGGTCGGGTAGTTCCGGTAGATGGTCGCCTTCGTGACACCGGCGCGTTCCGCCACGCGGGTCACGCTCGCCCGCAGCCCGAGTTCCGCGAACACCTCGTGCGCGGCCACCAGGACTTTCCGGTGGTTGCGAGTGGCATCCGCTCGCCGCCCCGGCCGTGACGGCTCGGGGGCCGGCAGCTCTTCGGAGCGACTCAGGTCGGACACGCCCTCACTGTGCCACAGCTCGACACCTGCGCGTGGACGACCGAACAAGGGGACGAAATCGTCGAAGTGACCGTGACCTCCTACCGCCGGCGATAACCGAACCCTAGGGTACGTTTAGGCGGTACGGCGAGCAAAGGAGTCCACTGTGGACCTGAATCTGGCGGAGCGGACCGCCGTCGTCACCGGTGCGTCGCGAGGGATCGGCGCGGCCATCGCCGAGGCTCTGGCCGAGGAGGGTTGCCGCCTGCACCTGGCCGCCCGCAACGGCCCGGCTCTCGAAGAGCTGGCCGAGCGCCTGCGCTCGGCACACGGCGTCGAGGTAGCGCACCAGCGCGGTGGACCTGCGAAATTCCGATGACCTCGCCGCTCTGGCAGCGGAGGCCGGGCACGCGGACATCCTCGTGAACAACGCCGGGGACATCCGAGGTGGCTCGATCAAGTCGGTCGTCGCGGAGGAATGGCGCCGCGGGTGGGATTTGAAGGTCTACGGCTACATCGCCTTGACCAAGCTCCTGTACACCGAGATGAAGAAGCGCCGCCGCGGCGTCATCGTCAACATCATCGGCAACGCGGGTGAGAGCGTGGACGGCCGGTACCTGGCCGGCAGCACGGGCAACGCCGCGCTGATGGCGTTCTCGCGCGCCGTCGGCGGACGCAGCCTGGCTGATGGGATCCGCGTGGTGGGGGTCAATCCCGGCCCGGTGGCCACCGAGCGGATGGTCGAGCACCTGAAGAAAGCCGCTCTGGAGTCCTTCTCGGACGAGAGCCGGTACGGCGAGCTCACGGCGCACTACCCGCTGGGGCGGCCCGCGGATCCGCGCGAGATCGCCGACCTGGTCGCGTTCCTCGCCTCGGACCGGTCCGGCTACACCAGCGGCGCCGTCTTCACGGTCGACGGCGGAGCGACCTCAGCCACTTCCCTTTACTGAGGATGTTCGACTAGGCGTCAGGCAGCTACTCCGCGGCTCCCCCGACCAGCCCCGCCTCGTACGCCGTGATCGCGGCCTGCACCCGGTTGCGCGCGCCGAGGCGGGTGAGGATGGTGCTGACGTGGGCCTTGACCGTGCCCTCCACGACGAACATGCGCCCGGCGATGTCCGCATTGGACAGTCCGGTGGCCAGCAGGGTCAGGACCTCGCGTTCGCGGGTGGTCAGCGCAGCGATGCGGTCGCGGGCGGCCGCGCCGCGGGTCAGGGCGCCGCCGGAGAGCCGGGCGATGACACGGGACGCGACCTGCGGTGAGAGGAACGCGGCGCCGTCGGCCACGGCGTGGATGCCCGACAACAGTTCGCGCGGGTCGCCGGCCTTGAGCAGGAACCCACTGGCGCCGAAGCCCAGCGCCCGTTCGATGTAGGCGTCCTCGCCGAAGGTGGTCAGGATGATCACGCCGGCGTCGGGCAGCACGCGGCGGATCTCGGCGCCCGCGGCGAGGCCGTCGAGGCCGGGCATGCGGATGTCGAGCAGCACGACGTCGGGGCGGGTGGCCAGGGCCTGGGCCACGGCTTCGCGGCCGTCGGCGGCTTCGGCGACAACCTCGATGTCCGCGTCGGCCGCCAGGATCGCCGCGACGCCCGCGCGGATCATGGCTTCGTCGTCGGCCAGCAGCACACGGATCACGGTTCGTCCTCGCTGTAGAGATCCTTGGTGACCAGGCGGTCCCCGACGAAGCAGAGGCGGATCGCGGCGTAGCGCACGTTCCACCAGCTGCGTGACGTGCCGTAGTACTCGCACTCGGCGCCCGCCGGCTTCGGGGGCTCGCCGAGCTGCGGCTTCGACAGCCGTTGCTGCGCGGGCAGCAGCGGCGCGATCGACGAGCGCGTCGCGCCCACCTGGAACTGCTGGTAGACCCCCATCGACACCTGCGAGCCGTACCACTGCACGAGGAACGCCACCCCGCTCCCGCCGATCACCACGCCGAACAACGCCAGCGGGATGACAATGGCCTGAACCAGGCTGCGCCGCACGTCGCGGCGCGCCAGCTCCCACTCGCGCGCCGACTCGGACTGCTCGTCGCCGGCATCCGCCGACGCGGGCCCCGGCGCGGCGCCGTGCGGCAAGGTGGCCACGACCTCGAAGCCGCCCCGCGCGTCGGGGCCGGCCCGCAGCGCACCCCCGACCAGCCGGACCCGTTCGCGCAGCCCGATCAGTCCCCGCTTGCCCGACGCACCGGGCAGTGGACCCGCGGGCGGCGGTGCGTTGACCACGCGGATCTCCGTGCTCGCCGGTGAGGTGAGCACCCGCACCGTCACCGCGGCGCCGGGCGCGTGCTTGGCGACGTTCGTCACCGCCTCCTGCACCACGCGGTACGCCGCCCGCGCGACCATCGGCGGTGCCGCCGCGAGACTGTCCACTTGCGACTCGATCAGCAGCCCCGATCCCCGTGCGCGCTCGAGCAGCTCCCCCAGGTCTCCCTGCACGGGCTCGATCGGCGCCGCGTCCTCGCGCAGCACGCCGATGATCTCGCGCAGCCGCTCGGTCGCCGTCGCGGCGTTCACGCGCAGGTCGGCGGCCGCGGCGCGCTGCGCGTCGTCGAGGCCGCCGGCCACCTCCAGCGCGGCGGCGCGCACGGCGATGAGGCTCAGCTCGTGGCCCAGGGAATCGTGCATGTCACTGGCGATCCGCGCGCGTTCCCGCAGCCGCGCCTGGTCGGCCACGAGCTGTTGCCGGCTCTCCATCTCCTCGGCCCGCCGCCACCCGGCGCGCGCCAGCTCGCGCCGCAGCCGCACGTGCCGACCCAGCAGCCACGGCGTGACACCCGCGAACGTGAGCACCCCGAGCATCGCGCCCCACGCGCCGAACCCCGCCGAGGGCAGCAGCAGCGCCACCGGCAGCCCGGCGAGGGCGATCCCCGAACACGTCAGCACGGCCACGCGCACCTGCGTCATCCGCAGCCCCGTGAGGTAGCCGACGGCGACCATGAGGAAGACCTCCCACACGGCCACCCGCCCGCCCCAGCCGAAGGCCACCACCACGGCCGTGGTCATCGTGACGATCAGCGCCGGCGTCGGCAGGCGGCGCCACAGCGCGACCGACACCGCGGTCGCCACCAGCCCGTAGATCAGCTCCCACGGATTGGGGTTGTTCGAGGCGTCCGTGGCGACGACGAGCGACAGGAAGACCCAGAGCACGACGTCGAGCACCACCCGCCACCTGCGCCTGGTCACCTCCTTCACAGGAGCTGACGCTACAAGGACCGCGGCGGCGGCCACCACTGTCGAAAGTCAACCGCTGGGGCATGATGGATCACCATGGCTGAGCGCACACTCGCCGAGCAGCTCGGCGGCCCCCTGCCCGAGGGCATCGAAGCCCTGCCCGAAGACGCCCGGCGGGACCTCGCCGCCGCGTTGCGCGACGCCCGGCACCGGCAGGCCAAGGCACTCGCCCAGGCGGGCGAGGAAGGGCTGAAGTACGTGCCGGCGCTCCTGCGCGGCGCCGTCCGCAAGGCGGTGGGCCTGTGAACCCGGAGATCCTCAAGCTCGCGCGAGTGCTCGACGTCGAACCCGAACGCCTGGGTTATCTCGCCGACGTGGACGTCGCCGACCTGCAGCTGTTCCGCGAACAGGTGACCACGACGTTGTTCGACGCGAACCTCGTGGTGCTCGAACGCATGGCGCTGGCCAGCCGGCTGCTGCCCGCGCCCGTGGTCGCGAAGATCGCCGAGAAGGTGTTCGGACCGCTGTTGTGCGCGCGGATCGCGGGTCTGGTGGACGTGTCACGCGGGGTGGACGTCGCGAAACGGCTGCCACCGAAGTTCCTCGCGTCGGTGGCGGCCGAGCTGGACCCACGGCGTGCGACGGCGATCATCACGCGCATCCCGCTGGACACCGTGGTCGCCGTGGCCGCCGAGCTGACCCGGCGGGAGGACTGGATCACCCTCGGCCGGTTCGTCGCGCACCTGCCGGACCCGACCGTGCGACGCAGCCTCGCCGTGCTCGACGACGCCGCGCTGCTGCGCACCGCGTACGTGCTCGACGACAAGACCCGCATCGGCCACGTGATGGGCCTGCTGCCCGAAGGCCGGCTGGCCCGGCTGATCCGCGCGGCCGGCGCCGACCAGTCGCTGTGGGAGCCGGCGCTCGACGTGCTGGCCAACCTGGGAGAAGCTCGCCGAGAAGCGGTGCGCCCGCTGCTCGACGAGCTTCCGGACGAACTGCGCGGCCGCGCTCAGGCCGCGATCAAGTAGATCCCGTACACGACCACCGCCGCACAGACGGCGAAGCACACGATGGAACCGGTGAACGCCGCGACGCCGGAACCGCGTTGTTCACGGGCGGTTTCGCGCGCCGAGAGCCCGCGGATGCCGTAGGCGAACAACACCGTCAGCACCACCGCCGCGGCCAGCGCGACGACGAAAACCATGCCGAGGGCGCCCCAGTCGATGTTCATGTCCGCTCCCTCAGGCCGCGACCGGAGCGGCCTTGGCGGCGTCCGGCTCGTCGTTGATGGTCTCGGCGCTCACCGGGTTGCGGCGCGACGCGAGCCAGATGCCCACCGCCACGAGCACCCCGACGGCGCCGATGAGGATCGTGCCCCAGCTGCCGCGCGTCGAGATCGCCGCCGCGATGGCGCCGACGACGGCGGCCGCCGGCAGCGTCAGCACCCAGGCGATGACCATCTTGCCCGCGACGCCCCAGCGGACCTCCGCGAGCTTGCGGCCGAGACCCGAACCGATGATGCCGCCGGAGGTCACGTGGGTCGTCGACAGCGCGAAGCCCAGGTGCGACGACGCCAGGATCACGGCCGCCGAGCTGGTCTCCGCCGCGAACCCCTGCGGCGTCTGGATCTCGGTGAGCTTCTTGCCCATGGTCTGGATGATGCGCCAGCCGCCGAGGTACGTGCCGGCCGCGATCGCGAGGCCGCAGGCCCCGATGACCCACAGCGGCGGGTTCGAGCCCGGTGCCAGCGTGCCGCCGGCGATGAGCGTCAGCGTGATGACACCCATGGTCTTCTGCGCGTCGTTGGTGCCGTGGGCGAGCGAGACGAGGCTGGCCGAGAGGACCTGGCCGGTCTTGAAGCCCTTGCCCACCACGTTTTCCTTGGCCTTCTCGGTGATGCGGTAGGTCACGAACGTGCCGATGAGCGCCACGACCCCGGCCACGATCGGCGAGGCGACCGCGGGGATCAGCACCTTCTCGACGACCTTGCCGAAGTGCACGGCGTCGGCGCCCGACGCGATCCACGTCGCACCGATCAGACCACCGAACAACGCGTGCGACGAACTCGACGGCAGGCCGACGAGCCACGTGACGAGATTCCAGATGATGGCGCCGACAAGGCCGGCGAAGATGACGACCGGGGTCACCTTCGTGTCGTCGACGATTCCGCCGGAAATGGTTTTCGCGACCTCGATGGACAGGAACGCCCCGACCAGGTTCAGCACCGCCGAAATGGCGACGGCGATTCTGGGCTTGAGGGCTCCCGTGGCAATGGAAGTGGCCATGGCGTTGGCCGTGTCGTGGAACCCGTTGGTGAAGTCGAAGGCGAGGGCCGCGACGATCACCACCAGGACAATGAGGGAAAAGTCCATGGGCGTTTCTCCAGCTAGGTGGTCGTGCCAGTTGAGAAGCTACCCATCAACCGAGCGAGCCTGATCTCGTCCGAGTGGCCGCTGATTGAACTCTCCGTAAACGAGGGAGCGGTCGGGCAGGCCCATTTCCCGCGCTCACCTGGTGATCCACAAATCGGGTAGCCAAAGTGAGTGAATCCGTGTTTGCGAAGTTGATTACCTTATGTCTGGATTGTTCGGTTCTACGGGGGCCAGCCCTACCACGGATGCTCCAGTACGGCCCAGTGTCGTGGCGCCCGGCGCCTGTCACGGTGGTGGTCCAGGTCGAAAGGGGCAGTCGGATGAGCGCCGCAGCAACCGTTTCCAGCACCACGCACCGCCGCCTCGGCACGGCCGTGGTCGCCACGGTCGCGTCGGGCGTGCTGGTCCACTTCGGGCTGGGCTTCGAGCCGGTCGCCGTGCTCGCGTGGCTCGCACCGCTGCCTGTGCTGCTGCTGGCGCCGCGCACTCGTGCGTGGGTTGCGTGCGGGGCAGCGTTCGTCGCCTACCTCGGGGGCAGCGCCGGCAGCTGGCACTACTTCCTGAACTCGCTGGCTTTGCCGCTGCCCGCGGCGCTCGCGATCCTGCTGGGGACGCCGGTGTTGTTCGCCGCGACGGTGGCCCTGTTCCGGCGGCTCGTGCGCGTCGGCCGGCCGGTGCTCGCGACCGTCGCGACGCCCGCGCTGTGGACCGCCGTGCTCTACGGCGTCTCGGTGACCGGCCCGTTCGGCGTGATGGGGACGTTCATGACGAGCCAAGGCGACCAGCCCGGCGTGCTGCGTCTCGCGTCGGTGCTCGGTGGGTGGGGTGTGGAGTACCTGGTGCTGCTGGCGCCGGCCGCACTGGCCGCAGTGCTCGCGCCGGGGGTGCGGCCTTCAGCACGCGTCGGCATCACCGTGGTGACGACCGCCGCGGTCGGGGGCGCTCTGGCCTTCGGGGCGACACCCGGCACGGCTTCCACCGGTCACGTGCGCGTCGCAACTGTCGCGCGCAGCGAGCCCGCGTGGGCGGCGGATCCGAGCGCACCGAACGGGGTTCTCCAGTCCTATGTGGACGCACTGCGCGCCTTGCCCGCCGACGTGCGCATCGCGGTTCTCCCGGAGGCCGCCTTCGGCGTGGACCGCACGCACCTGGCCGACCTCACCGCGCCACTGGCCGACGTCGCCCGCGCCAAGAACCTGCACATCGTCACCGGCGCGATCGTGAAAGACCCCGGCCGACCCACCTACAACACGGCGCTCGACGTGCCACCGGCCGGCCAAGTTGTCGAATACCGCAAGTGGCGCAACGGTTCCTCCCCCGTCGCGGCCGGCCACGACCTCGCCCACCTCGCCGGTGAGCCCATCGGCCTCGAGGTCTGCATGGACGTCAACGGCCCGTCGCCCACCCGCGACTACGCCCGCGCCGGCACCGGGCTGCTGCTGATCCCCGCGTCCGACGAAGACGTCGATGGTTGGCAGCACAGCCGCACTGCCCTCCTGCGCGGCGTCGAGCACGGTGTCGCCGTGGCCTGGAGCGCCACCCGCGGCACGTCCGTCCTCGGCGACGCGGGCGGCCACGTCCTCGCTCAGACACGCACCGGCCCGGCCTCCATGGCCGTCGCCACCGCCGACGTCCCCCTCGCCACCGGTCAGACGCTCTACACCCGGTTCGGCGACTGGTTCGCGTGGCTGTGCTGCCTCGTCGCGTTGGCCGGCCTCGGCTTCACCCGCCGCAGCGCACCCGGCCCGGCCGGTCACGAGTGAGGGCAGCGGGAGTGCCTGTCCGACACTGGCGGACCATGATCATCGAGGCCTACGGTGGCACCATGCAAGGCACCCGCGTCACCTACTGCACCGTCAACTTCCAGGGCACCCGCGTCACGCTCTCGGCGCACCGCCGTCCCCCAGCCCCTGGCGCGCGCGGGTGAGCGAACTTCGCTGAGCGCGCGACGAGGAGCAGGAGGTCGAGATCGACGTCGCACGCCGGTCAACGCACGGCTGACCTCCGTTCTCCCCGCCGCCACACCGCGTGGGTGAGCGGCACCCCGGGCCGGTAGGCCAGGTGCGTGACCGAAGGCGCGTCGAGCACGTGCACATCGGCCCGCGCGCCCGGACGCAGGTAGCCGACGTCGTCGCGCCGCAGTGCCCGCGCACCGCCCGCGGTGGCCGACCACACGGCTTCCTCCACGGTCATGCGCATCTGAAGCACGGCCGTGGTCACGCAGAACGCCATCGACGTGGTGTACGAGCTGCCCGGGTTCGCGTTGCTGGCCAGCGCGACCGTCGCGCCCGCGTCGAGCAGCCGCCGTGCCGGGGCCAGTGCTTGCCTCGTCGACAAGTCACACGCCGGCAGCAACGTCGCCACCGTGTCCGACGCCGCGAGCGCCTCGACGTCCTCGTCGCTCAGGTACGTGCAGTGGTCCACGCTCGCCGCGCCCAGCTCCACCGCCAGCCGCACGCCGGGGCCTTCGCCGAGCTGGTTGCCGTGCACCCGCAACCCGAGCCCGCGCTCAGCCGCGGCCTTGAGCACACGCGCCGACTGGGCCTCGTCGAACGCCCCCGTCTCGCAGAACACGTCGGCCCACCGCACGTGCGGCGCCACCGCGTCGAGCATCTCCCCGCACACGAGGTCCACATAGGACTCCGCTTCGGTACCCGGCGGCACGAGGTGCGCGCCCAGGTAGGTGACCTCATCGGCCACCGTCGCCGCGATCTGCGCCGACCGCGCCTCGTCGGCCACCGTCAGGCCGTACCCGGTTTTCGTCTCCAGGCAGGTGGTGCCCTGCGCGGCGGCTTCGTCGACGTGCCGGCGCAGGTTCGCCGCCAGCTGCTCGTCGGACGCCTCCCGCGTCGCCCCGACCGTGACGGCGATTCCGCCCGCCGTGTAAGGCTTCCCGGCCATCCGCGCCTCGAACTCGGTCGTGCGGTCGCCGGCGAACACCAGGTGGGTGTGGCTGTCGACCCAGCCGGGCAGCACCGCGCGGCCCTCGACGTCCACTCGCTCGTCGGCCGCCGGCGCCGACGCGGCCGGCCCGGCCCACGCAACGACGCCGCCGTCGAGCACCAGCGCCGCGTCCCGCAGCTTGCCCAGCTCGGGATCGTTGGTGGTGAGCTCGCCGATGCCCGTGATCAGTTCCGCCACAACGCCTCGATCTCCTCGGCCAGTACGGTTTCCGGTCGCTCGACGAGCACGTGCCCGCCGTCTCGCACTACGTCACGACCCGCCACGACGACGTGCCGCACATCCGCGGCGCCCGCCGCGAACACCACCCCGGACGGCTCGATCCCCGCCGTCCGCACGGAATCCAGTGCCACCGTGACCAGGTCCGCCCCGGCACCGACGGCCAGCCGGCCCACCTCGGGCCAGCCCACGGACGCGTGATCAGTGCCCGCCGCGAGCAGTTCCTCCGCGGTGAACCGGCCGCGTTCCTCACTGGCCAGCCGGTCGTCCAGCTCCAGTGCACGGGTCTCCTCGAACGCGTCGACCACGGCGTTGCTGTCACTGCCCACGCCCAGCCGCACGCCCGCGTCGAGCAGCTGCCGCGCCGGGCCGATGCCGTCGCCGAGGTCGCGTTCGGTCGTCGGGCAGAAGCAGGCGGCCGACCGGGCGGCACCCAGCCACTTCACGTCCTGGTCCGTGAGGTGCGTCGCGTGGACGGCGACCAGTCGCTCGCTCAGCACCCCGTGCTGCTGCAGCAATCCGGTCGGCGTCCAGCCGTACGCCGCCTCGCACTGCTCGTTCTCCGCGCGCTGTTCGGACAGGTGAATGTGCAGCGGCCGACCTCCTGGCACCCCTTGGTTCACCGTCGACAAATCGTCCGCGGCCACCGCGCGCACCGAGTGGATCGCCCCGCCGACGCGGAACAGCTCGTCCTCGGTCAGGCCGGCCACGCGCTCGGCCCACTTCTCCGCCGTGCCGTCGGAGAACCGCTGCTGCACCTCGTCCGGTGGCACGCCGATCCCGCCCGCCAGGTAACACGTGTCCAGCAGCGTCAGCCGGATCCCCGCGTCGCGCGCGGCCTGGCGCAACGCGTCGCCCATCGCGTTCGGCGAGGCGTAGGGCTTCCCGCCCGGCGCGTGGTGCAGGTAGTGGAACTCGCCGACGCTCGTGTAGCCGCCGAGTACCATCTCCGCGTAGACGCCGCGCGCGAGCCGGTAGTACGCGTCGGGATCGAGGCGCGCCGCGAGCGAGTACATCCGCTCGCGCCAGGTCCAGAACGTGCCGCGCTCGTGGTGCGTCCGGCCCCGCAGCGCGCGGTGGAACGCGTGCGAGTGGCCGTTGGCGAACCCCGGCAGGGTGAGCCCGGCGAGGACGGTGCCGCACTTCGGCGCGCCCGGGGCGACCGACGTGATCCGCCCGTCGCGCACCACGAGCTGCACGCCATCGGCGATCCCGTCGGGCAGCCAGGCCCGTTCGCACCAGTACGTGGTCATGCCGCCAGCCGCTCCAGCGCCTCGGCCAGCGCCCGCGCGCCGGCTTCCACGTCGGCGCTCTCGGCGAACTCCTCCGGCGAGTGGCTGATGCCGGTGGGGTTGCGCACGTACAGCATCCCGGCCGGCACGAACCCGGCCAGGATCGCGGCGTCGTGGCCCGCACCGGTCGGCAGCTCGGGCGGCGCGCCCAGCCAACTGCCCAGGTCACGGCGCAGCTTCTCGTCGAACACCACGTCGTCGGAGTACGACTCGCGGGTGACGGTGAGCTCGCAACCCTCCGCCTTCGCGGCTGCCCGCGCGGCCCGCGTGATGTCCTCGACGAGCTCCGGCGTCACCGTGCCCGGCACCCGCGCGTCGAGCCACAGGTCCACAGTGGACGCGATGACGTTGGTCCCGCCCGGCGTCGGCACGAGCCGACCGACGGTCGCCCGCGCGTCCGCCCGTTCCTTCGCCAGCCGGCGCACCGCCACCACCGTCTCGGCCGCGGGCAGCATCGGGTCGACGCGGTCGGCGATCAACGTCGCCCCGGCGTGGTTTCCCTGGCCCGCGAACGAGAACCGCCATCGCCCGTGGGCGATCACCGTGCTGCCGACCGCCACCGGCGAGCCGACGTCGATCAGGCCGCGACCCTGTTCCACGTGCAGCTCCAGGAACCGCCCGACGAGCGAGAGCCGCTCTGGGTCGGCGCCGATCCGGTCCACGTCGAGGCCGGACTTCGCCGCTGCCTCCCAAAAAGTGACGCCGTCCGGGTCGTGCAGCTTGCGCGCCTGATCGGCACCGATCGTGCCGGTCATCAGCCGCGAGCCCAGGCACGGCACGCCGAACCGGCCGCCCTCCTCCTCGGCGAACACGACCACGGCGAACGGCTTGGCCGGACGGAACCCCTTGTTCTGCAAGGCTCCCACGGCAGCCAGTGCACTGGTCACACCGAGCGGCCCGTCGAACGCACCCCCGCCCGGCACCGAGTCGAGGTGGCTGCCGGTCACCACGGCGTCCGGACCCGGCGCACCCCACCAGGCCCAGAGGTTGCCGTTGCGGTCGGTCTCGACGTCGAGGCCCAGCCCTCGCGCCCGCTCGACGAACCAGGTGCGCAGATCGTGCTCCGGTGCGTCGAACGCGTGGCGCGAGTAGCCACCGCGCTTCGCGTCGCGCCCGACGTCGGCGATCTCGCCGAGCAGCTCCGAAGCCGTCATGCGTTGTCCCGCATGGGAATCCGGACGCCACGCTCGTCGGCGATCTCGGCCGCGTGGTCGTAGCCGGCGTCGACGTGGCGGATCACGCCCATGCCCGGATCGTTCGTGAGCACGCGCTCCAGCTTCTGCGCGGCCAGCGCCGTGCCGTCGGCCACGCTGACCTGGCCCGCGTGGATCGAGCGGCCCATGCCGACGCCACCGCCGTGGTGGATCGACACCCAGCTCGCGCCCGAAGCGGTGTTGACCAGCGCGTTGAGCAGTGGCCAGTCGGCGATGGCGTCGGACCCGTCGGCCATGGCCTCGGTCTCGCGGTACGGCGAGGCGACGCTGCCGGAGTCGAGGTGGTCGCGCCCGATCACCACGGGTGCCTTGAGCTCCCCGCTGGCCACCATCTCGTTGAACCGCAGGCCCGCGAGGTGCCGTTCGCCGTAGCCGAGCCAGCAGATCCGCGCCGGCAGGCCCTGGAACGCCACGCGCTCGCCGGCCATCTTGATCCAGCGTGCGAGCGACTCGTTTTCCGGGAACAGTTCCAGCATCGCCCGGTCGGTGGCCGCGATGTCGTCGGGGTCACCCGAGAGCGCGGCCCAGCGGAACGGGCCGTTGCCCTCGCAGAACAGCGGGCGGATGTAGGCGGGCACGAACCCCGGGAAGTCGAACGCCCGCTCGCAGCCGCCGCGCTTCGCCTCGCCACGCAGGGAGTTGCCGTAGTCGAAGACCTCGGCGCCGGCGTCGAGGAAACCGAGCATCGCGTTCACGTGGTCGGCCATGGACTCGCGCGAACGGTCGGTGAACTCGTCGGGCTTCTTGGCCGCGTAGTCGTGCCAGTCGTCCACGCTGACGCCCTTGGGCAGGTACGACAGCGGGTCGTGCGCGGAGGTCTGGTCGGTCACGATGTCGACCTCGACGCCGCGGCGCAGCAGCTCAGGCAGCGCCTCGGCGGCGTTGCCGACCACGGCCACCGACAGCGGACGCCGTTCCTTCTTCGCGGTGCTGACGCGCCGGATGGCGTCGTCGAGGTCGTCGGCCACCTCGTCGAGGTACCGCGTTTCGACGCGGCGGTGTGCGCGCTGCGGGTCGCACTCGACGACGAGAGCCACGCCGTCGTTCATGGTCACGGCCAGCGGCTGCGCGCCACCCATGCCGCCGAGGCCCGCGGTCACGGTGAGCGTGCCGCGCAGGCTCCCGCCGAACTTCTTCTTGGCCACGGCGGCGAACGTCTCGTAGGTGCCCTGCAGGATGCCCTGCGTGCCGATGTAGATCCACGAACCGGCCGTCATCTGGCCGTACATCGTGAGGCCCTGCTGTTCCAGCCGGCGGAACTCGGGCCAGGTCGCCCAGTCGCCCACCAGGTTCGAGTTCGCGATGAGCACGCGCGGCGCCCACTCGTGCGTGCGGAACACACCCACCGGTTTGCCCGACTGCACGAGCAGCGTCTCGTCGTTGTCCAAAGTGGTCAGTTCGCGGGTGATCGCTTCGAAACTGGGCCAGTTGCGGGCGGCCTTGCCGGTGCCGCCGTAGACGACGAGGTCCTCGGGCCGCTCGGCGACCTCGGGATCGAGGTTGTTGTGGAACATCCGCAGCGCGGCCTCGGTCTGCCACGACTTCGCGGTGAGCTGGGTGCCGCGGGCGGCACGGACGGTGCGGGACATTCTCAGACCTCCAGACGGGCAGCGGCCAGTACGGCGCCGCTGCGGACGAGTTCTTCGGCGGCCGCGATCTCGGGCGCCAGGTGCCGGTCGGGGCCCGGGCCCGCGACCTTCGTGCGGAGCAGGTCGCGCACCGCGCCGGTGACCGGCGAAGGCGCGAGCGGCGCGCGGAGGTCGAGCGCGCGGGCGGCGGTGAGCAGCTCGACCGCCAGCACCGTGGTCAGGCCGTCGACGGCCTTGCGCAGCTTCCGCGCCGCGGACCAGCCCATGGAGACGTGGTCCTCCTGCATCGCGCTGCTCGGGATCGAGTCGACCGACGCCGGCACCGCGAGCCGCTTGAGCTCGCTGACCACCGCGGCCTGCGTGTACTGCGCGATCATGTGCCCGGAGTCCACGCCCGGGTCGTGCGCGAGGAACGGCGGCAGTCCGGCCGAGCGCGCCTTGTCGAGCATGCGGTCGGTGCGCCGTTCGGCAATGCCGGCGACGTCGGCGACCGGGATGGCGAGGAAATCGAGCACGTACGCCACCGGCGCGCCGTGGAAGTTGCCGTTGGACTCGACGCGGCCGTCGGACAGCACCACGGGATTGTCCACAGCGGACCGCAGCTCGCGGTCGGCCACGAGCTCGGCGTGCGTGAGCGTGTCGCGCGCGGCGCCGTGGACCTGCGGGGCGCAGCGCAGCGAGTACGCGTCCTGCACGCGGTTGCAGTCGGGCCCGCGGTGGCTTTCGACGATCTTCGAGCCCTGCAGTGCCGCGAACATCCGCGCGGCGCTCTCCGCTTGGCCGGGGTGCGGCCGCAGCGCCTGCAGGTCGGCCGCGAAGGCACGGTCGGTGCCCAGCAGCGCCTCGACGCTCATCGCCGCGGTGAGGTCCGCGACGTCGAGGAGGTTATGCAGGTCGGCGGCCGCGAGCAGCAGCATGCCGAGCATGCCGTCGGTGCCGTTGGTGAGCGCCAGGCCTTCCTTCTCGGCCAGCACGACGGGCGTGATGCCCGCCGCCTTCAGTGCCTCGGCGGCCGGTTTGCGTGCGCCCTCGTGGTCGACCTCGCCCTCACCCATCAACGCGAGCGCGATGGCCGCCAGCGGCGCCAGGTCACCCGAGCAGCCGAGCGAGCCGTACTCGTGCACGACCGGCGTGATGTGCGCGTTGAGCAGGGCCGCAAGCGTTTGCGCCGTCTCCGGCCGCACGCCGGTGTACCCGCTGGCGAGCGTGCGCAGGCGCAGCACCATCAACGCGCGCACGACCTCGGGCTCCACCGCCGGCCCCGCTCCCGCGGCGTGCGAGCGGATGAGGCTGCGTTGCAGCGCGGTACGGCTCTCCACGGGGATGTGGCGCGTCGCGAGCGCGCCGAAGCCCGTGGAGACGCCATACGTCGGCGAGGTCGCGTGCGCGAGGTCCTCGATGTGCAGGCGGGTGGCGGCGAGGTTCTTCTCGGCCGCTTCGGTGAGCCCGACGGTCGCGTGCCCGCGGACGACGTCGACGACGTCGGCCGCGGTCATCGGCTTCGAGCCCAAGAACACTGGATCCGGCATGTCTGCCATTGAAACAACGATCAGCGCCCGGGCGGGAGTGCGGAGTTGGCGGTAGCGTCTGGTATCCAAGACAAAGCGAGGTTGGCGCTTCGCTGCCTGGCACGAGCGTCCCGTTCGTGCACCGCCCGGAAGGAGCCAGGTGAACACGTCCGCCCTCGGCGACACCGGAATCGCGATCACCGGGTTCGTGTACGGCGCCGGTTCCATCGGCGGCATCGGCAGCGCGGCCACCACCCGCGGCCTGGGCCTCGACCCCGACGACGGACTCCGCCGGCTCGACGAGGCATACGACCTGGGGATCCGCACCGTCGACACCGCGGACAGCTACGGCGGCGGCGAGAGCGAGCGCACCGTCGGGCGCTGGCTCACCGAGCGGCCGCGCGATGACGTGGTCGTGCTGACCAAGGTGGGCGGGCTCGTGCGGCCCGGGCAGACGGGCCTCGACCTGTCCCGCCCGCACCTCGAACGCCGGCTGGCCGAGAGCGTGCGGCGCCTGGGCCGTGTGGACCTCTACCTCTCGCACGGACCCGATCCGCGGACCCCGCTCGAGGAGACGCTCACGGCGTTCGCCGCGGCGCAGGAAGCCGGCCTGATCCGCGCCTACGGGGTCAGCAACGTCGACCCGCCGCTGCTCGAAGCCATCCTGGCCACCGCGGCGGAACTGGCGCTGCCCCGCCCGGCGTGCGTCCAGAACGGACTCAGCCTCCTCGCCCGCGGCGACGAACGGGACCTGCTGCCCCTGGTCGCGGCCGAGGGCCTCGGATACCTGGCCTTCTCCCCGCTCGCCGGCGGTGTGCTCTCCGACCGGTACCTCGACGGCGCCGCGCCGGCAGCGGGCAGCCGCATCGCGCTCGCCGGGGACCGGTACTACCCGGGCGCGTACTCGCCGGAGAACCTCGCCCGCGTCGCCAGGTTGCGTGCGGTCGCGCGTGAAGTCGGGATCAGCACGGCCGGCCTGGCGCTGGCCTGGCTGGCGGCGCGACCGGGCGTGACCGCGCCGATCGTGTCACCCAGCACGGAAGCGCAGTGGCAGGCCGTTCGCGAAGCCGCGACCACCGACCCCGGCGAAGAAGTGCTCGCCGAGGTCTCGGGCCTCTTCGGCGGATCGGCATGAGCAGCTCGGACGTGCCGGCCCTGCGCAACGGCCTCGCCGTGCTGCGCCTGCTCGCCGGGCACGCCGGCCCGGTCTCGGCCGCGACCGTCGCCCGCGACCTGTACCTGCCGCGCTCGACGACCTACCACCTGCTCAACGAGCTGGTCGCCGCAGGGTTCGTCGCGCACCTGCCCGCCGAGCGCCGCTACGGGCTCGGCATCGCCGCGTTCGAGCTCGGGTCGGCGTACCTGCGCCACGACCCGCTCGAACGGCTGGCCGCGCCGCTGTTGCGCAAGCTCGTGGACCGCGTCGGCCACACCGCGCACCTCGGTGTGCTGCACGGCAACGAGTCGCTGTACCTCATCAAGGAACGCCCCGCGCGGCCGGAAACCCTGGTCACCGACGTCGGCGTGCGCCTGCCCGGGCAGCTCACGGCGTCGGGCCGGGCGATCCTCAACCACCTGCCCGCCGCCCACGTGCGTGCGCTGTTCCCGACGGCCGGGTCGTTCGTGCTCCGGACTCGGCGTGGGCCGGATTCGCTGGCCGCGCTGCGCCGGACGCTCGCCGCCGAACGCCGGCTGGGCTGGTCGGTCGAGGACGGGCACGTGACCGACGGCTTCGCCTCCGTCGCGGCGCCGGTGTTCGACCACGGCGCCCGGCCGATGGCGTCGATTTCCGTGACGCTGCGCCACTTGTGTCCACAAGACGGCCCACAAGACGACCCGTGCGGCGAGACGTTCCCCGAGTTCGCGAAGGCGGTCGCCGAGACGGCCGCTGAACTGACCAGCCGCATCGGGGGCACGACACCGCAGTGAAAAGCCCGCTCCACCGGGTCTCGGTGGAGCGGGCTTTCCCGGCTTGGTCAGCGATGTGAAGAAACCACCATCGCCGACGTGCCACCGCGGCGGACGGGTTCACCGGCCGCCAGGATCCTGCCGCCCGGCTTGAACTCCAGCCCGGCCGCGACCCCGATGGAACTGACCTGGCTGAAGCTCTGCCCCAGCGCTTCGAGCCCCTTCGTGGTGGGCAATGCGAGGAACGCCGGCTCGGCGTCGGACGTCTTCGCGTTGCGCTGCGAGGCCCGCGGCGCGGCGATGGCGTCGGGCAGGTTCATGCCGAGGTCGAGGCGGTTGACCAGGACCTGCAGCACGGTCGTGATGATCGTGGCGCCACCCGGCGACCCGACGGCGAGCACCGGCTTGCCGTCCTTCAGCACGATCGTCGGCGACATGCTCGAGCGTGGCCGCTTGCCGCCGGCCGGCAGGTTGGGGTCGGGCGCCGTGCCCTGGGTGGGTGTGAAGTTGAAGTCGGTGAGCTCGTTGTTGAGCAGGAACCCGCGGCCGGACACCGTCATGCCGCTGCCGCCGAGCTGCTCGATCGTGTTCGTGTACGACACGACGTTGCCCCACTTGTCACTCACGACGAAGTGGTTGGTGTGCTGCTCGTTGCTGTCCGAGGAAGCGGCCTGCCCCGTGGTGCAACCGCCGTTGTGCGAGTACGGGTCACCGGGCGCGACCGGGCTCTGACCGGCCTTGTCCGGGTCGATCTGGCACGCCCGGGTGGCCGCGAACTGCTTCGACAGCAGCTGCTGCTGCGGAACCCGCACGTACCGCGAGTCCCCGATGTAGCGGTTGCGATCGGCGAACGCGAGCCGGCTGGCCTCCAGGTAGTGGTGCAGCGCCTGCGTCCGGTCCATTTCGGACAGGTTGTAGTTGCCCAGGATGTTCAGCGACTCCCCGACGGTGATGCCACCGCTCGACGAGGGCGCCATGCCGTAGACGTCGTAGCCGCGGTAGTTCACCCGCGTGGGCGACCCGTCGAGCGCGCGGTAGGCCCGCAGGTCCGACAGCTGCATCGGCCCGGACATGGGCTTGATCGGCGCGCCGTCGGCCACGGGCGGGTTCTGCACCGTCTTCACGAGGTCACGGCCGACGGGCCCGCCGTAGAACGCACCAGTGCCCTCGCGGCCGATCTGCCGGTAGGTGTCGGCGAGGTCCGGGTTGCGGAACACGGTGCCCACCTTCGGCGCCTCGCCGCCCGGCAGGAACAACTCGGCACTCGGCGCGAAGTGCGACAGCTTGTCCTTCAGGGAGGCCGTCTCGCTCGAGAACTCCTGGTTGACGACAAAACCCTTGTCCGCGACCTGGATGGCGGGCTTGAGGTTGTCCGCGAGGCTGAACTTGCCCCACCTCTGCAGCGCGCGCTGCCACGTGGCGAGCATGCCCGGCACCCCCACGGAGCGACCGCTCTCCACGGCCGTCTCGAAGTCGTAGGCCTTGCCCGTGGCCGGGTCGACGAACATGTCGGACCCGTCGGCCGCCGGCGTGGTCTCGCGCCCGTCGATGGTGGACACGCGGTGGGTCCTGGCGTCGTAGTACACGAAGTACCCGCCACCACCAGGCCCGGCGACGTACGGGTCCGTCACGCCGAGCGTCGAGGCCACCGCCACCGCCCCGTCCGCCGCGGTGCCCCCCTTGCGCAACACGCCGATCCCCGCCTGGGTCGACTCGAGCGTGTCGGAGACCACCGCCCCGCCATACCCCTCGGCGACGGTCTGCTTGCCCCCGCCTGGGTGACCGGTCGGGGTCGCGGTGGCCGGGCTCGCCGCGGTTCCCACCACGACCCCCGCGGCCACCAGCACGGTGAGCATTCGACGTCGGCGCATGGCACTCCCTTCCTCAGGCCACCACGGGCCTTCCGGGACTCCCGACGAGGTCCGGACCACACCTTCCGCTCGCCGGTGAGCTTCGTGGTCGGAGGTCTACCACCGACGCGTTCGAGCAGGAAGCCACCTTAAGCCGGATTTAGGGTGGGTGCACCCGAACGCCCGCTGTGCCCCTCACCGAATGGCCGCTGCGGTGCCGTCCGGCAGGCCGGAGGGGTCGTGCCGCCCCACCGCCGCGTGTTCGAACAGGCCGACGCCCGTGCGGCCGTCCGAGGTGCGCACCGTCGAGAGCAGCTGGGTGTGCAACGTCGTCCGGTCGGTGGGGTCGAGCGACGCCAGGTCGAACGTCTCCTCGCTCACCACCAGGCCGCCGTGCCAGGCGCCGAAGGCGTGGTCCGGGTGGGAGTAGCCCAGGCCCTTCATCAGGAACGGAACGCGGGGCTCCACGGAGATCTCCCGGGTGACGCCGCCGCGGGGGGCCGAGGCCGGGGTGGCCGACGAGGGCCAGCGGGTGCCCGGGCGGTAGTGGATGGCGGCGGACACGTCGGAGGTGCGGCGGAGGTCACCCGACCAGGAGAGCACGGTGCCCCACGTCGCGTGGCGGTTGCCGGAAGAGTCTTCGTGCAGGACGGCGGCCGTGGAAGGGGAAGTCGCCACCGATGGTGGGGGAGTCGGCGCGGACGTGCAGGAGCCGCAGCCGTTCGAGGACCGCGATGGACAACGGCCCGACAGTGAGAGCGCGGTCGTCGGTCATCGGGCCGGAAGCGAACAGCGAGCGTTGGACGCCGTCGCGCGACACGGAGAAAGCGGCGTCCGCCACGCCCAGGTTCGGGTGGAGCGACAGGCCGAATCCGACCGACGTCGTCGCTTCGGTGTCGAAGGCGGAGAACCAGTACCGCTCGTAGTGGGTGGGATCGCCGGAGCCGGGGTGGGCCACGGGCAGGGGCGTCTGGTGCACGGGGTAGACGTCCCAGCGCGTGATCATGAGCCGAAGAACTCCTCGGCGCCCAGGTCGAGAGCCTGGGCAGCCCGGCGACGCAGCAGTTCGATCAGCACGCGGTCGCCGCGTGGCGTGGAGCGGACGGTGCCCGCTGCGGGGACGATCACGAACAGGATGGCCGGCGCCAGCCGCCGGTACTCCGTCCAGCCCCACACTCCTCGGTCAAGCCCTCGACGCCACGCTCGGTCAGGTCCTCCACGTGCCGGCGCACCAGCCCCTGCTCCAGCCCGCGCCGCTGCTCGGGCTCGACCGAGCTGCCGATCAGGTACACCAGGTCGAACGCCGGTGGCGCCCACGCGGCCATCTGCCAGTCGAGCACCCAGACGCGCTCGGGCGAGAACATCAGGTTGTCGAAGCGGAAGTCGTGGTGCGCGAGGGTGTAGGGCCCCGGCAGGTGCTCGGCCCACTCCCCCATCGCCCGGCCGAACCGCTCGATCAGCCGCACCGCCTCGGGCGAGAGGGCGGAACCGAACTTGTCGCGCACCACGGCCCACGGCTGCGCGTACCGCTCCACGTGCGCCGGCACCGGAACCCCCGTCCGCCGGTGCACCCACGGCCGCGGGTCCGGAACGTCGAGCTGATCCCCCGGCACCGCCACAACGCAACCACAGCCGTCTTCCACTTATACGCCAACAAGATTCCCGCAACCCCGCGTTACAACACGAAGGGCACAATCCCCAGTACCATCGGCCACCCCCATTCCCGGCCCCCTATTCAACGGCACCCAAAAAACACAACAAGCTCACAAAAACACGCGAGCCCCCAACACCCCCAGCCCCCTCCCCACCTCGACTCACCTCCCCAACGCAACTCACCGGATGGGGGTCCAGGGGGCGCAGCCCCTTGACGGGGGTTTGGGGGTCCGACCCCAAAAAGATCTCCGAACACAAGAAACCGGCTCACGCTCCGTGTGAGCATGAGCCGGCCATCTTGTGGAGGTGCCGGGAATTGAACCCGGGTCCTCTAGCGCCTTGACAGGGCTTCTCCGTGTGCAGTCCACTGTGTCGCTACTTGGCCCCTTCAGTCACGTGAACAAGCTGAAGTGACGAGCCCAGCCACTGTTTGCTTCCCAACCAGGCCCCGTGGCCGGGACTGGCGGTAAGCCTCCTAGCTGATGCCGGCGACCGGGTCGGAGGCGATCCCGGGCCGACAGACTCACTCTGCTACTTAGGCAGCAAGAGCGAAGTCGCGCTGGCTATTGGCCTTGGCGCTTATAGGTTTGCGATGACGCTTGCGGTGGTCTCTCGCCTGCACCGACACGCTTCCCCTGACTCAACGTCCAGAGTCGAAACCGTTCACCCCCTTGTAGGTGGTACATAACCTGTCCATCATAACGCGTGCGGCAACCCGGTTGATTCCCGGCGGGCCGAGCACGGGCCGAGCGCCGGCCGAGCACGGGGTGGGGCTGGCCCTACCCGGAACATGCCCGCGCGCCCCATTCTGGTGATGGCCCCCGGAAGACAAGCTGAGCTGGTCGTTCGCTTGGAGAAGGAGCCCCGCCATGGTCACTGTGCCCGCCGTGAGGAGGCGCCACCCGCCGTTGGGGCGGTCGCTGGCGTTTCTGCTGCTCAACCTGCCGTTGGGCATCTTCTCGTTCACGTTGATCACGGTTCTGCTCTCGGCCGGCGCCGGCACGCTCGTGGTGTGGGTGGGGGTGCCGTTGCTGGCGCTGCTCGTGCTGCTGGCACGTGGTGCCGGGCGGATGGAGCGGGCGCGGGTGTTCTCGCTGCTGGACACGTACGTGGATACTCCCTACCTACCCCTGCCGCCGACCGGTCAGCGCACCCGCTGGGTCACCCGGCTGAAAGACGGCGCCACCTGGCGGGACCTGTCGTACTTCTTCCTGCTCTTCCCGCTCGGTCTCGTCGAGTTCGTGCTGGTCGTGACGTTCTGGGCGACGAGCCTGAGCCTGGTCGCGCTGCCGATCTACTACCGCTTCCTGCCCCAGGGCGCCTGGTTCTTCCCGGGTTACGATGTGCGGTGGATCACCGTCGACTCGATGGTGGCCGCGCTGCCGTGGGCGGCGCTGGGGGTGTTGTTCGCCGCTCTGTCCGTGGCGCTGACCAGGGGCCTGGCAGCGCTGCACGGCGGGTTCGCCGCGGCCCTGCTGCGGCCCACCGTGGCCCAGCGCCGGCGCATGGAGCGCTCGTGGCAGGAACTCGACGGGATGAGCACGGTGACCGGATGACCAGCCAGCAGCAGCTGCCGGAGCATCCCCGGCCGAATCCGGCGCGCACGATCGTCTACATGATCCTGAGCTTCGTGTTCAGGCTCGCCCAGTTCATCCTCATCGTGGTGGGCGCCACCGTCGGCGTGGGCACGGTCGTGGTCTGGGTCGGGTTCCCGATCCTGCTCGCGACCACGGCGTTCGTCCGCTGGTCGGGAGACATGGAGCGCCGGTGGGCGCACACGATGCTGCGCACGCCGCCGATGACCATCGAGCGGCTGCCGATCGAGGGCCAGTCACTCACGCGCCGCTGGCTGACCCGCCTCACCGACCCGACGACGTGGCGTGACCTCGCCTACCTGATGATCGCGTTCCCGCTCGCCGTCGCCGAGCTGCCGCTGGCCATCGCGTCGATCGTGCTGCTGCCGATGGCGATCTGGGTGACGCCGTGGCTCGGCTGGCTCCACGGCAACCTCGCGATGTCGCTGCTGGGCCCGAACCGCACGAAGAAGCTCGAAGCCAAGGCCGAGCACCTGCAGGCCTCGCGGGCCCGCGGGGTCGACGCGGCGGAGGCCGAGCGCCGGCGCATCGAGCGCGACCTGCACGACGGCGCCCAGCAGCGGCTCGTCGCGGTCGCCATGAGCCTCGGGCGCGCGAAGTCGAAGTTCGACAACGACCCGGCCGCCGTGCGCGACCTCATCGACGAGGCCCACGCCGACGCCAAGCTCGCCGTGTCCGAGCTGCGTGACCTCGCCCGCGGCATCTACCCCGCCGTGCTCGGCGACCGCGGCCTCGACGCGGCGCTGTCGGCCCAGGCCGCGAAGTCGCCGATCCCGGTCGACGTGAGCGTGGCCGTGGAACCGCGCCCGCCGGCGGCGGTCGAGACCACGGCGTACTTCATCGTCGGCGAGACGCTCACCAACGTCGCCAAGCACTCCGGCGCCACCGAGGCCGTGGTCAAGGTGTGGCGCAGCGAAACGCACGTGATCGTCGAGATCACCGACAACGGGCACGGCGGCGCGGAGGTGCGTCACGGCGGCGGGCTCGCGGGCCTGGCCGACCGCGCCGCGACGATCGACGGCGTGATCACCGTGGTCAGCCCCGTCGGCGGACCGACCGTGATCCGGGCGGACCTGCCGTGCCAATGGTGACCCGTTCGTGAGTGAATAGCCCCGGAGCTTTTCTCTCACGAGGCTGGGGGCCTGATGCGGGTAGTGATCGCCGAAGACGCCGTGTTGCTGCGGGCGGGGGTCACGCGCCTGCTCGCCGACGAGGGCATCGAGACCGTCGCCGCCGTCGACAACGGTGACGACCTGCTCGGCGCCGTCACCGAGCACCGGCCGGACCTCGCGATCGTCGACGTGCGCATGCCGCCGACGTTCACCGACGAGGGCCTGCGCGCCGCCCTCGCCGCCCGCACGGCCGTGCCCGGTCTGCCCGTGCTGGTGCTCTCGCAGTACGTGGAGGAGAGCTACGCGGTGGAACTGCTCTCCGGTGGCGCCGGCGGGGTCGGTTACCTGCTCAAGGAACGCGTGGCCGACGTCGCCGAGTTCCTCGACGCCGTGCGCCGCGTGGCAGGAGGCGGTACCGCGATCGACCCGGACGTGATCGCGCAGCTGATGGCCCGCGGCCGGCGCAACCCGCTCGACGCGCTCACCGCGCGCGAATCGGAAGTGCTGGGCCTGATGGCACAAGGGTTGTCGAACACGGCGATCGCCAACTCGCTCGTGGTGTCCCACGGTGCCGTGGAAAAGCACATCGGCAACATCTTTTCCAAGCTCGGCCTCGAAGCCAGCTCGGAAGAACACCGGCGCGTACGAGCGGTTTTGACGTACCTGGGCCGCTGACGGAACCCCGTCACCCGTTCTGGCGGCAGCACGCGCTCGAGGGCCTCCTTTACGATGGAGCGATGTCTGGTGAGGAGTTCCCGATGACCGACCGCAGCGTCCGCTTCTTCGGCGGCCCGCTCGACGGTCGCGTTCAGGAGCTCACCGACTCCGAACCGGTGCCGGGCACGATCGTGCGCCACATCCACCTCCACGGCGGCCCGAAGATCGAGACGTTGTACGAGCTTGGCATGACCGAGCACGGCTGGGAGTACCGCGTGAGCGCCACCACGATCTCCGAGCCCTCGGCCTCCGAACCCGAGACCGACGGCCTGAGGTAGGGACAACCCCCGCATAGACCACGGGCTGGCCGGAGGTCGAACTCGGCGGCTCACCCCGCTGTCTCGAAGGCTCGTGACCACCAGCCTTGAAGGCATGACAACGAGCCTGCTGCGGGTCAGCACCGCGACCGGAAAACCCGGCCGTGACAAGTTCCTCGACGTGGTCCGGGCAGGCGCGATCCTGGCCGTGATCACGCAGCACTGGGTGATGCCGGTGCTTTCCTACTCCCACGGCACCCTGGCCACCGGCAACGCACTCGCGACGCCCGGCGGGTGGGTCGTCACCTGGCTGTCGCAGGTGATGCCCCTGGTCTTCTTCGCCGGTGGTGCGGCCAACCTGATTTCCTTGCGCCGCGCGGCATCCACTCGCGAGTGGTTCGCCGGGCGCGTGCGCCGCCTGCTCGTGCCGGTCCTGCCGCTGCTCGCCGTGTGGCTGGTGGTGCCGGATCTGCTCCAGGGCCTGGGAATCCCGGCGCAGCCGCTGCAGGTGGCGAGCTCGATCGCGGCGCAGCTGCTGTGGTTCCTGTCGGTTTACCTCCTCACGGTGCTGCTCACGCCGCTGATGGTCGCGGCGCACCGCCGTTGGGGCCTGAAGGTGCCGCTGGTGATGGCGGTGGCCGGCGCGCTCGTCGACGTCGCGCGATTCGCCGACCTCGGCCTGATCGGCTACGTGAACGCGGTGTTCGTGTGGGTCGCCGTGCACCAGCTCGGCTTCGCCTACGTGGACGGCCGGCTCGGTCGGCTGACCCGGCGGGGCGCACTCGCGTTGTCCGCCACGGGTTTCGGGGTCACGGCGCTGCTGGTCGCGTTCGGCCCGTACCCCGCCAGCATGATCGGCATGCCGGGCGCGCCCGTGTCCAACATGAGCCCGCCCACCGTGCTGCTGCTCTTCCTGGCCGTGGGTCAGCTGGGTCTGCTGCTCGCGTTCCGGCCGCAGCTCACCGCGCTGGCCGAGCGGCCGGGCCTCGGCTGCGCGCTGAGCTGGATCGGCGCGCGGTTCATGAGCGTGTACCTGTGGCACATGCCGGCGCTGATCGTGGTCTCCGGCGTGACGGTGCTCGGCCTCGGTTACGCGACGCCGGCGCCCGGTTCGGTGCTGTGGCTCGTGATGGCGCCCGCGTGGTTCGCGTTGTGCACGGCGGCGCTGCTCGTGCTGCTGCGGTTGTTCTCCCGCTTCGAAACGCAGCGCGACGACGTGGTGGTCACCGCCCGCACGCCGCAGCTCGTGGTGGCCGGGCTGATCGCTTCCGGCGGCCTGCTCGGGCTGGCCGCGCACGGATTCCAGCCGTTGAGCGACGGTTTCGCCCAGGGCCCGATCCCGTGGGTCGTGCTGCTGGTGACGGGGTTCGCGCTCGCCGGCCGCCAGCTGTCGCCGGCGCCGCTGCTCGGCCGGGCCGTCGCGATCACCGAGGCGGCGAAGGTCAAACGCTGAGCAGCTTCGCGGGGGTGTCGTGCAGCACGGCCCGCAGGAACGGCTCACCCAGGCGATCGTCGGCCGCCCAGCCGGCGATCGCCTGCAGCTGCGTGGCGTAGGAGTACGGGATGTTCGGGAAGTCGGTGCCCAGCACCACCCGATCGGCGAACTCGACGAGCCGGTCGGTCCAGTCGGCCGGCAGCGGCGACATCTTCTGCGCGAACGGAACCCCGACCATCGTCGTGTCGATGTGCACGCGCGGGAAGCGCGCCATCAGCTCGAACGCGCTGGTGAACTCCGGCATCGCCGCGTGCGCCAGCACCGCCGTGAGGTTCGGGTGCCGTTCGAGGACCTCGCCGAACACGTTCAACCCCGTGAAATCACCCTTCAGCGGCCCGTGTCCACAGTGGACGACAACTGGCACGCCGGCGTCGGTCAGCGCGCCCCAGACCGGCTTCAGCAGGTCGTCTCGCGGGTCGTACGCGCCGACCTGCACGTGGGCCTTGAAGCAGCACGCCCCGGCTCGCAGCGTTGCGTCCACTGAGGACGCGGCGGCCGGCTCAGGGTAGAACGTGCCCGTGGGCACCGCTTCGGGCACGTTCTCCGCGAACTCCAGCGCCCACGACGTGAGCCACTCCGCCATGCCCGGTTTGTGCGGGTACACCAGTGGCGCGAACTGCTTCACGCCCAGCTCGCGCAGCGTGGCCAGGCGCTCCTGCTCCGCCGTGCGGTAGTGCACCGGCCATTCGGTGCCGTAGTGGGCCTCCGCCTGGTCGAAGTAGGCCCAGACCTTGTCCATCACGGACTTCGGCAGGAAGTGCACGTGGATGTCGACGAGCCCGTCGAGGCCGAGGGACGCGGTCCACCGAGCGACGTCTGCGTCCGAAGCGGGGCCGTGCGTCACTCCGTGAACCGGCCCTTCAGCGCGCGGCCCATGGCCTTGGCGATGTCGCGGTCGGCGTCGCGTTTGGCCAGCGTTTGGCGCTTGTCGTAGGCCTTCTTGCCCTTGGCCAGCGCGATCTCGACCTTGACCTTGCCGTCTTTGAAGTACATCGACAGCGGCACGAGTGAGAGGCCCGTCTCCTTCGTCTTGCCGATCAGCTTCTCGATCTCACTGCGGTGCAGCAGCAGCTTGCGCGTGCGCCGCGGCGTGTGGTTGGTCCAGGTGCCCTGCGTGTACTCCGGGATGTGCACGTTGCGCAGCCACACCTCGCCGTCGTCGACGGTCGCGAACGCGTCGGCGAGCGAGGCCTTGCCCTCGCGAAGGCTCTTCACCTCCGTGCCCTGGAGCACCAGTCCTGCTTCGTAGGTGTCCAGGATGGAGTAGTCGTGCCGAGCCTTGCGGTTCGACGCGATGACCTTCTGTCCACGTTCCTTGGGCATGATGTCGACTCTACGTGATTTCCTGGGCCTGAGCAGGTGCTTAACGCCCCGCTAGTGCCGGACGTACAGCCGGAGCGTGACGTACCCGGTGATCGCGGAGATCACGATCGACACGGCCAGCAGGATGGGCGCCACCGGGAAGAGCAGTTCCAGCGTCGTGATCTGCGGGAACACCTCACCTGTCAGCACGGAGTCGAGGAACGAGAGTTTCGCCAGCAGCAGGAACAGGATGCCGAGCACGGCGCCGACCACGCCGGCGACCACCGCCTCCAGCAGGAAGGGCAGCTGGGTGTACCACCGCGTCGCGCCGACCAGGCGCATGATGCCGACTTCCGTGCGCCGCGTGAACGCCGACACCTGGATGGTGTTGGCGATCAGCAGCAGCGCGGCGATGGCCATCACGAGGGCGATCCCGAACGCGATGTTGCGGATGCCGTTGAAGACGTTGAACACGCGGTCGAGGAACTTCTTCTGGTCATCGACCTGCTTCACGCCGGGCTTGCCGGTGTACTCCTGGATGATCGCGCCGGTGCGGTCCGGGTCCTTCAGCTTCACCTGGAGCGACGCGGGCAGCGCGTCGCGGTCGGTGAGCTGGAGCAGCTCGGGCTGGCTCGCGAACAGCTTCTTGAAGCGCTCGTACGCCGCGTCGCGGTTCTCGTAGACCACGGACTCGACGCCGGGGTTGTTCTGGATCGACTGACGCAGCCCGGCGCACAGCGGCTGCGAGCAGTTCCGGTCGTTGGCGCTGATGTCCTCGACCAGGCTGACCTGGACCTCGACCTCGGCGAGGAAGTTCGCCTTCATCTTGTCGATGGTCCGCACGGCCAGCAGGCCACCGCCGAGCATGGCGAGGGAGACCGCCGTGGTGAGGATCATCGCGATGGTCATCGTGACGTTCCGGCGCAAACCGGTGAGGACCTCGCTGAAGACGAAACTGGCACGCATCGCAGGTGTCTGTCCCTTGTTGGGTCGGGGCTGTCGGGGAAGGCGGACGGCAGGGCTCAGCGGCCGATGCCGTAGACCCCTCGGGCGTCGTCGCGGATCACGCGGCCGAGCTGCAGCTCGACGACCCGGCGGCGCATCGAGTCCACGATGGAGTGGTCGTGGGTGGCCATCAGCACGGTCGTGCCCGTGCGGTTGATGCGCTCCAGCAGCAGCATGATGTCCTGGCTCGTGTCGGGGTCCAGGTTCCCGGTCGGCTCGTCGGCCAGCAGCACCAGCGGCCGGTTCACGAACGCCCGCGCGATCGCCACGCGCTGCTGCTCACCGCCGGAGAGCTCGTTGGGCAGGCGGTCGGCCTTGCCGTCGAGGCCCACGAGCTCGAGCACCTCGGGCACGACCTTCTTGATCGTCAGCCGCGGCTTGCCGATCACCTCGAGGGCGAACGCCACGTTCTCGGCCACGGTCTTGTTGGCCAGCAGGCGGAAGTCCTGGAAGACGCAGCCGATCGTCTGGCGCAGGCGGGGGACCCTGCGCCGCGCGAGCTTGGCGACGTCGAAGTTGGACACCATCACACGGCCCTTGCTGGGCACCTCTTCGCGCAGCAGCAGGCGCAGGAACGTCGACTTCCCGGAACCCGAAGGGCCGATGAGGAAGACGAACTCACCCTTGTCGATGTCGACCGACACCCGTTCGAGGGCAGGACGGGTCGAGGTCTTGTAGACCTTGGAAACCTCTTCGAGCCGGATCACGGTTCGGCATACTACCCATGGGCCGCGTTAAGCCGGGGTTGCCCGTGCCCCCGAAGCGGGCAAGGGACCTCCGCAGTCGCCAAGCGTGGCGTTTGCCGCGCCGGACGGTAGCGGAAGTCCCTTGTGCCGGAATCGGTTCCGGGTGCCGACACTGTCGACAGTGGAGCGGGCGACGGTGGATCCAGCCCGCTCCGGTGACGCTGGTTACGCGACCGTGGCCTGCTTGCGCCAGCGGATGCCGGCCTCGAGGAAACCGTCGATCTCGCCGTCGAGCACCGCGGACGGGTTGCCGACCTCGAAGTCGGTGCGCAGGTCCTTCACCATCTGGTACGGGTGCAGCACGTAGGACCGCATCTGGTTGCCCCAGCTGGAGCCGCCGTCCTTCAGAGCGTCCATTTCGGCCCGCTCCTCTTCCTTCTTGCGCAGCATCAGGCGGGCCTGCAGCACCTTCAGCGCGGCCGCCTTGTTCTGCAGCTGCGACTTCTCGTTCTGGCACGAGACCACGATGCCGGTCGGCAGGTGCGTGATGCGCACCGCGGAGTCGGTCGTGTTCACGCTCTGTCCACCCGGACCCGACGAGCGGTAGACGTCCACGCGGATGTCCTTCTCCGCGATGTCGACGTGGTCGACCTCCTCGACCTCCGGCAGCACCTCCACGTGGGCGAAGGAGGTCTGGCGGCGGCTCTGGTTGTCGAACGGCGAGATGCGCACCAGGCGGTGGGTGCCCTGCTCGACCGAGAGGGTGCCGTAGACGTAGGGGGCGCTCACCTTGAACGTCGCCGACTTGATGCCCGCCTCTTCGGCGTAGGAGATGTCGTAGACGTCGGTGGGGTAGCCGTGGCGTTCGGCCCAGCGCAGGTACATGCGCAGCAGCATCTCGGCCCAGTCGGCCGCGTCGACGCCGCCGGCTTCGGCGCGGATGGTGACGACGGCGTTGCGGTCGTCGTACTCACCGGACAGCAGCGTGCGGACCTCGAGCGCGTCGACGTCCTTGCCGAGCTCCGTGAGGTCGCCCTCGGCTTCCTGCATGCTCCCGGCGTCGCCCTCGGCCTCGGCCAGCTCGTAGAGCACGCCCAGGTCGTCGAGGCGCGAACGCAGGTCGGAAACGCGGCGCAGCTCACTCTGGCGGTGCGACAGCTGGCTCGTGACCTTCTGCGCCTCCTCCGGGTTGTCCCAGAGGGTGGGGCTGGAGGCCTGCTTCTCGAGCTCCGCGACCTGCGCACGCAGCGCATCGAGGTCCATCACCGACTCGATCTGCGTCAGCTTGCCGGTCAGGTCCTTGAGGGCCGCATCGAACTCATCACTCACGTTTACCAAGGTTACGGCAAAACCCACGACCGGTTGCGAACCGGTCGTGGGCTGCGGCGTGCGTCAGGCCGACGGGATGGCGTCGAGCAGCTTCAGGGCGGCCTTGGCCTGCGCCTGCGCGAACTCGGCGACCGCCTTGGCGTAGGGGCCGTCGGCCGCCTTGGTGGCGGACTTGGCCTCTTCCAGCTGCGCCTGGTAGGTGCCGCGGGCGGTCTCCAGCAGGGTGGTGCGCTGCTTCGCCGTGAGCGAACCGGCGTGCACGAGCCGCAGGATGAGCGGGCTGCGCAGGTGGTCGGGACCGGCCTCGGACGCGAGCCACGTCTTGAAGGCCTTCTTGCCGGCCGCGGTCAGCACGTACTGCTGGCTCGAGCGCGGACCCTGCTTGCCCAGCCGGACGAGGCCCTCCTTGGACAACGCCGGGAGCTCGCGGTAGACCTGGCTTCGGGTGACACTGAAGAAGGCGCCGAAGCGCTCGTCCGCTCCAGCGACGAGCTGCCCACCCGTGGCGGGACCGTCGTGAAGGAGACCGAGCAGAGCGGCGGCTGTTGCATTCAATTCGGACACACCTCTACGTTCCCACTTCTTCGTCGGTATGTCCACAGTGGCCTCGGGATCTGTCCATTGTGGCTAGTGTTATCCCCTCGTTCGGCCCAATCCGACAGCAGGTCCACTGTGGACCCGGACACGCTCCGCTACCGCGGGGCCGCGAGTTCCGGCGCAAAACGACCACGGGCCGCGAGCGCAACCACCACCCGAGCGAACCGCCAGGTCAGGGCACGAAAAACCCCGGCTTACCCAGTGTGCAAACCAGCCATTCGCGGGTTCCCAAGGGGGCGCCGCCCCCAGCCGCCCCCAGGGAACGCAACCCTCCCGGCAGCGCTCCAGGGAACGCAGCCCTCCCGGCAGCGCTCCAGGGAACGCAGCCCCCAGCAGGGCTCTAAGGGCTGCGCCCCCTGGCAGGGTTCCAGGGGCGCAGCCCTCCTGGCAGGGGTCCAGGGGGCGCAGCCCTCCTGGTAGGGGGTCCAGGGGGCGCAGCCTCCCTGGTGGGGGGTCCAGGGGGGCGAAGCCCCTCCTGGCGGGGGTCTGGGGGTCCGACCCCCAGGACATGCGAAAGAGGCCCGGCTTGCGATTTCCGCAAGCACGGGCCTCCCACCTCTGTAGCGGGGACAGGATTTGAACCTGCGACCTCTGGGTTATGAGCCCAGCGAGCTACCGAGCTGCTCCACCCCGCGTCGTTGTGTTAATAGATTACACGGGGGTCGAACTGGTTTTCCGGCACCCCCACTTAAGGACTTTCCGAGGCCCTCACCTGCGGCGATGGCCCGTCGACCCATTGGCGGGCGCCCGCGAGCACGATGGCCAGCCCGTCGGAGAAACCGGCGTCGGGGTCGGCCAGCACGGCCGAACCGGCGTCGTCCGGGCCGTAGCGCTCGTCGCGCTGACCACGCACCGGATACACGGCCTGCTCTTCGATGGTGAACCCGATCACGAAACTGTAAACGGCGAAGTGCGCCCGGGCGGCCCGCACGGGGTCGAGCCCGGCGTCCACGCGCACTTGCAGGGGAAACGGCCCGATCACGCTCGTGTCGGTGAGGAACGTGCCGGCGAAGACCTTGGCGCCGTCCCGATACGCCAGCAGCGCGTCGCGCAGGCCCCTGGCCAGGTGTTCCAGGCTCTGCCACTCGTCGAGCCCGGCGGGCGGCACGCGCCCGGCCGCGGCGTCGGCGAGCATCTGCGTCGCCATCTCGTCGAGCAGCTCCTGCTTGTTCTTCACGTGCCAGTACAACGCCGGCGCCTTCACGCCGAGGTCGCCGGCGATCAGCCGCAGCGTCAACCCGTTCAGGCCGACCTCGTTGAGCAGGCGCAGCCCCGAGCGCGCGATGTCCTGCTTCGTCAGTGCCACTCGCTCCTCCTTGACAATTTAACGATGTTAAGGGCACCATGACGACAGGTCAATTTAACAACGTTAAGGAGCGCTCGTGAACGAGCTGCACGCCGAGGTCGTCGTCGTCGGAGCCGGCCCCACGGGCTTGATGCTGGGGGCCGAGCTGCGCCTCGCGGGCGTCGACGCCGTGGTGGTCGAACGCCTTCCGGAGCGCACCGGCCTGTCGAAGGCGCTGAACCTCCAGCCGCGCACGGCGGAGATCCTGGACCTGCGCGGATTGCTGCCGAGGGCGGAGGACCGCGCGTTCGCCACCGTCCAGGAGGGACAATTCGCGGCCGTCCCGGTGAGCTACGCGGGCTGGGACACGCGCCACCCCTACCAGCTGGGCATTCCGCAGGCGCAGGTCGAGGCGTTGCTGGAGGAACGCTTCGCCGAACTCGGCGGCAAGGTGCTGCGTGGCCACGAGCTGGTGGGCCTCGCGCAGGACGCTTCGGGCGTTGTCGTGACTACTTCCGCGAACGTCTCGCTGCGCTGCCACTACCTGGTCGGCTGCGACGGCGGCCGCAGCACCGTGCGCAGACTGCTGGACATCCCGTTCGAAGGCGAAGCCGGCACCGGGCACGGCGTGGTCGCCGACGTCTTCGTGGACCGTGTCCCCGACAACGCGGCCGGCACCTGGACGTCGATGCGCGGACTGGTCCAGTCCTCCGGCCGCACCGGCTTCCGCGGCCTCATCCCCCTCGACGAGCCGCTGCTCTACCGCTTCACCTTCGGCGACCGCGCCCGCCGCCCCACCACCTTCGGCTCACCGATCACGCCGCCCGAGGTGCACGCGGCCTTCGACGGGACCTACGCCCCCGCCACCATCACGAAAATCCGCTGGGCTTCCCGCTTCTCCGACGCTGCCCGCCTGGCCGCCCGCTACCGCTGCGGCCGCGTCCTCCTCGCCGGCGACGCCGCCCACATCCACTTCCCCGCCGGCGGCCAGGGCCTCAACCTCGGCATCCAGGACGCCATGAACCTGGGCTGGAAACTCGCCGCCGCCCTCCGCGGCTTCGAAGACGTCCTCGACACCTACGAGTCCGAGCGCCGCCCCGTCGCCTCTGCCGTCCTCGACAACGTCGCCGCCCAGTCCGCGCTGATCCCCCGCACTCCCGCCACCCGCGCCCTACGGACCCTCTTCACCTCTCTGGCCGAGCTCCCCTCGGTCTCCCACCACCTCTCCGGCGTCATCTCCGGCCTCGCCGTGCGTTACCCCGCTCCCCCGGGCACCCACCCCCTCACCGGCGCCCGCCTCCCGGACTTCCGTCTCCCCACCGGCTCCTGGTCCAGCACCCTCTTCCACTCCGGCCACCACGTCCTCCTCACCACCCCCACCGCCAACCTGTCAGCCCTCCCCACGATCCCCGGCCCACTGTCCACAACAGACCTGCCCGCCCTACCTTCGCCGACACCCCCGCCGCCCTCCTCCGCCCCGACGGCCACCTCTCCTGGCTCCCCCACCCCTGACCCTTCACCCCGCACCCGCAAACCCCGACCCACCAACTGCCAGCCGCCAACAAGGCCCCCGCAACCGTCCCCACACACCCCGCCCTACCACCACCACTCCCCTACCCAACGCAACTCACCAGGGCGTCCAGGGGGCGCAGCCCCAGCAGGGTTCCAGGAGGCGCAGCCTCCCTGGCAGGGTTCCAGGGGGCGCAGCCCTCCTGGCAGGGTTCTAAGGGGCGCAGCCCCAAGCAGGGTTCCAGGGGGCGCAGCCCTCCTGGCAGGGGTCCAGGGGGCGCAGCCCCAAGCAGGGTTCCAGGGGGCGCAGCCCTCCTGGTGGGGGGTCCAGGGGGGCGAAGCCCCTCCTGGCGGGGGTCTGGGGGTCCGACCCCCAGGACATGCGAAAGAGGCCCGTGCTTGCGAGGACGTCGTAGAACCAGCGGAACGGGTAGCTGAACAGCAGCGT